>JALYMU010000349.1 GCA_030773595.1 Actinomycetota bacterium | reverse complement strand
GGGCAGGTGCGGACGACGCCGAGGACGCGCCTGCCGCCGTCACCGTGGTCCGCGAGGCCCGGGGTCGCCGCGGCAGCGACCCGGACGAGGCCGGAGAGGTCCAGTCCCTGAAGGGCTCGACCCGTCTGGAGGCGAAGAAGCAGCGCCGCCGGGAAGGCCGTGAGCAGGGGCGCCGGCGCGTGCCGGTCATCACCGAGGCAGAGTTCCTCGCGCGCCGGGAGTCCGTCGAGCGGGTCATGCTGGTCCGCCAGGCGGGGGACCGGACCCAGATCGGCGTGCTCGAGGACGGCATCCTCGTCGAGCACTACGTCAACCGCGCCACCGCGTCGTCGTTCGTGGGCAACGTGTACCTCGGCCGGGTCCAGAACGTCCTGCCGTCGATGGAGGCGGCGTTCGTCGACATCAGCAAGGGCCGCAACGGCGTGCTCTACGCCGGCGAGGTGAACTGGGACGCCGCGGGGCTGGAGGGCCAGCCCAAGCGGATCGAGGTGGCGCTCAAGTCCGGGGACCCCGTGCTCGTCCAGGTGACGAAGGACCCAATCGGGCACAAGGGCGCGCGGCTGACCAGCCAGGTGTCGCTGCCGGGCCGCTACCTCGTCTACGTGCCCGACGGCTCCATGACTGGGATCAGCCGCAAGCTGCCCGACACGGAGCGGGCGCGGCTCAAGAGCATCCTCAAGCGGGTGGTGCCCGAGGACGCCGGCGTCATCGTCCGCACGGCGGCGGAAGGTGCCAGCGAGGAGGAGCTTGCGCGCGACGTGACGCGCCTGCGCGCGCAGTGGGAGGACATCAGCCGCAAGGCCTCGTCGTCCTCCGCACCGGCGCTGCTGTACGGCGAGCCGGACATGACCGTCCGCGTGATCCGTGACGTGTTCAACGAGGACTTCAGCCGGCTCGTCGTGTCCGGCGACGACGCGTGGGACACCATCCATCCCTACGTCTCGCACGTCGCGCCGGACCTCGTCGACCGGGTCTCCCGGTGGACCGAGGAGCGTGACGTCTTCGGCGCCTACCGCGTGGACGAGCAGCTGGCGAAGGCCCTCGACCGCAAGGTCTGGCTCCCCAGTGGCGGGTCGCTGGTGATCGACCGCACTGAGGCGATGGTGGTCGTCGACGTCAACACCGGGAAGTTCATCGGCAAGGGCGGGAACCTCGAGGAGACGGTCACCAAGAACAACATCGAGGCCGCCGAGGAGATCGTCCGACAGCTGCGGCTTCGCGACCTCGGCGGGATCATCGTCATCGACTTCATCGACATGGTGCTGGAGAGCAACCGCGAGCTTGTGCTGCGACGGCTGCTTGAGTGCCTCGGTCGGGACCGGACCAAGCACCAGGTCGCGGAGGTGACCTCGCTCGGTCTCGTCCAGATGACGCGCAAGCGGGTGGGGCAGGGGCTGCTCGAGGCGTTTTCGGAGCCGTGCGAGCGCTGCAACGGCCGGGGCGTGCTCGTGTCGACGAACCCCGTGGACGACCAGCCGGGCAGCGCCCGCCGCGGGCGGGCCGGTGGCGTTCCGACTCCTGCCGATGTCGTACGCGCGGTCGCCGCGGCGCCGCGGTCCGCTGCCGTCGAGGCCACGAGCGACGTCGCGCCCGAGCCGGACGCGCCCGAGCCTGACGCGAGCACGCCCGATGCCGGCGGCGTGACGCGCGACGAGCCCGCCACGGTCAAGGACGTCGCGGTCGAGGCTGCGGCCGGGTCAACGGACGCCGTCCGGGATGCGGCCGTTGCGACGGACGCCGGCGGCACGGCAGGCGTCGGCGGCAGGGCAGGCGTCGGCGGGAACGACGCCGTGCCAGACGGACTCGCGGCACCCGAGCTCTCCGGCGTCGTGGGTGCTCCGGTGGGCCAGGATGACGCAGCCCCGGCCGACCCGCCCGTGCGCGCGAGCCGTCCTCGTCGTCGGCGAGGCGCGAGCGCACCGGCGACCACACTGGTGCCGACCGCTGACGCGCCCGGTGCTGGGGCAGCCCCGGCCGCGCCGTTCCCTGAGGCGGCTGCGTCGTCGGGAGTTCCGCCGGTCGCAAATTCGACCTCGGGCAGTATCGGCGGCGGGATCGGCGCTGACCGGATCAGCGGAAACGGGTCCGGCGGCAACGACGTCGTATCGGTCGCCGCGCGGGACGTCGTCGCCGTCGAGGACCCGGTGGAGCCGGCCGCCCGAGCGCTCGCGAGCACGGACGGTCCGCCGGACGATGCTGCCCCGGCGGCGCCGGATGAGCAGGCCCTGGCGCGCATGGCCGAGGGGCCCGTGCCCGACGCGGACGGCGGGGGCGACCTCACTCCTCCCCAGGGGCAAGCCGTCGACGACGTCCCGGCCGCCTCCGGCAAGGCGCCGCCCCGGCGACGCCCGCGGGGGCGCACCTCACCCGCGAGCTGACACCGGACGTCTGCTGGAAGATGGTTTGGTCGATTCGACCGGCTCCGACGGCGTGTCTCACGGCCGACACGCCCAAAGGATCAAGGGCAAGCCCAGGGCTCGCCCGACGACGCGGCCCGATGACGCAACCGCCCGGCCCCGTGAGGGGCCGGGCGGTTAGCGGTCGGCGTCCGGGTCCTGGTGCCGAGCCCTCCCGGGGAGACGGACCGCCCCCCCAGGACGACCACCGTCAGAGCGCCTGGATCCGGACGTTCAGGCTCCCCGTGTTGTCCCGCGTCGCCACGTCCCAGAGGGCCAGCTCGCGCACGCCGGTGGCGGAGGCGCGCACGGTCACCGCGTAGGAGTGGCTCGGCGAGCATGTGCCTCGGGGGGCGTCCGTGGGCTCCAGCGGGAGGTCCGTGCTGCCCATGTAGACGTCGAACAGGTCCTCCCACGACCGGCCGGGGAGCACGCCACCGGCGCGACGCCAACCCGTCCACAGCGCCGAGGTCGAGCACTCGGCGTCGGCCTCGCCGTACCCGGTCGTCCACGTCCCGGTCACGGTGATGCGGTAGAGCCGGTCCCGCTCGAGGGTTCCCGCCGTACGAGCGGTGCCCGTGGCCGCGTCGACCACCACGGTCTCGTCGGTCAGTGGCGTCCCCTCGGTAACGAGGTCCTCGGGCCGGGTCGGCTCGGGGACACCGTCGAGGCGGGTCAGCCGCACCGTGAGCGAGCCCGTGTTGTCGCTGATGTAGGGGTCCCACACCCGGAAGCGGGCGCGTCCGGTCTCGTCCGGTCGGTAGACCGACCCGTAGGTGTGGTCGGCACCGTTGCACCGGTCGCCGGTGTCCTGGACCGGCTCGGAGAGTACGTCGTTGCCGTCGACGTAGAGGTCGAGGTGGTCGCGGTCGACGTGCAGCGGGTTCTGAGTGCGGTCCCGCCGCCACGAGGACGCCTGGCCGGCTCGCGTGCACTCCGCGTCCGCGCTGCCCTCTCCGTAGTCGAACACGCCCGAGACCTCGACGCGGTAGGCGACGCCCGCCTCGAGCACGCCCGCGGTGAGCGCGCCGGCCCGGACGTTCGACGGCACGGTGACGGTCTCCTCCAGGACCGAGGGCCCGTCGGTGAGGCGCGTCCGCGGGGCCCGCGGCTCCGGAGCCGGAGCGGGCCGGCGAGGTACGGCGACCCGGTCGGCGTCGGCGCCGGCCTCGAGGACGTGCACGACGACCCGGCCGGTGTTGTCGCCGTAGTAGTCGTCGCGCACCTGCAGGGTCACGGGACCGGTCGTCGCCGGACGGAAGTCCCAGACATAGACGTTCTGCGAGTCGCAGCCGTCCTCGCGGGGGTCACGCGCGCGCCAGGCGCTCGCGCCGTCGACGACGAGGTCGAGGTGCCCGCCCGCTACGGTCTCCCAGGTGGAGCGCCGGTCCCAGCCGGCGTCGTCGTAGGGGTGCCAGCTGCAGGAGGCGTCGGCCGCCATCGTCCCGGCTCCGTAGCGGTAGGTCCCGGCCGCGACGAGACGGTAGGTCCGTCCTGCCTTGAGCGAGAACCTGGTCTTGATCTTCGAGCCGGTCGCGGGCACGCGCAGCGCGACGTCCGGGTGGCGGCTCTGGTCGAGGACCGGAGGACCGCTGGGACGAGGAGCCGGCGTGGGCGCCGTCGGGGACGGCTTGGGCGCGGGCTGGGTGGGGGTGACCGGCGCGGTGACCTTGCGGGTGAAGAAGGACGTCGTGCCGTTGGCGCCCGCCCAGCTCAGCGAGATGTGCACGTGGTCGCGGTGCGGCGAGGCGCCGGTGTAGGCGCGCCAGCCGGCACTCGCGTTGTAGGCGCTCCAGATCCGTTTGTTCCAGATGACGTACATCAGGCCCATGCGCCGCGCCAGCGCGTGCTTGTTGCCGTAGCGGTCGCTGGCGAGGACGGACTTGAGGAACGCCTCCGCCTTGGCCCGCTGCGTGGTGTCGTAGTAGTTGACCCGCCAGTCGAACGCGCGGCCTTCCTTGTGCTCGCTCGTGCCGCCGACCCGGCAGGCGCGCACGATGCCGAGGCTGCCCGTGCCGGAGTAGGTCCGCATCAGGTAGTTCGCGAGCTTGGTCGTGCCCGGCTTGGCCGTCGGCGAGCAGGTCTTCTGGGACTGGTACGGCGCGTACCACTCGATCGCGCGGCCGTAGTCGATCGCCGCGTCGGCGAAGGGCTGGCCGGTGACGGCCACCACCGGTGCGGTGATGCCGATGGCGAGCAGGCAGGCGAAGACCGCGCGCGCGACGTTGGCGCGCAGGGCGACGGGGAAGGCGTGCCGGAGCGACGTCGTCGTCGCGTCGGGATCTCGGTCGAGGGTCGTGCGGTCGGGCGTCATGGCGGGGGCTCCTAGACGTCGGTCGGTTCGGTCGTCCTGGAGTCCTCGGCCGCTGTGGCCCGCGACTGTGGCGACCGGGGCCCGTCCGGCGCGTTTGCAGGCGCAGGGTTCACCCGCATGGCGCACCGCCGGCGTACCGTCGGGATGGCGTCACGACGTCGGCCCACCGGTTTGACCCTCTGCCCGGGCCGTCCGGTACTCTGGGGGACCGGTGCGCGCCTGGCGCGCTTCCGGACGCGGCGAGAACTCCCGCGCCGGCCCCTCGAACGACACGAAAGAGTGGTCCCACGGTGTACGCGATCGTCCGCGCTGGCGGCCGGCAGGAGAAGGTCGCCGTCGGCGACGTCCTCGTCATCGACCGGGTGGCGGGAGAGGCGGGCTCGACCGTGCAGCTGCCTGCGCTGCTCGTCGTCGACGAGGGTCAGGTGACCAGCGACGCGGCGGCGCTCGCGGGCGTCACAGTGACGGCCGAGGTTGTTGCCGCCACCAAGGGCCCCAAGATCACCATCCTGAAGTACAGGAACAAGACCGGTTACAAGAAGCGGCTCGGCCACCGGTCGAAGCTCACGCAGGTCAAGGTCACCGGCATCGAGACCGGGAAGTAGGCGAAGGACACCCCATGGCACACAAGAAGGGCGCATCGTCCACCCGCAACGGGCGTGACTCCAACGCGCAGCGTCTCGGCGTGAAGCGCTTCGGCGGTCAGGTCGTCAACGCTGGCGAGATCCTCGTCCGCCAGCGCGGCACGCACTTCCACCCCGGGGACAACGTCGGCCGCGGCGGGGACGACACGCTGTTCGCTCTGGCGGCCGGTGCGGTCGAGTTCGGCAGCCGTCGCGGGCGCCGGGTCGTCAACATCGTCCCGGCGGAGTGACGCCCGTCTCCACGCGTCGCGCGACACAGACAGCTGACGAGGGCGGGCCGGACACGGCCCGCCCTCGTCGCGTTCCGGGCAAGGGAGAAGCACCGTGACGACCTTCGTCGACCGTGTCGTCCTGCACGTCGCGTCCGGCGACGGCGGGCACGGCTGTGCCTCCGTGCACCGGGAGAAGTTCAAGCCGCTGGGGGGGCCCGACGGGGGCAACGGCGGGCGCGGCGGGGACGTCGCTCTCGTCGTCGACCCGAACACCACCACGCTGCTCGACTACCACCACTCGCCGCACCGGCGCGCGACCAGCGGGCGCCCCGGTCAGGGCAGCCACCGCAACGGCGCCGACGGCGAGGACCTCGTCCTGCCCGTCCCGGACGGCACGGTGGTCCGCACCGTCGACGGCGAGGTGCTCGCCGACCTCGTCGGCGCGGGCACCCGCTACGTCCTCGCGCAGGGTGGCCGAGGCGGGCTCGGGAACGCCGCGCTGGCCTCCCAGCGCCGCAAGGCTCCGGGGTTCGCGCTCCTCGGCGAGCCGGGCTGGCGCGGTGACATCGTCCTGGAGCTCAAGACCGTCGCCGACGTCGCACTCGTCGGCTATCCGAGCGCCGGCAAGTCCTCCCTCGTGGCGGCGCTCTCGGCCGCGAAGCCGAAGATCGCGGACTACCCCTTCACGACGCTCGTGCCGAACCTCGGCGTGGTCCAGGTGGGCGAGCACCGCTTCACCGTCGCCGACGTGCCCGGGCTCATCCCAGGTGCGAGCGAGGGCCGCGGGCTCGGCCTGGAGTTTCTGCGCCACGTCGAGCGCTGCGCCGTGCTCGTCCACGTCCTCGACTGCGCCACGCTCGAGCCGGGTCGCGACCCGGTAAGCGACCTCGACGTCATCGAGGCCGAGCTCGCCGCCTACGGCGGGCTCGCCGACCGCCCGCGCATGGTCGTGCTCAACAAGGTCGACGTCCCGGAGGCGCAGGAGCTCGCCGAGATGGTCACGCCGATGATCGAGGAGCGGGGACTGCGCGTCTTCGCGGTCTCGGCCGCCACGCACGCCGGCCTGCGCCCGCTGGCCTTCGCGATGGCGGAGGTGGTCGAGGCCGCCCGCGCCGCAGCGCCCGCGCCCGAGGCGACGCGCATCGTGCTGCGCCCGCGCGCCGTCGACGACGAGGGCTTCACCGTCACTCGCGAGGGCGACACGTTCCGCGTCCGCGGCGACAAGCCCGAGCGCTGGGTCCGCCAGACCGACTTCACCAACGACGAGGCGGTGGGCTACCTCGCCGACCGGCTGGCCCGCCTCGGCGTCGAGGAGGCGCTCGTCGATGCGGGGGCCGAGGCAGGAGTCGAAGTCGTCATCGGTCCCGAGCACGACGCCGTGGTGTTCGACTGGGAGCCCACGCTCGGCGTGGCCGCTCACCACCCGCAGGGCCGTCGCGGCACCGACCTGCGCCTGGAGGGCCGTTGACCCGAGCGGCGGTCAAGGACGCCCGCCGCGTCGTCGTCAAGATCGGTAGCAGCTCCCTCACCGCCGCCTCCGGTGGGCTCGACGGCCAGCGCATCGAAGCGCTCTGCGAGGTCGTCGCAGCCCGGCTGCGGGGAGGTGGCGAAGTCGTCCTCGTCTCCTCCGGCGCGATCGCCGCGGGGCTGGCCCCGCTGCGGCTCGCCCGGCGTCCGCGCGACCTCGCGACACAGCAGGCCGCGGCGAGTGTCGGTCAGGGTCTTCTCGTGCACCGCTACACGGAGGCCTTCGCCGCGGCCGGCATCCCCGTGGGACAGGTTCTGCTCACCGCCGAGGACGTGATCCGGCGCACGCACTACCGCAACGCGCAGCGCACGCTGTACCGCCTGCTGGCTCTGGGCGTCCTGCCGGTCGTCAACGAGAACGACACCGTCGCCACCCACGAGATCCGCTTCGGCGACAACGACCGGCTCGCCGCCCTCGTCGCGCACCTTGTGCACGCCGACCTGCTCCTGCTGCTCTCCGACGTCGACGGGCTCTACGACGGCGACCCCCGCCGGCCGGGCGCCCACCGCATCGCCGAGGTGCGCAAGTTCGACCAGCTCGCCGACGTGCCGCTGCGCGGGTCAGGCCCGGCCGGTGTCGGCACCGGCGGGATGGTCACGAAGGTCGATGCGGCCAGGATCGCGACCAGCGCCGGTGTGCCCGTGCTGCTGGCAGCCGCGCCGCAGGCCGGCGCGGCACTGGCCGGCGAGGACTGCGGCACGTGGTTCGCCGCGGCGCCCCGGCGTACGTCGACCCGGTTGCTCTGGCTGGCCTACGCCACGACCCCGCGCGGGTCGCTGCGCCTCGACGCCGGAGCCGTCCGCGCGGTCGTCGAGCGCCGGCTCTCGCTGCTCCCCGCAGGAGTGACCGCCGTCGACGGGGCCTTCACCGCGGGGGATCCGGTCGACCTTCTCGACGAAAACGGTCACGCGGTGGCCCGCGGACTGGTCAACTTTGATGCAACGGAACTTCCCGGGCTGCTCGGCCGGTCGACACGCGAGCTGGCCCAGGAGCTCGGCCCGGCGTACCAGCGCGAGGTCGTCCACCGCGACGACCTGGTGCTGTTGCGCCCCTGACGCGCGTGAGGGGAACGCCTGTGGGTGACGGCAGCGCAGACGTTACGGCGCAGATCTGGCACGTGACGGTCACCGTCGCGGGGCCACCTGTCGACGTGCCGCTCCTGCGCGCTGCGCTCGGCCGGCTCGGGGAGGAGCAGCCGTTCCTCCTCTCGTTGCGCTACGCGCCCGACCGGGTGGAGCTTCGCTACTGGGACCAGGCCAGCTGCCTCGACGACGCTGCGGCGATGGGGCTGCGGCTGTGGGGAGAGCACCGCAGCAGCGCCCGGCTGCCACCGTGGAGCGTCGTCGGGCTGGAGGTCGTCGACCGCGACACGTTCCAGCGGCGGGCCGTCGCCCCGGCCGCGGTGGCGGCGCTGGAGCCCGCAGGAGCCGTGCTCCCGCTCTGACCCGACGGCGCACGCGGGGGCCACAGGCGCGGTCCGTACGCCGGCGGCGCCACGCCGGTGTCCCGGCATGCGGTCCGGTCCGCCCGTGCCGCCGGTCGGCTGCCTACGCTGGTGCCCATGGCGAGCGATACCGGCACCGAGGGCACCGAGCGCAAACTGGCCACGGACGTCGTGGCGTCCGCGCCGCCGGTCGGCGTCGCCGCGTTCGTGCGCGAGCTCGGCCAGCGCGCCCGGGAGGCCTCGATCGCGCTCGCGCCGCTGACTCGCGAGGCCAAGGACGCGGGCCTGCGCTCGCTGGCCGACGCCCTCGCCGAGCGCGCGTCGCAGATCCTCGCCGCCAACGCCGAGGACGTCGCTCGTGCCGAGCAGGCCGGCACCTCGGCCGCCACCGTGGACCGGCTGCGCCTGGACGCGGCGCGGATCGCCGCGATGGCCGACGGGCTGCGCCAGGTGGCCGCACTGCCCGACCCGGTCGGGGAGGTCGTGCGCGGCTCCCGCCTCCCGAACGGCCTCGAGCTGCGCCAGGTCCGCGTGCCGCTCGGCGTGGTCGGAATCATCTACGAGGCCCGACCCAACGTCACCGTCGACGCTGCGGGCCTGTGCCTGAAGTCGGGCAACGCCGTGCTACTGCGCGGCTCGTCCTCGGCGCGCAGCTCCAACGCCGCGATCGTCGACGTCCTGCGCGACGGCCTGACCCGGGCCGGCCTGCCCGCCGACGCCGTCCAGCTCGTCCCGAGCGACACCCGCGAGTCGGTCAAGCACCTCATGCGGGCCCGCGGCCTGGTCGACGTGCTCATCCCGCGCGGCGGGGCCGACCTAATCCGCACCGTCGTCGAGGAGTCGACGGTGCCGGTCATCGAGACGGGCGCGGGCACCTGCCACGTCTACGTCGACGCGGACGCCGATGTCGACACCGCCGTACGCATCCTGGTCAATGCCAAGACCTCACGGCCCAGCGTCTGCAACGCCGCCGAGACGCTGCTCGTCCACGAGGACGTCGCGGCGGAGTTCCTCCCGCGCGCTCTGCCCGCGTTGCGGGAGGCCGGCGTGACCGTCCACGGCGACGAGCAGGTCGCGTCGTACGCCGGCGGTGACGTCGTCCCGGCGACCGAGGACGACTGGTACGCCGAGTACCTCTCCCTCGACATCGCCGCCCGGGTCGTCCCCTCGATCGAGGACGCCGTCCGCCACATCCGCCGCTACGGGACCGGGCACACGGAGGCGATCGTGACCCGCTCCCAGTCGGCGGCGCGGCGGTTCGTGGCCACGGTCGACTCGGCGGCGGTCATGGTCAACGCGTCGACGCGGTTCACCGACGGCGAGCAGTTCGGCTTCGGCGCGGAGATCGGCATCTCGACCCAGAAGCTGCACGCCCGCGGCCCGATGGGACTGCCCGAGCTGACCTCCACCACGTGGGTCGCCGTCGGCGAGGGCCACGTCCGCGGCTGAGGACGCCTTCGGCGTACGGCCCGACGCGGTGACAAACCGTCGGGGCGGGGCACACAGCAGCCATGAGCGACTTCCGCGACATCGTCGGCCTCACCGAGCGTCCGGCGGGCGAGGGCCACGACGCCGTCCTGACCCTTCGGGTCGAGGGCCGCCACCTCAACGCCATGGGCGCCGTGCACGGCGGCGTCATCGCCACGCTCGTGGACTCGGCGATGGCCAACGCCGTGAGCGCCGCGCTGGGGGAGGGGCGGCGCGGCGTCACGGTCGCCCTCAACGTGACCTACCTCGAGGGGGCTGCGCAGGGTGACGAGCTCGACGCGGTCGCGCAGGTACGCCGGGCCGGCGGGCGGATCGTGGTCGTGGAGGCGGACGTGACCCGGTCCGGCGACGGCGCCGCCATCGCCCACGCCGTGGCGACCTTCGCGCCGCAGCGCCACGACTGAGCCGGGGCAGCCCGCAGGCGAGCGGGGCGCGCGTCGCCGCTTCCGCTGGCCGCCCGACATGGCAGGGTGGCCGGACCGATGTGCCCGAGTGCATCCCGGTCGGGGTGGCCGCTCCGGTAGAACGGGAACGCGCCGTGCGGCACGTCGGAGGCGCTGGCGCAGGCATCGGGGCAGGAAGTCGGTGGGGGACATGACAGCGACGGTTCCGTCGGCGACCGGGCAGCCGGTCGCAGCCGGCCTGACGTGGCGTGGCGCGCCCATCGGCACCTGGGCCAACGTCGTCACCGCCGTGCGGACGGTGGTGGCGGTCGGCCTGGGGCTGTGGGCGCTGCCCCGCGGCGACGCCGCGCTGCTCGTGGCCGCCTACGCGGTCTATTGGGTCGGGGACATCCTCGACGGCTGGGTCGCGCGGCGCAGGAACGAGGAGACCCGGCTGGGCGCGGTCCTCGACATCGTGAGCGACCGTGCCTGCTGCGCGGTCCTGGTCGGCGGGCTGGTCACGATCCAGCCGCACCTGTGGCCGGCACTCGCGGTGTTCCTGGTGCAGTTCATGGTCCTCGACTGCGCGCTGTCGCTGTCCTTCCTGCGCTGGCCGATCCTGAGCCCCAACCACTTCGCCGTGGTCGACGCCCGCGTCTACGCGCTGAACTGGTCACCGCCGGCGAAGGCGGTCAACACGGCGGGCGTGGTGCTGGCCGTGGTCACCGGCTCCCTTGCGGCGGCCGGCCTCGTCGCCGTGGCGCAGCTCGCCCTCAAGCTGTGGTCCGCCCGGCGGGTGTGCCGGCTTGACGCCGCAGCCGGATGAGGCCCCGGTGCTGAACACCCTGTCCGTGGTCGCCGCGTCCGTCGGCGTGGGCTTCGCCTCGGCAGTGATCCCGGTGGTCAACGCGGAGGCGGCCGTCGCGGGCACGGCCCTGAAGCTCTCGGCCGCGCTGGTCGTCGTGGCGGCGGTCGGTGTCGCGCTGGGCCAGACCGCCGGCAAGCTCCTGGTGTACGAAGCGGGCCGTCGGGGCAGTGCGGTGCGCCGCAAGCGGCGCAAGGACCGGCCGGTCCGCCCCTGGCAGCAGAAGGCGCTGGAGATGCTGCGCTCGCGGTGGAGGGGCAGTGGCGTCGTCCTGCTGTCCTCCAGCGTCGGGCTACCCCCGCTGGCGATCGTCAGCGTCGCCGCCGGCACCGCGGGCATGCGCCGCGGCGACTTCGCCGTGTGCTGCCTGCTCGGACGCTGCGCCCGGTTTCTCAGCCTCGCGATGCCGATCGCCCTGGCGTCGTCCTGACCCGGACGGTCGCGCGCGCGGCGCCGCAGCGTCGCGGCGGGGCACCGTGACGGTGGTGCCTCGGCCGCGGCGTGCGAGACTTCCGCCGTACGCCGGGATCGGCACGCGGCGTCGCCGGCCGCCGGCCCGTGGGCGCGCGACCGGCAGGACCAGCCCGCCGGTACGCGCCAGGACGCGGCAGACCAGCAGGACAGCAGACACGGAGGTGCGCCATGGTGACGCTCGAGCAGATCGCCGCGGAGGGTGTCGAGCACGCCCGCGAGCTGCCGTTGCCGCCGCTGGTCCTCGGGATCGGGGCGTTCCTCGTGCTGTGCGCGCTGCTCGCGATCACCTGGCAGTTCGACCGCAACCGCTGATCGGCCGCGCAGGGCCGGCGGGCGAGGCCGGTCACGCTGCGGCGTTGAGGGCGCTGTCGCAGATCGAGATGGACCAGCCGACGGCGCTGAGGTAGGCCCGGGAGAGCTCGAACGCGTCGAACGGCGCGGCCGCGACCGCGGCGTCGTCGCCGCGCTCGTAGGCGAGCACCGCGTCGAGGACCTGGCCGAGCGGTCCCTTGCGATCCACGAGCGCCGCGCGTAGGTCGTCGGCGAGCGGCAGCCGCTCCGTGACCGCCGTCATCGGGATGCCGAGGACGAGGTCCAGGCCGGAGAGGACGCCCACGACGAAGGCGGACTCGGGCCGGACCCCGCGCAGCTCGGCGGCCAGCAGCTCGCACGTGCGCGCGCGGGTCATCGCGGTGCTCAGGGCCTCCTCGTTCGGGGAGCCGGAGTCCGCGAGCACCATCAGCAACAACCAGGAGCGCAGCCGCTGCAGGCCGAGGAGCACGAGCGCGTCGCGGATCGACTCCACCCGCCGGGCCAGCCCGGTGGACGCCGCGTTGGCCGCGCGCAGGACCCGGTAGTTGAGGGCGAGGTCCGTGCGCACGACGTCCTCGACGTCGACGACGGAGATGTCGGGGTCGGCGAGGCGCGCCATCAGCTGCAGGCAGGACACGTGCGACGGGGACACCGACTGCGCGCTCACCACGTCGGGGCGCAGCAGCGCGTGGCCCTGGAACAGGTCATAGCCGAGCTCGCGGCAGATCTGGAGCGTCTCGTCGTCCTCGACGTGCTCGGCGATCGCGAGGGCGCCGTAGCCCTTGATCCGCTCGAGCGCGATCCGCAGCGCGGTGCGGTCCATGCCCTTCGTGACGACCTTGACGTAGTCGGCAAGGTGCAGCAGCGGCAGCCGCTCGGGCTCCCAGGCGAAGTCGTCGAGCGCGAGTGCGTAGCCCTGGTCGGCCAGCTCCGCGCACCCGCGCAGCACGGCGTCGTCTGCGGGGATGGACTCGAGGATCTCCAGGACGGCGCGCTGCGGGTCGAACGGGATCGGCATCGTGCCCACCACGAACGGGCGCGTGACGTTCACGAACGCGCGCCGGTCCGCGACCAGCCGGTCCAGCCCGAACTCCGTGAACGTGTTGACGATCACCTGCGTCGTGGCGAGGTCGCCCGGAGTCGGGCCGGAGTCCAGCGCGTCCTCGCCCGCGCGGAACAGCAGCTCGTAGCCGTGGACGGCGTTCTTGCCGTCGAAGATCGGCTGACGGCCGACGTGGACGCGTCGCATGGGTGAGCCTCCGGACTACGAGTGTCTCCCCCGGTCTTCGGCAGCTGGCGGCGCCGACCTGAGCGCCGTCGCTAAGGTCACCTGTACGGCGGACCGCCCGGGCGCCGGGGAGGAGGACGCGGTGGGCGTCGACGCGGCGCGCCCGTGGCGCGTCGGGGTGATGGGCGGCACGTTCGACCCCGTGCACCACGGCCACCTGGTCGCCGCGAGCGAGGTCCAGGCGGAGTTCGCCCTCGACGAGGTGGTGTTCGTCCCGACCGGCGTGCCGTGGCAGAAGGGGGATCGGCCGGTCACCGCGGCCGAGCACCGCTATCTCATGACCGTGGTCGCGACCGCGTCCAACCCCCGGTTCACCGTGAGCCGCGTCGACATCGACCGGGACGGCCCGACGTACACCGTGGACACGCTGCGCGACCTGCGGGCCGAACGCGGCGCGTCGACCGAGCTGTTCTTCATCACCGGGGCGGACGCGCTGGCCCAGATCCTGTCCTGGAAGTCCAGCGACGAGCTGTTCGAGCTGGCCCACTTCGTCGGCGTGACGCGGCCGGGGCACGCCCTGAGCGGCGTCGGCCTGCCGGCGGACCGGGTCAGCCTCATGGAGGTTCCCGCTCTCTCGATCTCCTCGACCGACTGCCGCACCAGGGTCCGTCGCGGCCTGCCGGTGTGGTACCTCGTGCCCGACGGGGTGGTGCGGTACGTCGCCAAGCACCGGCTCTACCTCGACGACAGGCCCGACGAGCACTCAACCGGGCCCGCGTCCGGTTCGACGCCATCACGGTGAGGACTCTCGCGACCGACGAGCACCAGATGCGCTTCTGGCGTAGGCAGACCCGGACCGGCGTCGCCCTCTGCGAGATCCTGCCGGCGTGTCGGGGGACCCCTCGCTCGCCTACGTCACCGCGGGCGTGCTGACGCTCGTCGTCTCGACCGCGACGTGCGCCTTCGCGTCGTACAACCACGTGCTGCTCTACCGGCGCACCGCCGCCTACGCCGCGGAGATCGCCGTCCTCGCCGAGCGCGACGGGCTGACCGGCTGCCTGAACCAGCGGGCCTTCCACGAGCGGGTCCAGGCGGCGGCCGCCTGCGCCGCCCGCGAGCGACCCTCGCCCTCCTGGTCGTCGGTGTCGACCGCTTCAAGCACGTCAACGGCACCTACGGTCACGGCGCGGTCGACGAGGTCCTGGCCTCCATCGGCGCCACGCTGGTGTCGATCTCGCGTGCCGACGGCACCGCGGCCCGGCTCGGCGGCGACGAGTTCGCCCTGCTGCTCCCCTCGACCGCGCTGCCGGCCGCGGAGGCCACCGCACGCCGGCTACGTGACGCCGTACGCGCGCTGTCGTGCCACGGCGCCACCGTCAGCGTCGGGGTGGCCGTGACCACCGAGCCGGGAGACGCCTCGGCCCTGCTCGCGGCCGCCGACGCCGCGGTGTACCGCGCCAAGCGCAGTGCGAGGGACACGGTCGCGCTCGCGGTGACGGCGGGTCCCGACGCCGGGTCGGTGCCGGGACGGCGAACCCTGACCGTCGTACCGTGACGGCGGTGCGGTCGTGAGAGGCTGGGCCTCCGACCGCCGACCGGAAAGTCCGACGTGCCTGCCTCCGACCGCGCCCGAGAGCTCGCCGTGACCGCCGCGGAGGCGGCTGCCGACAAGCTCGCCGACGACATCCTCGCCTTCGACGTCAGCGACCAGATCATCATCACCGACGTCTTCGTCATCTGCTCGGCACCCAGCGACCGCCAGGTCCGCGCCATCGTCGACTCCGTGCAGGAGCGGATGCTCAAGGCCGGGGTGAAGCCGGTCCGCCGTGAGGGCGAGCGCGAGGGCCGCTGGGTCCTGCTCGACTTCATCGACATCATCGTGCACGTGCAGCACGGCGAGGACCGCGTCTACTACGCCCTCGAACGGCTATGGAAGGACTGTCCCGCCGTACCCCTGCCGGAGTCGGTGCGCCTCGGCCGGTCCGGGCCGTCCGGCGACGGGGTGGGCAGCTGAGCGAGGGGCGCCGGGTCGTGCTGTGGCGGCACGGCCGCACGGCGTGGAACCATGTCCGCCGCTTCCAGGGCCAGACCGACATCGCCCTCGACGACACCGGCCTCGCGCAGGCCCGCCGGGCCGCCGCGCTGCTCGCCGGCCTGGGCCCTACGGCGATCGTCGCCTCGGACCTGCAACGCGCCGCGACGACCGCTGCGGAGCTCGCCGCGCTGACCGACCTGCGGGTCCGCCACGACGCCCGGCTGCGCGAGACCTTCGCCGGCACGTGGCAGGGGCTCACCTCGGACGAGATCGCCTCGGCGTACGCCGACCAGGTGGCGGCCTGGGACGCCGGCGACGCCGAACTGCGGCCCGGCGGCGGCGAGACGCGGCTGGAGGTGGCGGCGCGGATGGTGGCGGCGATCGACGAGGCGCTCGCACAGCTCCGGGCTGAGGGCACGCTCGTGGTGGCCACCCACGGCGGCTCGGCGCGGGTCGCGATCGGGCGGATGCTCGGACTCGCGCCGCAGGACTGGTCGGCACTCGGCGGTCTGTCCAACTGCTGCTGGTCCGTGCTCGTCGAGGGCCGGCGCGGGTGGCGGCTGGTCGAGCACAACGCGGGGACGCTGCCGCAGCCCGTCCTCACGGTCGAGGGGTGAGCCGGGGCGGGCAGCCGAATTGGAGTACGGCGGAGGCGACCCTGTAGACTGCCGAGGCCCGCAAGGGCGGCGGGGCTGTAGCGCAGCTGGTAGCGCACCTCCATGGCATGGAGGGGGTCAGGGGTTCGAGTCCCCTCAGCTCCACCCCAGGACTGCACGGACGAGCCCCGGACCGCAGACGCGGTCGCGGGGCTCCGTCGTGGAGGGCCCGGTCCGAGCCGGGCCGTCGGTCGAGGCCCTGGAGCGGGTAGCCCCACCAGGTGATCGCGCCCTTCGGCGGTCAAGACGTGCGGTCCACGTGTCGACATCGCCTCCTGTGACGAGCGCTGAGGGCACCCGCCTGGACACCGCCGTGGCCGCGGCGCTGCCGGCGGTCCTCGGCGCGGTCGCCTGCGTGCACGCCGTACTCGCCCTGGCGACGCCGCTCGTCGTCGGGGCCGCCTATGCCGTGACGCTGATCCCAGTCGCCGCCGCCGGCGCCCTGGTATCGACCTGCGCGGCCGTCGCGGTGCGCATGCGCGTCGTCGCGCCGGTGCACGCCCACGCCGTCGTCGCGGCGTCCATGTCGACGCTCCTCGGGTTGTCGGTGATGCAGGTGCTCCTGACCGCGCGGGCCGACGCGTCCCCGCTGACCGCGCTGCTCGCCGCCGGGTCCGGCGTTGCGCTGCTGCGGCCGGCCTGGGTTGCTGCGGCGACGGCCGTCCAGGCGGCCACATGGGCGGCCGTGCTCGGTGTGGTGGACGGCGGGCTCGCCGCCGCCCCGTCGTAC
>JALYMU010000348.1 GCA_030773595.1 Actinomycetota bacterium | reverse complement strand
AGCCTGCCCCCGACGCCGGCACGGAGCCCGGCACGGACCCCGGCACGGACCCCGGCACGGGGAGCGACGGCCCCGTGCCGTCCCCCGTGATCCGCGCGGCGCGGTCGCGGTCACGCGGATGCCGCGTCGCGCCCGCGTCGTCAGCCGACACGGCGTACCTCCCCGTCGCGGACCTCGACCCGGGCACCCCGCAGGGACGCCGGGACGTCCTCGGGCACGGCCGCCGTCACGAGCACCTGCTCGGCGGCCGCGCTGAGTCCGGCGAGCCGGTCGCGGCGGTCGGTGTCGAGCTCGGCGAAGACGTCGTCGAGGAGCAGGACCGGCTCGCCGCCCTCGCCGCGCAGCAGGTCAAAGGACGCGAGGCGCAGGGCCAGGGCGTAGGACCAGGACTCCCCGTGGCTGGCGTAGCCCTTCGCGGGAAGGGGCCCCAGCCCCAGGACGAGGTCGTCGCGGTGCGGGCCGACGAGGGACACGCCGCGCTCGAGCTCCGCGCGCCGGGAGGCGGCCATCGCCGCGAGCAACGCTTCGGTCAAGGCGGTGCGGTCCGGCGCCGACGCCTCCTCGCCCAGCGTGCTGCGGTAGTCCAGCGTCGTCGGTCCGCCCGCCGCCCCAGGACCGCCCCGTCCGGGGACCAGAGCGGCGTAGGCCTTGTCCACGAGCGGCCGCAGCGCCTCCACCAGGTCCAGCCGGGCGGCGAGCAGCTCGCCGCCGGTGCGCGCGAGCTGGGAGTCCCAGACATCCAGCGTCGCGAGATGCCGCCCGCCGCCGGAGCGGGCCGCCGCGCCGGCCGTCTTCAACAGCGTGTTGCGCTGCTTGAGCACCCGGTCGTAGTCCTGGCGGACACCCGCGAGCCGTGGAGCGCGCGCCACGAGCAGGTCGTCGAGGAAGCGGCGGCGCTCGCCCGGGTCCCCCTTGACCAGCGCGAGGTCCTCCGGTGCGAACAGCACCGTGCGCAGGACGCCGAGAACCTCCCGGGGACGGGGGACCGGGGCCCGGTTGATCCTCGCCCGGTTCGCGCGTCCGGGGGTGAGCTCGACCTCGACCAGGGTGCTGCGCCCGTCACGGACGACAGCCCCGCGCACGACCGCCCGCTCGGCACCGAGCCGGACCAGCGGCGCGTCGGTCGCCACCCGGTGCGAACCGAGCGTCGCGAGGTAGCCGACGGCCTCGACGAGGTTCGTCTTGCCCTCTCCGTTGGCACCGAGCAGCGTCGTGACGCCCGCGTCGAGCGGGAGCTCGACACCGGCGTAGGACCGGAAGTCGACCAGCGACAGGTGGCTGAGGTACATCGGGACCCCGCAGCTGCGCCGGGCGGGTCAGGCCGGCGCCTCGGCCTCGCCCTTCGCCACCTGGCGGATGGCGTGGCCGCCAAACTGGTTGCGCAGGGCGGCGACCGCCTTCATCGCCGGGGAGTCCTCCTGGCGGGAGGCGAAGCGGGCGAACAGCGCCGAGGTGATGACCGGCATCGGCACGGAGTGGTTGATCGCCTCCTCGACGGTCCAGCGGCCCTCGCCGGAGTCCTCGACGTAGCCCTGGATGCGGTCGAGCGTCGAGTCCTCCTCCAGCGCGCGCACCAGCAGGTCGAGCAGCCAGGACCGCACGACCGTGCCCTGGGTCCAGGAGGCCATGACACCGGGCACGTCCTCGACGACCTTCGCGGCGGCGAGGAGCTCGTAGCCCTCGGCGTAGGCCTGCATCATGCCGTACTCGATGCCGTTGTGGACCATCTTCGCGAAGTGCCCGGCGCCGACCGGACCGGCGTGGACGAAGCCGGCCTCGCCCGGCGGGCGCAGCGCGTCGAACGCGGGTTGGACCTTCGCGACGTCCTCCGCGGAGCCCCCGACCATGAGCGCGTAGCCGTTCTCCAGACCCCACACGCCACCCGAGACGCCCGCATCGACGTACCCGACGCCGCGTCCGGCGAGCTGCTCGGCGTGCACGCGGTCGTCGGTGTAGCGGGAGTTGCCCCCGTCGACGACGACGTCGCCGGCCTCGAGCAGCGAGCCGACGTGCGCGATCGTCTGCCTGGTCGGCTCGCCGGCGGGGACCATGACCCAGATCACTCGTGGAGCGGGCAGCGCCTGCACCAGCT
Source organism: Actinomycetota bacterium (assembly GCA_030773595.1). Classification (GTDB taxonomy): domain Bacteria; phylum Actinomycetota; class Actinomycetes; order JALYMU01; family JALYMU01; genus JALYMU01. The sequence continues at coordinate 3,041 of JALYMU010000348.1, read as the reverse complement.
CGTCGAGGGAGTCGACGTCACGCAGGTCGGGGCTGCGGTCGAACCCGATGACGGTGTGGCCGCCACGGCGCAACCGCTCGGCCATGTTGCCGCCCATCTTGCCCAGCCCGATCAGCCCGATGTGCATGCGAGTCCCTCTCTCGTGGATGACGCTGTGGATGCCGCCGAATCTGTGCACCGCCGGCACGGTCCGGGGGGATCGTCGCGCAACGACGTCGGCCGGCGACGCCCCTGCGCGCGGGTGCGTCGCTGCGATCACGCTATCGGTCACCCCGACAGGCGCACCGGCATCAGCAGGTAGCGGTAGTCGGCGTCGGGGTCGGCGTCCACCGCGGGACGACCGCTGAGGACGGCCGGCTTGGCCGGTGTCGTGAATGCGAGATTGGCGTACGGCGAGTCGAGCGCGCCGAGCCCGTCCAGGAGGTAGGTCGGGTTGAACGCGACGGCGATGTCCTCGCCTTCGACGACCGCCTCCATCGACTCGGAAGCCTGCGCCTCGTCACCGGTGCCTGCTTGGAGCGTCACCTCGCCGTCGGCGAAGGCGAGACGGATCGGTGTGTTGCGCTCGGCGACCAGGGCGACCCGCTTGACCGACTCGGCGAACGGCGCAGTCTCGACGATCGCGACGGTCGCGGAGCTGGCGGGGAACAGCGACGCGACCTTGGGGAACTCCCCGTCCAGCAGGCGCGTCGTCGTACGCCGTCCCTGGCCTTCGAAGCCCACCATGCCCTCACCGGCGCCCGCCGCGGCGAGGGCGATCGTGACCGGGGCGGACCCGAGGGCGCGCGCCGTGTCGGCGAGGGTCTTCGCCGGCACGAGGACCGTGGCGGTCTCGCCCGGGCGCTCGGGGTGCCAGCGCAGCCGACGGGTGGCCAGACGGTAGCGGTCGGTCGCGTAGAGCGTGACGTCCTCGCCGTCGATCTCGACACGGACGCCGGTGAGCACGGGAAGCGTGTCGTCACGGCCCGCCGCGATGGTGACCTGGCTCACCGCCGAGGAGAACACCTCGCCCGGGACCGACCCGGAGGAGCCTGGCATCTCAGGGAGTGCCGGATAGTCCTCGACGGGCAGCGTGAGCAGGGTGAACCGGGCAGTGCCGCACCGCAGGACGACCTTGGAACCGTCGACGGCGAGGTCGACCGGCCGCGGCGGGAGACTGCGGCAAATCTCGGCGAGCAGGCGACCGCTGACGAGGACGCGACCGGCATCGGCGACCTCGGCCTCGATCTCCACTCGGGCCGAGACCTCGTAGTCGAAGCCGGCGAGGACCAGCGTGCCGTCCTCGTGCGCCTCGAGGAGCAACCCGGCCAGGACGGGGACCGGTGGGCGCGCCGGCAGGCTGCGGGCAGCCCACGCCACGGCCTCGGCCAGGGCGTCACGATCGACCCGGATCTTCACCAGACACCGCCTTCGTACGGGTAGGACGCCGGGCGGAGCCCGGCTGTTGTGCACTGGTCCGGAACCGCCGGAGGTCCGGGGGCTTTGGTGTCCCGCTGCTCGTTCGTCCCCAGGACGGGCGGCGGGAGTCTTGTGGTTGGGATTTCTTCCTGGAAGACATCTCCAGGAGTCGTCATAGGGCCGGTGGATACTGTGGACAAGGCCCGTCCGTGCAGGTCAGGGGCACGTCGACATGCTCGTAGCCGTGTTGGCGACCACGCCGACAACCTCCGCGGCGTGTGAACCGAGGCCGTCCGTCGTCGGGCCGCCCCCAGCACGTCCCCGGCCGGGAGCCGTCGGTCCACAGAGTTGTCCACACGTTGTGTACCGCTGATCAGGTCCGGCGACGTGCGCTGCGGAACGTGCGCCGTGGCGCCTCGGGCGGAGGCTGGGTCGGCGCAGCGGGCGCGCCTGCGGGTGGCGAGACGCCGGTCCGAGGCGCGACCATGCTCCGTGCCGCACCTTCCAGCGGGCGCGCAGGACGCCGTACGCCGGCCCTCGTGACGCTGGTCGGCTCTCAACTGCCCCGTGCCTGGGACTTGATCCGGTTGGTCAGCTCGGTGACCTGATTGAACGTCGAGCGCCGTTCACTCATCAGCTGGCGGATCTTGCGGTCCGCGTGCATCACCGTGGTGTGGTCCCGCCCGCCGAACTGCTGTCCGATCTTCGGCAGGGACAGGTCGGTCAGCTCTCGGCAGAGGTACATCGCGATCTGTCGCGCCTGGACCAGGACACGAGAGCGTGAGGCACCGCAGAGGTCCTCCATGGACAGGCCGAAGTACGCCGAGGTCTGCGCCATGATCGTGGCCGCCGTGATCTCCGGCCCATTGTCGTCCGGGATGAGGTCCTTGAGCACGATCTCGGCGAGGGCGAGGTCGACGCCCTGGCGGTTCAGGCTCGCGAACGCCGTGACGCGGATGAGGGCGCCCTCGAGCTCCCGGATGTTCGTGGCGATCTTGCTCGCGATGTACTCCAGCACCTCGGGCGGTGCGGCGAGCCGCTCCTGTGCCGCCTTCTTGCGCAGGATGGCGATGCGCGTCTCGAGATCCGGCGGCTGCACGTCCGTGATGAGTCCCCACTCGAACCGCGAGCGGAGCCGGTCCTCCAGCGTGACTAGCTGCTTGGGCGCCCGGTCGCTGGAGATCACGATCTGCTTGTTGGCGTTGTAGAGCGTGTTGAAGGTGTGGAAGAACTCCTCCTGCGTGCGCTCCTTGTTCTCCAGGAACTGGATGTCGTCGACGAGCAGGATGTCGACGTCGCGGTAGCGCCGCTGGAACGCCTGCGCCTTGTCGTCGCGCAGCGAGTTGATGAAGTCGTTGGTGAACTCCTCGGAGCTCACGTAGCGCACCCGGGCACCGGCGAACAGGTGCACGCCGTAGTGCCCGATCGCGTGCAGCAGGTGGGTCTTGCCGAGCCCGCTCTCCCCGTAGATGAACAGCGGGTTGTACGCCTTGGCCGGCGCCTCGGAGACCGCCACCGCGGCGGCGTGGGCGAAGCGGTTGCTCGCGCCGATGACGAAGGTCTCGAACGTGTACTTGGGGTTCAGGCGGGGCGGCTCGGCCGGGCCGCGCCCGTCGCGGTCGCTGTCGCGGCCGGTGCCCGGC
>JALYMU010000347.1 GCA_030773595.1 Actinomycetota bacterium | reverse complement strand
TGGTCGTGCGCGAGGGCCGTCGCCGCGCCGAGCGGGTCGAAGGCACCCGAGTGCAGGTTGCCCGCCTGCAGGCAGACGATCGCCGGCCCGTCCCCGGCCCCGAGCGCCGCCTCGAGCGTGTCCAGCCGGATGCGGCCCTGGTCGTCGGCGGGGACGGCCGTCGGGGCTCCGAGGCCGAGGTAGCGCAGGGCCAGGTCCACCGTGCCGTGCCGCTCCTCCCCGACGAGCACCCGCACGCGCGGGGCGCCGGTGAGACCGAGCCGGTCGAGGTCCCAGCCGCAGGCGGTGAGCACGTGCTGCCGCCCCGCGGCGAGGCCGGTGAAGTTGGCCATCGTGGCACCGGTGACGAAGCCGACGTCGGCGTCCGCCGGCAGTCCCAGCAGGTCCAGGACCCAGGCCGCCGCGGCCTCCTCGGCGGCGACGGTGCCCGGAGTCGCGAAGCGCATGCCGCTGTTCTGGTCCCACGTCGAGGTGAGCCAGTCGGCGGCGAGCGCGGCGGGGAGCGTCCCGCCGATGACCCAGCCGAAGAAGCGGCCCGACGGCATGGCCATCAGCCCAGGCTCGACGTGCCTGGCGAGCAGGTCGACCACCGCGGCGGGGTCGATCGGCCCGTCCGGCAGCGGACCGCCGAGGCCGGCGAGGACCTCCTCGGCGCTCCGCTCGGGCGGGACGTTCCGCGTCGGCAGGGCAGCGAGCCACCTCCGGGCGTGCACGACGGCACGGTCGAGGGCGGCGGTGTAGGCGTCAGGTTCCGCGGTCACGCCGCCACTGTGCCGCACCGCCGTACCCGACGGCAGGCCCGCGTGCCGATCCGCTCAGGCGCCGGAGCCGCTCGGCGGGACCCGTACGCCGGTCAGCTCCGCACACGCGTCGAGGAACGCGTCCTGCGTCGCGTCGTCGTAGGCCGCGGGGTTCGCCCGCAGGTCCTGGCGGTTCTTGAAGTAGCGCGCGGTCACGGTGGCCGCCGGCTCGTCGCTCGTCGCGAGCCAGACCTGTGTGTCGGCGCCCTCGCGCAGCTCCCCCGGGGCGTTCGGCCCGCCCATGCGGGTCCGGATCCACCCCGGGTCCACGGCGTTGCTCAAGACATCCGGCCAGAGCCGCGCGACGGCGAACGCGAGCACGACGTCCCACATCTTGGAGTCGGAGTAGGCCTGCATGCCGTCCCACGGGCGGTTCTCGAACTGGAGGTCGTCCAGGTGCGGGCTTCCCTGGCTCTGCAGCCCGGAGGTGAGGTAGACCAGCCGCTGCGGCGGCGGAAGAAGGGCGGTCAGGAGGTAGGGCGCGAGGACGTTGACCTGGAAGATCCGCTCCAGCCCGTCCCCGGTCACCTCGCGCTGCTTCGCGCCACCGCCGATGCCGGCGTTGTGCACGATTACGTCGAAGGGGCCGACGGCCGCGGCCTGCTCGGCGAGCCTTCGGGTCGAGTCGAGCGAGGTCAGCTCACCGGTCACCACGTCGACACCGTCCTGGAAACCCTGGCGTGCGACCTCGGCGCGCTCGGCGTTGCGGGCGTGCAGCACGACGCGGTGGCCGCCGTCCGCCAGCATCCGCGCCGTCTCGCGGCCGATGCCGTCGGTCGATCCGGTGACGAGGACTGTGGCCATGCGCTTCTCCTCCGGTCGGGCGGTCCTGGCATCCAAGCGCAGCACGACGACGCGCCGCCCAGCGGGCGTACCCGCCGGTGGCAGGGTTCACGGGTGGACACCGAGGACTTCCCCCGCCAGCTCGCCCGGACGCGCCGCTTCACGCTCGGCGTACCGCGAGCCTTCACGGTGTCACCGGACGGGCGGCGGGTCCTGTTCCTGCGGACGCGTGGTGGCGAGGACGCGACGAGCTGCCTGTGGGTGCTGGACGGCGACCGGGAGACGCTGCTGCTCGCGCCGGAGATGCTGGGGTCGACCGGGGACGTGCCCGAGGCCGAGCGCGCACGGCGGGAGCGCGCACGGGAGCAGTCCTCGGGAGTCGTCGCCTATGCCACGGACACCGCCGTGCGAACGGTGGTCGCTGCGGTTGACGGACACCTCTGGCTGGTAGGGGACGACAGCCGCCCGCGGCACGTACCCACGCAGGGTCCCGTTGTCGACCCCCGAGTCGACCCGACGGGCAGTCGCGTCGCCTACGTCAGCGACGGTGCGCTGCGCGTCGTCTCGCTGAGGACGGCACCGACGCCGTCCTGGCCGGTCCCGACGGCCCCGACGTGGTCTGGGGCCTGGCCGAGCATGTCGCCGCGGAGTCCATGCACCGGACGCGCGGTTTCTGGTGGTCGCCCGACGGGACGCGCCTCCTCGCGGCGAGGGTGGACACCTCCGCCGTACAGCGGTGGTGGGTCACGGACCCGGCGCAGCCGGCACGCCCGCCACGCGCGATCGCCCATCCGGCCGCGGGCACGGCGAACGCGGACGTGACGCTGCACGCCCTCGACGTGGCGGGTGGCTCGGTCGAGGTCTCGTGGGACCGGGACGCCTTTGAGTACGTCACCGCCGCCGGCTGGGATGCGTTCGGGCCGCTGGTGGCGGTGCAGTCGCGCGACCCGCGCACCCTGCAGGTGGTCACCGTGGATCCGGACACGGGCTCCACGGCGCTGCTGCACGAGCAGCGCGACGCCGCGTGGGTCGAGCTGGTGCCGGGCACGCCCGTGCGGACGGGCACCGGGTTGCTCGTGCACACGGCCGACACCGAGGGAGCCCGCCGCCTGCTCGTCGACGGGCGGCCGGTCACGCCGGAGGGCCTCAACGTCCGCGAGGTCATCGACACCACCGGCGACAGCGTGCTGTTCCTCGCCAGTGACGAGCCCACCGAGACGCACGTGTGGTCATGGCAGCCTGGCGGGTCTCTCGAACGGCTCAGTGCCGGCCCGGGCCTGCACACCGGTGTACGAAGAGGCGGGACCGTCGTACTCGCCTCGCACACCGAGCAGGGGCGCGAGGTCGCGGTCCGCCGTCGGGATGAGGCCGACACCGGCATTGCGTCACTCGACAGTGAGCCGGTCGTCGCTGCTCGTGTGAAGTGGCTCCGCGCCGGAGACCTCGATATCCGCACGGCCCTTGTGCTGCCGTCGTGGCACCACGCGGGCACGCCGCTGCCCGTGCTGATGGCGCCGTACGCCGGGCCGGCGATGCAGCTGGTGACCCGCGCTCGCCACGCCGCCCGGTGCGAGGCGCAGTGGTTCGCCGAGTCGGGATTCGCGGTGGTCGTCGCGGACGGCCGTGGCACGCCGGGACGGGGACCGGCATGGGAGAAGGCCGTCCACGGCGACACGCTCACGGCTCCGCTGGAGGACCAGGTCACCGCGCTGCACGCAGCCGTCGAGCACTGCGCGGACCTCGATCTCGACCGCGTTGCCATCCGCGGGTGGAGCTACGGCGGGACGCTGGCCGCCGCCGCGGTGCTGCGGATGCCGGACACTTTCCATGCAGCGGTGTCCGGAGCCGCACCGAGCGACCAGCGGCTCTACGACACGCACTGGCGGGAGCGGTTCCTGGGACACCCCGCCGAGCGCCCCGAAGCGTACGAGCGGTCCTCCCCCATCACCGACGCTCACCGCCTCCGCCGTCCTCTGCTGCTCGTGCACGGCGTGGCGGACGACAACGTCGTGGTGGCCCACACGCTGCGGATGTCCGCGGCGCTTCTCGCCGCCGGCCGCCCGCACCACGTGCTGCCGCTGTCCGGAGCCACGCACGTGCTCGGCGACGAGGCGACGGCCGAAGGCCTGCTGCGCCACCAGCTGCACTTCCTGCGCGAGGCCCTCGGCGTGCGGGCACATGCGGACCTCGCGCAGGAATGACGCTCGACGTCGCTCACGGCTTGAGGAGGATCTTCACGACGTCGTCCTCCTTCTTCTGGAACATCTCGTAGCCGCGCGGCGCCTCGTCGAGCGGCAGCTGGTGGGTGTGGAACCCGTCCACGCCGAGCGGGTCCTCGTCGGTGAGCAGCGGGAGGATGTCGTCCACCCAGCGGTGCACGTTCGCCTGGCCCATGCGGAGCTGAATCTGCTTGTCGAAGATCGTCAGCATCGGCAGGGGATCGGTCTGCCCCCCGTACACGCCTGAGATCGAGATGGTGCCGCCGCGCCGGACGATGTCGATGGCGGAGTAGAGGGCGAAGAGCCGGTCGACGCCGGACTTCTCCATCATCGCCTTGCCCAGCGCGTCCGGGAGCAGTGAGACGGCCTGGTGGGCGAGCTTCGCCCCGGGTGAGCCGTGCGCCTCCATGCCGACCGCCTCGATGACGGAGTCCGGTCCGCGCCCGCCGGTCATGTCGCGGATGACGTCGCCGAGGTCGCTCTCGTGCTGGCTGAGGTCGAGGACCTCCACACCGCGCTGGCGCGCTCGCTCCAGCCGCGCGGGCACCAGGTCGACGCCGATGACCCGACCGGCACCGCGGTGCATGGCGATTCGGGCGGACATGTCGCCAATCGGGCCGAGACCGAGGACGACGACCGTGCCGCCGGGCGGGATCGCGGCGTACTCGACCGCCTGCCAGGCGGTGGGCAGCACGTCGGAGAGGTAGACGAACCGCTCGTCCGGCGGGCCGTCGGGCACCTTGATGGGCAGCGTGTTGCCGAAGGGAACCCAGAGGTACTCCGCCTGCCCGCCGGGAACCTGCCCGTAGAGCTTGGTGTAGCCGAACAGGGACGCCCCCGTGCCGTGCTCGTGGTTCTGCGTCGTCTCGCACTGGGAGTGCAGCCCTTGCCCGCACATGAAGCACGTGCCGCACGACACGTTGAACGGGATGACGACGCGGTCGCCGGGACGGACCGCGGTGACCTCGCTGCCGACCTCCTGCACGATGCCCATGGGCTCGTGGCCGAGGATGTCGCCCTCGTCGAGGAACGGTCCGAGGACCTCGTAGAGGTGCAGGTCCGAGCCGCAGATGGCGGTCGTCGTGATCTTGACGATCACGTCCTCGGGACCTTTGATAGTCGGGTCCGGGACCGTGTCCACCCGAACGTCCCGCTTGCCGTGCCAGGTCAGAGCCTTCATTCGTCGCCTCCGCGTCGTCGTCGCCACGCGCGCCTTCCCTCGCGCGGCACGGCCCAACCGCGCGGGCGCCGACCCCGTACGGCGGTGGCCCTGCCCCATGCCGGCACGTCGCGGACTACGACGGGTCAGTGCGGGGCGCGCTACGGGCGCGACGCCGGGACGCCCGCCCGCATCTCGGCGACGAGCGAGTCGACGACGGCGGGCAGGTCCCCTCCCGCGGCGGCCGCGACCGCGCGCTGGCGCTGGTAGCTCGCGCCCGCGCGGACCATCGACTCGACGTCCCGCAGCTCGCGCTCGCAGCCGAGCCGGCGGGCCACGGGCTCGAGCTCGTCGACCAGGTCGTGCAGGTCCTCGGTCACGAGCCGCTCCCGGCCCGCGGCGTCGAGGATGACGATGGCGTCGACGCCGTAGCGCGCCGAGCGCCACTTGTTCTCCTGCACGTGCCACGGTGGCAGCGTGGTCAGCTCCTGCCCCGCGTCGAGCTTGCTGCTGAGGTGCTCGACGAGGCACTGGGTCAGCGCCGTGGTCGCGAGGACCTCCTGCATCGTGGGCAGACCGTCACAAACCCGCACCTCGATCGTGCCGAGGCGGGACGACGGGCGGATGTCCCAGCGGATCTCGGACAGGTCGTCGATCACGCCGGTGACGAGCATGTCGTCGACGTAACGCTCGAACTCCGCCCATCGGTCGAACTGGAACGGCAGGCCGGCGGTGGGGAGCTGCTGGAACATCAGCGCGCGGTTGCTGGCGTAGCCGGTGTCCTCGCCACCCCAGAACGGCGAGGACGCGGAGATCGCCTGCAGGTGCGGGTAGTAGGCGAGCAGGCCGCTCAGGATCGGCAGGACCTTGTCCCGGGACTCCACGCCGACGTGGACGTGCACGCCGTAGATCAGCATCTGCCGGCCCCACCACTGCGTGCGGTCGATGAGCGTGGCGTAGCGCTGCTTGTTCGTCACCTTCTGGTTCGACCAGCGGCTGAACGGGTGCGTGCCCGCGCACATCAGCTCGACCCGCAGCGGGTCGGTCACCCGGCGCAGCTCGTCGATGCTGCCCTGCAGGTCCTGCCCCGCCTCGGCGACCGTCGTACAGACGCCGGTGACGACCTCGACGGTGTTGAGCAAGAGCTCCTGCTTGATCTTCGGGTG
>JALYMU010000346.1 GCA_030773595.1 Actinomycetota bacterium | reverse complement strand
CTGCGGGGCGTCGTGCGCGACGCCTGGCCGCCCTCGGCCGGCGCAGCCGACGACCGGCACCCGGTCGCCGTACCTCCCGCAGAGCGCCGCCGGGCCACCACGGTGCTGCGACCGACCAGGCGCGGGGACCGGCACGCCCACCGCGTCACCGTCCGCGCCGTCGGGCCGCTCGGGCTCGCCGCGCGACAGGGGTCCCACGACGTTCCGTGGCAGGTGCGCGTGCTGCCGCCGTTCACCTCGCGCAAGCACCTGCCCGCCAAGCTCGCCCGGCTGCGCGAGCTCGACGGCCGCACGGCCGTCCTGGTCCGGGGACAGGGCACCGAGTTCGACACGCTGCGGGAATACGTCATCGGCGACGACGTGCGCTCGATCGACTGGCGGGCCTCCGCCCGCGCCGCGGACGTCGTCGTCCGCACGTGGCGCCCCGAGCGCGACCGGCACGTCCTGATCGTCCTGGACACCTCCCGTACGTCAGCCGGCCGGGTCGGGGACGCTCCGCGCCTGGACGCGTCGTTGGACGCCGCGCTGCTCCTTGCGGCGCTGGCCGCACGCGCCGGTGACCGGGTCGATCTGCTCGCCTACGACCGGTACACGCGAGCGCGGGTCGAGGGCGGCGGGCGAGCCGACCTGCTGCCGTCTCTCGTGCGCGCCATGGCGCCGCTGGAGCCGGAGCTCGTCGAGGTTGACGGCCGCGGACTCGTGGCGTCGGTCCTCGCTCAGGCCTCCCGCCGGTCGCTGGTCGTGCTGCTCACCAACCTCGACGCGGCCGCCGTCGAGGACGGTCTGCTGCCGGTCCTGCCGGCATTGACGCGCCGCCACCAGGTGCTCGTCGCGGCCGTGGCGGACCCGGCGGTCGCGGCGATGGCCGCAGCGCGCGGCGATGCGGAGGCCGTCTACGCCGCCGCCGCAGCGACCCGCGCCATCGCCGAGCGGCGCAGAGTCACCGAGCAGCTCGCGCGGCGGGGCGTCGAGGTGGTCGACGAGCCGCCGGAGCGCCTGCCGCCCGCGTTGGCCGACCGCTACCTCGCGCTCAAGGCCGCCGGCCGGCTGTGACGCCTGGCCCGACGCACCGCCGTGCTCCTCGCTCGCTGCCGCCGGCTCACACCCGGGACGATCTCAGGCGGCGACGGGCGCGACGTCCTCGCGCTCGCCCAGGCGCAGGTCACCTGTCTCCCCGTGCGCGACGGCACGGCGTCCGAGCACCACGACGTAGGCGAGGAACGCCGCCTCGACGGCGGCGCCGACAGCGATCCTCGCCCACGTCGGCAGCGGCGAGGGCGTCACGAAGGCCTCCAGCACGCCGGAGACCAGCAGGACGAGGACGAGTCCCAGCACGACGCCTCCGGCGGCCCGGCCTTCCTCGGCCAGCGCGCGGCTGCGCGTGCGCGGCCCGGGGTCGACCACCGTCCAGCCGATCCGCAGCCCGACTCCGGCCGCGATGAAGACGGCGGTGAGCTCGAGCAGCCCGTGCGGCAGGATCAGCCCGAAGAACAGCCCCGCACGTCCGTTCGCGGCCATCAGCCCGCCGGCGATGCCGACGTTGAGCGCGTTCTGCCAGAGCACCCACAGGACCGGCAGGCCGAGCAGGACACCACCCGCGATGGACATCGCCGCGACCCAGGCGTTGTTGGTCCAGACCTGCGCGGCGAAGGACCCGGCGGGGTGGGAGGAGTAGTACTCCTCGAACTCCACCTCGACCAGCTGACGGATCTCCTCGGGTGCGGCGATCGTCGCCTGAACCTCGGGGTTGGCCGCCACCCACCACCCGACGAGGGTCCCGACGAGCACGAACGCCGCCGCGGCGCCGGTCCACCACGGCCACGCGCGGTAGACCGCGGCGGGAAAGGAAACCGTGAGGAACCGCGCCGCGTCCCGCCAGGCGGGCGTGTGCGAGCCCGTGACGGCCGCGCGAGCGTCGGCGACGAGCCGGGACAGGCGCGCCACCAGCGACGGGTCGGGGAACGAGGAGCGTACGACGGACAGGTGCGTCGCCGTCCGGTGGTAGAGCGTCACGAGCTCGTCGACCTCGTCACCGCGCAGGCGCCCGCCGCGGCGGGTGAGCTCGGCGAGGCGCGCCCACTCGTGCCGGTGCGCGGCGACGTAGGCGTCGATGTCCACGCATGCCCCCATCGCGCGGCCAGGCCCGAATGTCCCGGCCAGACTAACCTGCTGCCGGGGCCGGCGGCCCCAGCCTGCGACGCGGTCCGTGCGAGCGTGCCCGGGACATCGGCGCGACGGTCGAGGGGGAAGCGACGTGGGTCAACACGGGGAGGGGATGTGAGCGACCTCGTCACCGGTGACGCCGTCGTGCTCGAGGTCCGCCTGGCCAGGCTCGCCAGCCGCTCGCTCGCGCTCGCCATCGACCTGGTGGCGCAGGGTGCCGGGCTGGTGGCGCTGGCGCTCGCGCTCTCACTTGTTGCGGAGTCGGTGGACGAGGCGCTCGCCGCGGCCATCGGCCTGACCGGCGCTGTCGCGGTGATCGTCGGCTATCCCGTGGTCTGCGAGACGCTGACCCGCGGCCGGACGCTCGGCAAGCTCGCGCTGGGCTTGCGGGTGGTGCGTGAGGACGGCGGACCAATCCGCATGCGTCATGCGCTCGTGCGGGCGCTGGTCGGCGTGATCGAGGTCTGGGTCACGTCGGGATCCGTCGCGCTGGTCGCCTCGCTCGCCTCCGCCAAGGGCAAGCGGCTGGGAGACCAGGTCGCCGGCACGGTCGTCGTACGAGACCGGGCGCCCGCCGTGGCGGGACAGGTCGCGCACATGCCCCCGGGTCTCGCCGGCTGGGCGTCCGGGCTGGACCTGAGCCGGCTGCCGGACGACCTCGCCCTGGCCGCGCGTCAGTTCGTGTCCCGCGCTCCGGAGCTGACACCGCCGATCCGTCAGTCGATGGGTGTCCGGCTGGCCGAGGCCGTCGCCGCATCCGTCGCGCCACCCGCGCCACCCGGCGTCCCGGCGGAGGCCTACCTCGCCGCCGTGCTCGCCGAGCGGCGGCGACGCGAGCTGGACCGGCTCGCCGGCCACGGT
>JALYMU010000345.1 GCA_030773595.1 Actinomycetota bacterium | reverse complement strand
CTCCGTCACCGGCCACGCCGCCAGTCCCACGGCGGTCATCCAGGCGGCGGCGAGACCACGCCCCCGCATGTTCCGCCTCCTCCTGCCGACACCGCGAGCCTCATGCCTTCATCGGCCCGACGCGTCCGGACCTGAACGCCGCCGAACGGGGGCTTCCCGCCGAGGCTGCCGTCCCGGCCAGGCTCTCCCGTTCCGGCCACGCCGCGGTTCGGGCCCGGCTTCGCGGCATCCGCCGGCGATTCCGGCCTCCGTCGCCCGAAGCGCCGGCTGCGCGCCCGCCCGGCTTTAGAGCGCGGAGCGCGGGGTAGGCGCGCAGCCCGAGAAGGCAGGACCGACCGGCGCTCGCCCTCGCGAGCGCCGGAACCGACGAGGAGGAGGCGCGGATGTCCGTCCAGGGCACGACGGAGTCGGGCGGCAAGAACCCGGCCGAGCTGACCGACGAGGATCTGTTCCGCGAGCTGGCGAACCTGCACCGGATGCGGCACGAGACCTTCCTGCACGGCTCGGACGACGCCCTGTCCGCGCACACCCGGCGAATGCTGGCCCTGGAGGAGGAGTACACCCGCCGCAACCCCGGCCGCCAGGTCGACCCCGAACGCACCCGTGAGGGCGCGCGCGAGCGCGACTGACGCGCCGGCCGTTCCCGCCGTACGCCGAAGCCGTCCGAGCGCGGGGCGCGCCTGCGTCGCCCGCCCCGCCGTACCGAGGAGAAGCCATGACCACACCGACCGAGCCCGCCCAGGACGTCGTCACCGTCCTGCAGACCGACCACCGCGAGTTCGAGGAGCTGCTGGCGCGCATCTTCACGACGACCCAGCCGTCGGAGAAGCGCGACCTCACCGACATGCTCATCAGCGAGCTGGTCCGCCACTCCGTGGCCGAGGAGATGTACGTCTACCCGGCGATGCGCAAGCACCTCCCGGACGGCGAGCAGGCCGTCGAGCACGACACGCAGGAGCACAAGGACCTCGAGCGCTCGATGAAGGAGCTGGAGGCGGTCGAGCCGACGGACGCGCGCTTCACCGAGCTGCTGACCCGGCTCGACGAGATCCTCCGTGACCACATCGAGGACGAGGAGCGTGACCAGTTCCCGCGGCTGCGCGCGCACATCCCGCACGAGGACCTCGTCACGATGGCGCAGAAGGTCGAGACGGCGAAGAAGGCCGCGCCGACCCGCCCGCACCCCGCTGCTCCGAACAACCAGCTGTTCCACAAGCTCGTGGGGCCCGGTGTCGGGCTGGTCGACCGTCTGCGCGACAAGTTGACCGGGCGCTCGACGACCTGACGAGGCGGACATGGCACGATGCCCGCCTGCCGCGTGAAAGGACGCTCATGCACCGACGACACCGGGGACAGTGGCCGGCCCTGTGCCGGGAAGCCGATCCGACGGGAACGACGTCCCGCGTCGGACGTGGTGTCGGCGCATGAGCGTCCCCCGCACGTTCTCCCGCGCGGTCGTGACCGGAGGAGCCGGATTTCTCGGCTCGCACCTGTGCGAGGCGCTGCTCGCCGCCGGGACGTCGGTCGTCTGCCTCGACAACTTCCTGACCGGCAACCCCGCCAACATCGAGCACCTGCGCGACCATCCGCACTTCCGTTGCATCCGCTGCGATGTCACGGACTTCGTCCACGTGCCCGGCGAGGTCGACCTCGTCCTGCACTTCGCGTCGCCGGCCTCGCCGGTGGACTACCTCAAGCTCCCGATCGAGACGCTGAAGGTCGGCAGCCTCGGCACGCACCACGCGCTCGGTCTCGCGCAGGAAAAGGGTGCGCGGTTCCTCCTCGCCTCGACCTCGGAGGTCTACGGCGACCCGCAGGTGCACCCCCAGCCCGAGTCCTACTGGGGCCACGTCAACCCGGTCGGCCCCCGTGGGGTGTACGACGAGGCCAAGCGGTTCTCCGAGGCGATGACCACGGCGTACCGTTCGGCCCGCGGCGTCGACACCGCGATTGTGCGGATCTTCAACACCTACGGGCCTCGGATGCGCCCGGACGACGGCCGCGCGATCCCGACGTTCCTCCGCCAGGCGCTCGCCGGCGAACCGCTCACCGTGGCCGGGAACGGCAGCCAGACCCGCTCCGTCTGCTACGTCGACGACCTCGTCAGCGGGATCCTCGCCCTCGCCGGCAGCGACCTGCCGGGGCCGGTCAACATCGGCAACCCGGACGAGATGAGCGTGCTGGAGATAGCGCACGCCGTGATCGAGGCGACGTCGTCCCGGTCGGAGATCCGGTTCGTCGACCGGCCTGTCGACGACCCGACCGTGCGCCGGCCCGACACGACCCTCGCCCGCGAGGCGCTCGGGTGGGAGCCGAGAGTCGACTGGCCGACCGGGCTGGCGCGGACCCTCGAGTGGTTTGTGCGCGAGATGGCGGCGGCCTGAGCGCGACGCGTCCGCGGCGACGACGTTGCCTCAAAGTTCTTCTCGCCGGTGCCGAGAGACGGAGTCAGGGTCGGTCGCGACGAGGGTGAGGGCGCTGTGACGGAGCCCGTGCTCGCGCTGCGCGCGACGACGTCCGACCCACTCGGGACGGCGCAGCCGGGACCGTCCGTGCCCCGCGACGTCCTCGCCGAGGACCCGCTACGCGCCATCGCGCGCATCCTGAGCATCGCGCGGGCGAACCTCCCCATGGACGTCGCCTTCGTGACCCGGCTCGAGGGTGACCGCCAGACCTTCGCCTACCTCGACGGCGACTGCGAGTCCTTCGGGTGGCAGCAGGGCACCGAGATGCCGGCGAAGGACGGCTACTGCCACCACGTGCTCGCCGGAGACCTGCCCGGAGTCGTGTCGGACGCGGCCCGGCACCCGGTCGCGGCCGCCCTTCCGGCGACGGCGCAGGCCGGCATCGGGGCCTACATCGGCGTCCCGCTCGTGCTGCCGAACGGGCGGGTGTACGGCGCGTTGTGCTGCACCTCCCACGACGCCCGCGAGGACCTCGGGCCGTCCGAGCACGCCTTCGTGCGCGTCCTCGCCGAGCTGGTCGCCGAGCAGCTCGGCCGGTTGTCGGAGCAGGAGGCGAGGCGCGCGGCGACCGTCGACACCCTCGCGCCGTACTCGAGCCCGGTGGCATCACCATGGCGGCGCAGCCGATCGTCCGGCTGGCCGACGGGCACGTCGTCGGCGTCGAGGCGCTGGCGCGCTTCCCCGGCCATGCCGGCAGTCCGGCGGACATCTTCGCCGCCGCGGCGCGCGCCGGCCTCGGCGTGGCGTTGGAGGTCGCCGCCCTCACCGCGGCCGTCGCGCTGCTCGAGCACCTCCCCGCACACGTGTACCTGTCGGTCAACGCGTCACCGGACGCGGTCCTCGACCCCCGGCTCCGTGGCGCGCTCGCCGGTGTCCCGCGGGGCCGGGTCGTCGTGGAGCTCACCGAGCACGTCGAGGTGACCGACTACGCGGCGCTGGTGGCGCGCGTGGCCGAGCTGCGCCGCGACGGGATCCTCCTGGCCGTGGACGACGCCGGCTCCGGCTACGCGAGCCTGCAGCACGTGCTCGCCCTCGCCCCGGACATCATCAGGCTCGACCTCGCGCTCGTTCGCGGGGTCTCGGTGGACCCCGCGCGACGGGCCCTCATCCGTGCGCTGACCCACTTCGCCGAGGACTGCGGCGCCGTGCTCGTGGCCGAGGGCATCGAGACCGTTCCGGAGCTGGAGGCGCTGCGGGGCGTCGGCGTCGGTCACGGCCAGGGCTACCACCTGGGACGGCCCGCACCGGTCGAGACGCTCGACCTCTCCTCCGCGCGCTACGTCGGGCCGGAGCGTCGGACGTCACGCCCGTGGAGCAGACGCAGCGCGCCTCGACGCCGGCACACGCCCGGACGGGCTGAGGCACCGCGAGCGGCGCGGAGCCGCTCGCGCGGTCAGGCCGTCTGCGCTGCGCCCCTGCGCCGGGTCGCCCGTCGGCGAAGACGGAATGCCCACGCGCCCGCGAGACCGGCCATCCCTACGCGTCCCCCGCCGAGCCGAAGGAACTCCTTGGCTCCCGGGCCGCCCGGCACGTCGCGCGGCAGGGACGAGGCGGCCACCATCCACCGCGGCAGCTCCAGCATGGACAGGACAGAGGCCAGCCGCTCGGACTCGATCTCGCTGTCCTCGTCGAGGACCTCGGACAACCGCTCGACGATCTCGTCGGAGCACTCCGGGCGGCCCAGCCGGGTGGCCAGCGCGGGCGCTCCCTCGACGCCTTCCGGCTCCGGGAAGACGTCCTCGGCGTCGGGAAGGCCGAAGGACGGGTCGCTGACGTAGCGCAGCAGCGACTCGGGCCCGTCCCAGGCCGACAGGCGCAGGACGCGGTCGCTCAGGACCGACGCCGAGATCGCGGTCGACTCCAGCCGCTGCGCGAGCTGGGCCCCCAGGCCCTCGAGTTCCATCCGGCCGGCCGCGACGGGACCTGTCTCGGCGAGGGGCACGACGCCCACCCAGTCGCCCTCCTGCGGGCCGAGCCACCCGCTGAAGCGCAGGTCGGCGAGCTGGCGCAGGACGTCCTCCCGCCGGGCCCGGACCAGGACGCCGCTGTAGCTGAGGCCCTCCGGCTGCTCGTCCATCGGCCCGCTCGGCATCAGAGGATGCATGGTGGCGCCTCACATCTTCACTCGGTGCGGTGGCGAGCCGCTCGACGACGCGGGACCGCCGACGACCGCAACCGTACGACGACGGGCCACGTGGCGGCGGAGCCCGCGGCAGGGACGAGCCAGCGGCAGGGACGAGCCAGCGGCAGGGACGAGCCCGCGGCCGGGACGACGCGTCGGCGTGCAGCACCCGAGGACGGGCGCTCAGGCCACCGCCCCGCCGAGGGCCCGGTCGAGCAGGTGCCCCGCCGCGTCGAGGACCTCGCCGACGGAGACGGCAGCCAGCGCGGGGTCGAGCGTGTCCGCGTGCGGGTCGCCGCCGCCCGCGCCGCCATGTGCGAGTGGGTGCCACAGCAGTACATGGCGCTCCGGCTGGATCCGGGGGCCCCACCGGGCCGGAGGCTCCGGGCCGAACAGGTGCACCGTGGGAGTCCCGCACGCGGTCCCGAGGTGGCCGACGCCGGTGTCCCCGCAGATCAGGAGCCGCGCGTGCTGGAGCAACGCCGCGAGAGCGGGCAGCGGTGTCCGCCCCGCGAGGACCGCGGATGCCGGCAGCCCGGCGGCCTCGGCGACCGCGCCGGCCAGCCGGGCCTCCTCCGCGGAGCCGGTCACGACGACCTCCAGGCCTCGTGCCCGCAGCGTCCGGGCCACGTCGGCGAACCGGTCGACCGGCCAGCGCCGTGAGCCTGAGGCCGCCCCGGGGTGGACCACCACCGCCTCGGGTGCCGGTGAGAGCGTCCCGACGGGGGGCAGGAGCATGTCCGTGGGGTCCACCGGCGCACCCGCGGTCGCGAGCAGCCGGCACCAGCGGTCGACCTCGTGCTCATCGGGGTCCCAGGCAGGGCCGGGGACCTCGGCGACGTCGCGGTGGGCGTAAGCGAGGATCTGCGCGGGTCGCATCGCGAGGAGCGCGCGGTGGCTCTGCGGCCCGCAGCCGTGGAGGTTGACCGCGACGTCGGGTGGCGGTCCCGACCACGGGACCGGGGCGAGCGCGCGGGTGTCGACGGCGACGTCGGCGGCACCGACCTCGACGAGGAACCGGCCGAGGGGTCCCGGGGCGGCGAGCACCGGGCTGTGGTCGGGCCAGCGTCGGTGCACGGCCCGCAGGGCGGGCAGGGCGGTGAGGAGGTCACCGAGGCCCAGCGCTCGCAGCACCAGCAGCCGCGGGACGCGCCCGGGCGCCGTCGGCGCGCCCGTGGGC
>JALYMU010000344.1 GCA_030773595.1 Actinomycetota bacterium | reverse complement strand
CGCGATGGTGTCGCGGCTGCGCCGCGTCGACGCCGACGACGTACGCCGGCTCGCCGCGGCCGCGGAGCGGACCCGGGTCGTGGGCGGCGGGACGTGGGCCCGGGCGGTGCACGACGCCTCCTGGGCGGTGTACCTGTCCGGGCGGGTGCGTCCCGCGGCGTCCGCCCAGCTGCTCGCCGTCCAGGCAGTGTCCGCCGCCGGCGTTCCGGTGTCCGAGCTCGCCGGCGGCACGTGGAACCTCGTGAGCGGTGCGGTCCACGCGGTCGCCGTCCGTGACGTCGTCGACGAGGCGGTCCTCGACGGGCTGCTGCGGCCCTGGGTCGAGGCGCTCGGGCCCTCCACCTCCTGACGGCATGGCCGTAGTCCGGACTGCACGGCACCGGTAACCGGTCAGATCGCTCAACCTCCTTCCCCGACCCGCCGATAGTCCTGGTGCCGGTGACCACCGGCAGTGCCGCCGTACGTCGGCACCTCGGGACTTCACGTGAGGCGGGCCGCATGGGGCAGATCTCGGTGCTCGTGGTCGACGACTCCGTCGTCGTCCGGCGGCTGGTCACGACCGCGCTGGAGAGCGAGCCCGGCATCCGCGTCGTCGGCACCGCCCCGAACGGCAAGGTGGCGCTCAGCAAGCTCGAGCAGGTCGCCCCCGACGTGGTGACGCTCGACATCGAGATGCCGGAGATGAACGGCCTCGAGACGCTGCGCCACCTGCGCCGCACACACCCGCGTCTGCCGGTCATCATGTTCAGCACGCTGACCCAGCGCGGTGCGACCTCGACGCTCGAGGCGCTCTCGCTCGGAGCGTCGGACTACGTCACCAAGCCGTCGAACGTCGGCAGCGTGGCCGAGTCCATCGCCAGCGTCCGCCAGCAGCTGGTCCCCGAAGATCCGCGCGCTCTGCAGCCACGTGGCCGCGCCCGTGCCCAGCCGTCGGCCGACCCCGACGGCGCGCCCGGCGGCCCTCCCGCGCTCGACCGGCCAGGCGCGGCCGGTGGAGGTCCTCGGTGTGGGCTGCTCCACCGGCGGCCCGGAGGCCTTCGCGAAGGTCGTCGCCGGGCTGCCGGCCAACCTGCCCGTGCCGGTCGTCGTCGTCCAGCACATGCCGCCCGTCTTCACTCGGCTGTTCGCCGACCGGCTCGACCGGACGAGCGCGCTCACGGTGGTCGAGGCGACCGACGGCCAGGACCTCGTCGCGGGGACGATCTACATCGCTCCCGGGGACAACCACCTCGAGGTGGTCCAGGGTCCCCACGGTCCGCGCACCCGCCTGCACGCCGCCCCGCCGGAGAACTTCTGCCGGCCGGCCGTCGACGTGCTCTTCCGGTCCCTCGCCCGGGTGTACGGCGGGGAGACCCTCGCGGTCGTGCTCACGGGCATGGGCGCCGACAGCCGCCGCGGCTGCGAGCCGATCAAGGAGGCCGGCGGGCACGTCGTCGTGCAGGACGCCGCCACCTCCGTGGTCTGGGGCATGCCCGGCGCCGTCGCCGAGGCCGGCCTCGCCGACCAGGTTCTGCCCCTGTCCGACATCGCGCGTGTCATCCGCGACCGCATCGAGGCCCACCGTCGCCCCGCGGCTGCGCTGGCGAGGAGGTGACGTCATGCCACTGTCGGCCAGTGCCTTCAGCTACGTCAGCGAGCTGGTCCGCCGCGAGTCCGCGATCGTCCTTGCGCCCGGCAAGGAGTACCTGGTCGAGGCGCGGTTGCTGCCGCTGGCCCGCACGGTCGGCGTCGCCGACGTCAGCGAGTTCGTGGCGAAGCAGCAGCGCCAGCCCGACCGTACGGTGCAGGCCAGGATCGTCGACGCGCTGACCACCAACGAGACGTCGTGGTTCCGCGACTCCGAGCCCTTCACCGCGATGACCTCGACGATCCTCCCGGAGCTCATGCGCGCCCGGACCACCGAGCGGCGCCTGCGGCTCTGGTCCGCGGCGAGCTCCAGCGGTCAGGAGGCGTACAGCCTCGCGATGGTCATCGGTGACTACCTGCGGCCGCAGGGCTGGCGCGCCGAGATCCTGGGCACGGACATCTCCGACGAGATGATCGCCCGCGCCAAGGCCGGCCGCTACAGCCAGCTCGAGATGAACCGCGGCATGCCCGCGCCGCTGCTGGTCCGCCACTTCCAGCGCCAGGGAACCGAGTGGCAGATCTCAGCGGAGCTGCGCGCGATGGTCGACTACCGCAAGGCCAACCTCGCCGCGCCGTTTCCGCCCATGGCTCCCTTCGACGTGGTGTTCCTTCGCAACGTCCTCATCTACTTCGACACCGCGACCAGGAGGACGATCCTCCAGCGGGTGCGCTCGGTGATGCGCCCCGACGGCTACCTCGTGCTCGGCAGCGCCGAGACGACCCTGGGCATCGACGAGGAGTGGGAGCGCGTGGCTGTCGGCCGCACCTCCATCCACCGCCCGAAGTCCGCAGTTCCCAACCAACGGAAAGGTGTGTGAGTCTCGTGCTCGCGCTGGTCATTGACGACTCCCGCGTCATGCGGAAGATCCTCGGGCGCATTCTCGAGCGCCTGGGGTTCGAGGTGGCGGAGGCGGGTCACGGTCAGGAAGCGCTCGACGTCATCGACGGCGGGCGCGTCCCCGACATCTGCTTGGTCGACTGGAACATGCCGGTCATGGACGGCCTGCAGTTCGTCACGTCCGTGCGCTCCCGTCCGGAGCTGCGTCAGGTCACACTGATGATGGTCACCACCGAGAGCGAGCACGGCCAGATCGTGCGAGCGCTCGCCGCGGGTGCCCATGAGTACGTCATCAAGCCGTTCACGCCCGACGCGATCGTGGACAAGCTCGGTCTGCTCGGGCTCACGCCGACGGGAGCAGTGGCATGACGGTCACCGTCTTCGAGCCGACCATGGACGACGTCGGCGGCATCATCGAGGAGGTGTGGACCTCCTTCGTGGGCAACGACCTCGTCGTCGTGCCGGAGGGTGCGTTCCCGGTCCCGGACGGGGACCACGTCACCGCCGTGATCAGCATCGCCGGGGCGTGGGAGGGCCACCTCATCATCGAGTGTGCGCCGGAGGTGTCCGCCGGCATCGCCGCCGCGTTCATGGAGGTGGACGAGGCGGATGTGACCGACGCGGACGTCACCGACTCCCTCGGGGAGCTGGCGAACATGGTCGGGGGGTTCGTCAAGAGCCTCGCGCCCTCGCCCAGCACGCTGTCCCTGCCGCTCGTGCTGCGCGGCAACAGCCGCACCAGCACGCCCGACTCCCACCGCGTCTGCAGCGCCATCGCGGTGTGGCGCGACGCCGCGGTCACGTTCACCGTGTACGCCGGCGGTCACGCCTCCTAACGCGCCCGACACGACGATCTCAGGGGACCCTCACCATGAAGATTCTGATCGCCGACGACAGCCGCGTGATGCGCCAGATCGTCACCCGAACGCTGCGCCAGGCCGGCTTCGACGGGCACGACCTCGTCGAGGCGACCAACGGCGCCGAGGCCTTCGAGCTCGTCCAGAAGGAGTCGCCGGACCTGGTCCTGTCCGACTGGAACATGCCCGAGATGACCGGCATCGAGCTGCTCACCGCACTGCGCGGCGCGGGCAGCACCGTGCCGTTCGGCTTCGTCACCTCGGAAGGGTCGCCGGAGATGCGGGAGAAGGCCGAGGCGGCGGGCGCGCTGTTCCTGATCGCCAAGCCGTTCACGGCGGACAGCTTCCGCGACGTGCTCGACCCCGTGATCGGCTGACGCGGCGATGACCGGTACGACGGTCCTGCCGGCTCCGAAGCCGGTCAAGGACATGCTGACCGACCTGCTCGGCCGCGACGTCACCGTCGCGCCGTCCGACCCCGTGCCGACGGGGGAGAAGCACCCCATCGCGGTCGGGGTGTTCGTCGACGACTCCATGCGCATGGCAGCGCTCGCGGTCATGGACCTGCCGATGGCGGCCTACTGCTCGGCGGCGATCGGGCTCGTCCCGGTCGGCGGCGCGGAGGCGGCGATCGAGGACCGCGAGCTGCCGAAGTCGCTGCAGGACAACCTCTACGAGGTCCTGAACATCATGTCGGCGCTGTTCAACGTGCCGGGCGCCCCGCACCTGCGGCTGCACGCGTCGTACCCGCCCGGGGAGATCGCGCCGAACGACGTCGCCGCGGTCGTGCGGACCCTCGGCATGCGGCTGGACCAGGACGTCACGATCGCGGGCTACGGCATCGGCCGGCTCTCCCTCGTCCTCGCCCCCTGACGCCGACGCGCACCCGCGCGAACCCGCACGGACGAGCCCCGGC
>JALYMU010000343.1 GCA_030773595.1 Actinomycetota bacterium | reverse complement strand
CCGCCACGCCGCTCGACCGGCAGCCGCTGCGCACGCCGGTGCTGCTGGTCGCGGCCGCGGTGGTCCAGGTGGCGGTGGGCGTGCTGGTACCTCCCGGACCGGCCTACGTCGCCGGGCTGACCGTGGTCGCCGTGCTCGCGGCTGCCTTCCTCGCCCGCAACGCCGGCCGGCCCGGCGTACCGCTCGTCGCAGCCGGACTCGTGCTCAACGCGGTCGCCGTCGCGGTCAACGGCGGCGCGATGCCCGTCTCCCGCGACGCACTCGACCGCGCGGGCGTGGCGGCCGAAGCGGGCGACGTGATGCACCCTCGCCACGAACCCGTCGACGCGGACACCCGGCTGCGGGCGCTCGCCGACGTGATTCCCGTCCCGCTGCCGGTGCGACCCGAGGTCGTCTCCGCAGGGGACGTCCTGGTCGCGTCGGGTGTGGGCCTGCTCGTGCTCGCCGGCCTGCGCCCGCAGCCGATGCGCCGCCGGACACCGGGGCGCCCGCCCGCACGGGAGGCCGACGGTACGCCGTGTGGGAGCATGGTCGACGGACGGCGCGAGCGCGCGTGACCGGCCGCAGGCGGCGCCGGGACATTCCCGACGCGTCGGTAGTCGTTTCACGGACACGAGGAGGCGTCATGGGGAAGAGAGCTCGGCGACGCAAGGGACGCGCCAACAGCAAGGCGAACCACGGCAAGCGTCCGAACACCTGAGCTCGGGAACTCGAGGACGGCCTTCCAAGGACGACTTCAGGACAACCAGCATGCCCGGCAACACCGACGAGGCCCGGCCCCTGTTGCACAGGTGCCGGGCCTCGTCCGTGCCTCGTCCGTGTCTCCCGGGCGGTCCGTGTGGCGGCGCCTCGGGCGCGGGCGACCTCGCCGAGCCACCTCCGACCGGAAGCGCGGCGGTCAGTCCACCGACCGAATCTCGACTCGCACCTCTCGGATGCGCGCGAGCACCCGCACCCGCAGGTCCTTCGGCGCCCCGTCGCAGCCGCACGACCGCTTGACCAGCGCCTTCACCGCCTCCTCGAGGCCGTACTGGCGCAGGCACGGCGAGCAGTCGTCGAGGTGCCGGCGAATCTTCGTACATTCGCCGTCCGGCAGCTCGCCGTCGAGGTACTCGTAGAGGTGGTCGATGACCTCGGCGCACGAGGTGTCGTGCGGCTTGCCATAGCTCACGACGATGCCTCCTTGCCGTTCGACCCGGAGGGGACGAGGCCCCGGTCACGGGCGTAGTCCTCGAGCAGCGTGCGCAGCTGACGGCGACCGCGGTGCAGGCGCGACATCACGGTGCCGATCGGCGTCCCCATGATCTCGGCGATCTGCTTGTAGGAGAAGCCCTCGACGTCGGCGAAGTAGACCGCCATCCGGAATTCCTCGGGCAGCGCCTGCAGCGCCTCCTTGACGTCGGAGTCAGGCAGGTGGTCCAGCGCCTCCGTCTCGGCGCTGCGCAGCCCCGTGGAGGTGTGCGACTCGGCACGGGCGAGCTGCCAGTCCTCGATCTCCTCCGCACCGCTCTGCTGGGGCTCACGCTGACGCTTGCGGTAGGTGTTGATGAAGGCGTTGGTGAGGATCCGGTAGAGCCAAGCCTTGAGGTTGGTCCCTTCCTGGAACTGGTGGAACGACCCGTAGGCCTTGGCGTAGGCCTCCTGCACCAGGTCTTCCGCATCGGCGGGGTTGCGCGTCATGCGCAGCGCCGCGGAGTAGAGCTGGTCGAGGTACTGCAGCGCATCGCGCTCGAAGCGCGCGCTGCGCTCCTCGTCCGTCTGGTTCTCGGTCATCACCGACGAGCCTAGTGGGCGGGCCGAGCCTGCGCTGGCCGGCCAGTCGGCCCACAGGGCCGAGGGCAGCTCGCCGCGGCGTGCGGCGGTGGTGACGAACACGCAAAGACCTCCGGGCGGTGACGTCGTACGGCGATGCCAACGTCGGCCGGCACGCCGCGCATTCCACGTCCTCACGACGCCGTCGGCAGCACGGTGGTCCCCAGCCACGACGTGACGGCGTCGACGACGCAGGCGAGCGCCTCCTGCTCTGAGGCGCCGGACCGCTTGAGGACGGCGAAGCCGTGGTCGGCGGCCGGAACCGCGGCCACCGGCCAACGGCCCTGCGCCACGGTCTCGAGCCGCGCAGCGCCGCCGAACGCGTCGCGCTCCCCCCGCACGACCAGCAAGGGCACTGGTACGGCGACCAGCTCGTCCAGCCGGGACCGCGGCCGCCCGCCACGCCGGCCCGGAGGCTCGAGTGGGAACGCCAGCGCCACGACGCCGGCCGCGCCCGTGTCCGAAGCGGTCCGGCAGGCGACGCGGGCGCCGGCGCTGCGCCCACCACTCACGACCGGTCCGTGGACGTCCCCGGCGGCCCGCAGGTCCTCCAGGACGGCCCGCCATGCGATGTCGAGCGTCCGGGGCGGCGCCGCGACCCGGCGCCCGGCCGCCCGCCACGGCTGCTCGACGCGGACGACCGCGATGCCCGACTCGGGCAGCGCCTGCGCCAGCGCCGCGAGGTCGCGGGCGTCCGCTCCCCGGCCGGCCCCGTGACCGAGGACAAGCGTGGCGGCGCAGCGGCGGTCGACCGGGGGCCCGTCCACCAGCACCCGCGCCGGCCCGACCGGTGTCTGCACCGATCGCTCAGAACAGGGCCGCACGGTCGGCGCCACCCTCGATGGCGTTCTCGGCCGGTTCGCCCTCGGTGGGCAGCGGCGCCACCAATTGCGGACCGTCGTTGCGCACGCTGTTGACCTCGGTCGACACGGCGTAGGCCTCCAGTCGTCCGGGCGCCGCCGGGACCAGCAGCGCCCGCAGCGCGTCAGGGTCGTCGTTGGCGGGGTCCAGCCACGCGTCGTACCGCTCCCGCTCGACGATCATCGGCATGCGGTCGTGGATGCGCCCGAGCTCGTCCTCGGCGGTCGTCGTGATCACCGTGCAGGTCCACAGCCACGGGTCGGCACCCTCTGCCGCCGCGGGATCGCGCCACAGCTCGTAGAGACCGGCCATGGCGAGGACGCCGCCGTCTCGGGGCCGGATGAAGAACGGCTGCTTGCGCGTCGTGGCCCGGCGTCCGCCCTCGCGCGCGGGCCGATCGAAGGTGTACCACTCGTAGTAGCCGTCCGCCGGCAGGAGGCACCGGCGGGCGGCGAACGGCCGTCGGAACGCGGGCTTCTCGTGGACCGTCTCGACCCGGGCGTTGATCATCCGGCTGCCGATCGAGGGATCCTTGGCCCACGACGGCACCAGGCCCCAGCGGAGCACCCGCAGCACTCGCTCGGCGTCGGCCTCGGGCTCCTTCCGGGGCGCCCGCTCCAGCACCGAGACGACCGGGTCCGTGGGTGCGATGTTGTACGACGCCGGCGGCGGCTCGCCCGCCACCCGGTCCACCTCGAACTCCTCGACGAGGTCCTCGGGGCTCCGGCTCGACGCGTAGCGACCGCACATGGCGCCAGACTGCCACGGACGTGCGACAGTCCCGGGCGACAGTCCCGGGCGACGCGGTCGCGGCGGATCGGTGTCGCCGTGGTGCCGTGCGGGAAGGCAGGCCCGCATGACGCTCGTACGCCGTGTCGCCCGCCCGATGCTCGCCTCCGTCTTCATCACCGGAGGCCTCGACTCGCTGCGCAACCCGGCGCCGAAGGCGCCGGCGGCCGAGCCGGTCACCGTGCCGCTGGCCCGGCGCATTCCCTACCTCCCCGACGACCCGGAGCAGCTCGTCAAGATCAACGCTGCGGTCCAGGTCGGCGCCGGCGCGCTCCTCGCGCTGGGCAAGCTGCCCCGCCTGTCCGCGCTCGCCCTGGCCGCCACGCTCGTCCCCACGACGCTGGCCGGCCACCGGTTCTGGGAGCACGAGGACCCCGCGCAGCGGGCGCAGCACCAGATCCACTTCACCAAGAACGTCAGCATGCTGGGCGGTCTGCTGCTCGCAGCCGTCGACACCGAGGGTCGCCCCGGGCTGGGCTGGCGCGCCCGCCACGCCGGCCGGACCGGTGCCCACGCGCTGCGCGCCGGACGCCGGGAGCTCCGGATGGCGGCGCGGCAGGCGAAGCTCGCCGCCAAGGCCGCACCCGTGCGGCTCGCCGCCTGAGCCCGCGCGACGTGCGGGCCGGGACGTCGGCGGGTCCGCTGCACCACCTCGAGCTGTGGGTCGAGGACCTCGCCGTCGCGGAGCAGGAGTGGGACTGGCTGCTGACCCGGCTGGGCTTCGCGTCGGAGTCGCGCTGGCCATGTGGGCGCAGCTGGCGGCAAGCGTGGGTCTACGTCGTCCTCGAGGCCGGTCCCGACGTGGTCCCGGGGCGACACGACCGCCGCCGCCAGGGTGTGAACCACCTCGTCTTCTGGGCCGGCGGGCGGGCAGCGGTGGACGCGATCGCCGCGCAGGCGCCGTCGTATGGCTGGACGCTGCTGTTCGGCGACCGGCATCCCCACGCCGGCGGACCCGAGCACTACGCCGCGTACCTGGAGAGCACGGGCGGCTTCGAGGTCGAGGTCGTCGCAGGGAGCCCTGCCCCCGACGAGGACGCGGCCGCAGACGACGGCGAGGACCTCGCAGCGGTCGTCGCGTTGGAGTCTTCCTGCTGACCCCGGCCGTACGCCGCTCGCGCGCCGCCGTCGAGGCGCTGCTCGACCCGCACTTCACGGAGGTCGGCGCCTCCGGGCGGGTCTGGAACCGCCGCGACATCGTCGAGGCGCTCGCCGCGGAACCCGCCGACACCACGCCGGTCGAGGCGGTGGAGGTCGCCGCGACGCGCGTCGACGCGGACGCCGTACTCGTCACCTACGTCACCGCGCGCGACGGGCGCCGGGTCCGCCGGAGCTCGCTGTGGCGCCGCCCTACGGGCGCGTGGCAGCTGCTCCACCACCAGGCGTTCGGTCGTGTCCCGTCCGTGTCCGGAACCTCCGTCAGGTCGGTGACCGCGCGGCATCCCGCGGGCGGCCTTCGCCGCGCAAGCCCGCCGCACCGGACGCGGCTGCCGCTGTCGGTCCGCTCGCCTACGCTGGCGAGCATGGGTCGGGACATCTGGAGCGCGCCGTACGCCGACACGCCCGTCGACGCGGTCGTGACCGTTCCCGGGTCCAAGAGCATCACCAACCGCGCACTCGTCCTCGCCGGACTCGCGGACGGGCCGTCGACAGTGAGCCGGCCGTTGCGCAGCCGGGACACGAGTCTCATGGCAGCGGCGCTCGTCGCGCTGGGCGCCGACGTGCGCGACGACGGCGAGGACTGGCGGGTCACGCCGGGGCGGCTGCGAGGACCCGCGGACGTGGACTGCGGCCTGGCCGGGACGGTGATGCGCTTCGTGCCCCCGCTGGCCGCGCTGGCGTCCGGGCCGGTGCGCTTCGACGGCGACCCGCGCGCCAGGGAGCGCCCGATGGGGCCCGTCGTCGCGTCCCTGCGCGCGCTCGGCGTCGAGATCGACGACGGCGGCCGCGGGGCGCTGCCCTTCGTCGTCCACGGCAGCGGCGGGGTCGACGGCGGCGAGGTCGTGATCGACGCGTCGACGTCCTCGCAGTTCGTCAGCGCACTGCTCCTCGCGGGGTCTCACTTCGGCAAGGGACTGACAGTGCGCCATGTCGGTCCGCCGGTGCCCTCGGCGCCGCACATCGCCATGACCATGGCCATGCTGCGCGGCGCCGGTGTCGACGTGGACGACACCGAGCGCGACACCTGGCGGGTAGAGCCGGGTGCCGTCGTGGCGCGGGATGTCGCCGTCGAGCCCGACCTGTCCAACGCCGCGCCCTTCCTCGCCGCCGCCGCGGTGGCCGGAGGATCCGTCACGGTCCCCGGATGGCCGTCGTCGACCACGCAGGCGGGCGATGCCCTGCGCCATTTGCTGACCAGCATGGGCGGCCGGGCCGAGCTGACCCCCGACGGGCTGACGGTGACGGGCAGCGGCCTGCTCGACGGCATCGACGTCGACCTGTCGCAGGTGGGCGAGCTCACGCCGGTCGTGGCGGCGCTCGCCGCGCTGGCGAGGACACCGAGCCGGTTGCGCGGCATCGCGCACCTGCGCCACCACGAGACCGACCGTCTCGGCGCCCTCGCGACGGAGATCAACCGGCTGGGCGGTGACGTCCGCGAGGAGCCCGACGGTCTCACCGTCCGGCCGCGGCCACTGCACGGCGGGGTCGTGCGGACCTACCACGACCACCGCATGGCTCAGGCCGCCGCCGTGCTGGGCCTCGCCGTCCGCGACATCGGCGTGGAGGACGTCGCCACGACGACGAAGACGCTGCCCGACTTCGTCGGCATGTGGACCGCGATGCTGGACGGCACTCGCTGAGCCGCCCGGTCCGGCGCGGCCGGCGCGACTACGACGAGGACGACGTCCGCGTCCGGCCCGGGCGTGGGTCCCGCCCGCGGACCAAGGACCGCCCACATCATGACGACGCGACCGACGCCTTCGTCCTCGCGGTCGACCGGGGGCGCTACACCTGCCGGGTCGGGACCGGCGACGTCGTGGCAATGAAGGCCCGGGAGCTCGGCCGCAAGGGTGTCGTGGTCGGTGACCGGGTGGGACTCGTCGGCGATCGGTCCGGTGGTCCTGACGCACTCGCGCGCATCGTGCGCGTGCACCCGCGCCGCTCGGTCCTGCGGCGCACCGCCGACGACGTCGACCCGGTGGAGCGCGTCGTCGTGGCCAACGTCGACCAGCTCGTCGTGGTCACCGCCCTCGCCGAGCCCGCGCCGCAGCCGCGGCTGATCGACCGCTGCCTGGTTGCGGCGTACGACGCGGGCATCGCACCGCTGCTGTGCCTGACGAAGGCTGACCTGGTGTCCCCCGAGGCTCTGCTCGCGACCTTCCGGGCACTGGACGTGCCTCACGTCGTGACCGCTCGAGGCGGGGACCTCGCCCCGCTGCTCGACCGGTTGCGCGGCCGCACCTCCGCGCTCGTCGGGTCCTCCGGCGTGGGGAAGTCCACACTGGTCAACGCGCTCGTCCCCGGCGCCGGGCGGGTGACCGGCGCGGTCAACGAGGTCACCGGCCGGGGCCGGCACACGTCGACCTCGGCCGTGGCACTTGAGCTGCCCGACGGCGAGGGCTGGGTCGTGGACACGCCGGGGATCCGCAGCTTCGGACTGGCGCACATCGACCTGTCCCGGGTGCTGTCAGCCTTCCCGGACCTGCAGCCGGGCGCCGAGCAGTGCCCTCGCAGCTGCTCGCACGACGAGCCGGAGTGCGCCCTGGACGCGTGGGTGGCCGCTGGCCACGCCGACCCCGCGCGGCTGGAGTCCCTGCGGCGGCTGCTGCACTCCCGTGAGCGTCACGAGGGCGACTGACCGGCCCCCGCCGGTCGGTCCGGCGTGCCGCTCACACCACCACCGTACCGCCGGAGCGCCAGTAAACCCCTTCGGGGTCCCGGCTCAGGAAGCCCTCATCGACCAGGTAGCGCCGCAAGGCCGCGTGGTCCTCGTGGAACGCCCGCAGCATCGCGACGACCTCACGCTCGGGGTAGCGCTGTCCGGGCTCGAAGACCCGGCAGACATGGTCGAGCACGACGAGTCGCTTCGAGCGCGCGGCGGGGATCCGCTCGAGGCGGCCGTTGGGCAGGAAGGCGCGCAGGACGGCCGCCTCCTCCGGGTCGCTCACCCCGTGGTCCATCGGCTCCGGCACCGACGTCGCAGCCGCGACGGTGGACCGCAGCACCTCCGGCCGGGCGAGCCACCTGCCGGCCTCGCGGGCCACCAACCCGGCCGACTCGAGTCGGCTGAGCAGGCGCGGCACCTGACGTGCCGGTACGCCGGAGCGGCGCGCCACCTCCTCGGCCGAGGCGGCACCGAGCAGCACCGCGGCGAACACCCGCAGCCGGGGCTCGTCGGCGAGATGTCCGAGCATGGCCCGCGCGTCGTGCACGGCTCCACGCTACGCCCGCGACGGGACCCCGGCTCCGGCCGCGGGCGACGGGCGCCGACCTGCGAGGCGGGCGACGGCGGGCGGCGGGGTGGGGC
>JALYMU010000342.1 GCA_030773595.1 Actinomycetota bacterium | reverse complement strand
GCCGTGACGAGCACCCCGGCCGCCGCCGCGCCGCAGCCCACGACGAGCGCCACGAACCCGGACTTCGGGCCGAACGTGACGATCTTCGACCCCAGCATGCCGGTCGACGAGATCCAGGCGACCCTGGACGCCACGCACGCCAAGCAGGTCGACAACGAGATGGGCACCGAGCGCTTCGCCTACCTCTTCAAGCCCGGCACCTACGGCACCGCTGAGAACCCGCTGCAGATAAAGGTCGGCTACTACACCGAGATCTCCGGGCTCGGCGCGTCCCCCACGGACGTCGTCATCAACGGCAAGGTCGAGGTCTACAACCGCTGCCTGGGCGACGGCGGCACGAGCAACTGCATCGCGCTGGTCAACTTCTGGCGCACGCTGTCCAACCTCTCCCTGCAGATCAACGGCGCAGGCCAGGACGGGTGCCGCGCCTCGGCGAACTTCTGGGCGGTCTCCCAGGCCGTCTCGATGCGCCGCCTCGACGTCAGTGGCGGCAACCTCTCGCTGATGGACTACTGCACCGCCGGGCCGCACTTCGCCAGCGGCGGCTACATCGCCGACTCGCGCATGCCGTTCGTCATCAACGGCTCCCAGCAGCAGTGGCTGACCCGCAACAGCAAGGTGGCCGGCTGGTCGAACGGCGTGTGGAACCAGGTCTTCTCCGGCGTCGAGGGCGCTCCCGACGACTCCGGGTTCCCCAACCCGCCGTACACCACGCTCGACACGACGCCGATCAGCCGTGAGAAGCCGTACCTGTTCATCGACGACTCGGGCCGCTACAACGTCCGCGTGCCGTCGGCGCACACCGACACCCGCGGCGTCTCGTGGGACGAGGGCATGACGCCGGGCCGCACGGTCCCGATCACCGACTTCTTCGTCGCGAAGCCGTCGGACTCGGTGCAGGAGATCAACAACCAGCTCGCCCGGGGCAAGCACCTGCTCCTCACCCCCGGCGTGTACGACGTCGCGCAGAGCATCTCGGTCAAGCGCCCCGACACGGTGGTCCTCGGCATCGGGCACGCGACGCTCACCGCGGTGGGGGGCGCCATCCCGCTCAAGGTCGCCGACGTCCCCGGCGTGGTCATCGCCGGTGTCACGGTCGACGCGGGCACCGTCGAGTCCCCCGTCCTGCTGCAGGTCGGCAACAAGAACGGCAACAACGGCGTCCGCAACAACGACCCGGCCAACCCGACCACGCTCTCTGACGTGTACTTCCGCGTTGGCGGGCCGCACATCGGCCGGGCCGACATCGCGCTCGAGGTCAACAGCGACAACGTCCTCATCGACCACACCTGGGTGTGGCGCGCCGACCACGGCATCGAGGGCTTCTCGGGCGACACCGAGCGGTGGAACACCAACATCGGCCGCAACGGCGTCGTCGTGAACGGCGACAACGTGACCGCGACCGGCCTGTTCGTCGAGCACTTCCAGGAGTACAACACCATCTGGAACGGCGAGAACGGCACGACGATCCTCTACCAGAACGAGCTCCCGTACGACCCGCCGACGCAGGCCGAGTGGATGCACGACGGCGTCGAGGGCTGGGCCGGTTACAAGGTCGGCGACCAGGTCCGGACGCACGAGCTCTACGGCGGCGGCGTCTACGTCTACAACCAGAACAACCCGTCGATCCACACCGAGAACGGGTTCGAGGTGCCGGAGACTCCGGGCGTCCGGCTGCACCACATCATGACGGTCAACCTCAGCGCCGGGACGATCGACCACGTCGTCAACGGCGTGGGCGACGCGGCGGACACGTCGCGGATCGGCGTTCCTGTGTACGTCGAGGAGTACCCCGCGCCGTGAGCCTGCGGCACGGCTGAGCAACGCGCGACCCGGTGGCCGGAGCTTCAAAGCTCCGGCCCACCGGCATGTCCGGGCCCGGTGACTCGTTGACCGGCGTGGCGCACGCGCTGACACGACCGCCGTACAGTCCTGTCAGGTGGACTCGCGGACGACGACGTCGAGCACGTCACCGAGGCGCGCGGGCGGAGCGACGTGGCCGTCGAGCTCGGCGAGGACGGCCGCACCCAGGTAGCGAGCCTGCTCCTCCACCGCCTGGGACACCGTCGTGAGCGCCGGGACGGCGAGCCGGGATGTCGGCACGTCGTCCACACCGATGACGGCCAGGTCGTGCGGGACGACGAGACCCTCGGCCCTGGCGCCGGCCAGGACCGCCAGCGCGACGTCGTCGTTGTAGGCCGCCACGGCGGTCACGGCGGGCGCGGCGGACCGCCAGTGCCGGACGGCCGAGGCCGCGGACTCCGGGTCGAGGTCGACGCGCTCGACGACGGGGGCGTCCAGGCCCAGGTCGGCGCACTCCAGCCGCACGCCGGCAAGCCGGCGGTCGGCGAAGTCGGCAACCCGGCAGTCCGTCGGCGCCGCATAGCCGATGCGGCGGTGACCGCGCTGCGTCAGGTGCTGGACCTGCAGGCGACCGATGCGGCTCTGGGAGACGGAGAAGACGCCGGGGGCGTCGGGGTCCTGGTCCAGCATCGTGCCGAGGACGTCGATGCCCGCTAGTCGCATAGCGTCCAGGTCCTCGGGTGCGAACGCGGTGAACCCGACGACGGCGCGCGGCGTCATCGCCCGCCACAGCTCGGACAGCGGCCGAGGCCCGCGCCGGTGGTGGACCAACAGGGACAGGCCCCGCTCGGCGAGCTCCCTCGCCAGGTGGTCCAGCATCGTGTCGATGACCGGGCCGATCGGCCAGTCGGGCAGCACGCACAGCACGACGTCGCTGCGCCCGGTGCGCAGCATCCTGGCCGCCGTGGACGGCGTATAGCCCAACCGCTGCGCCGCCTCGCGCACCCGCTGGCGGGTCGCCTCGGGGATTGCGGCGCCGTCCTTGTCGTTCAGGACGTAGCTGACCGTCGTCCGGGAGACCCCGCTCGCTCTGGCCACGTCGGCGCTGGTGACGCGGGGCACTGCATCCTCCCTCGCTGTGGGCCGTGACCGATGCCCGCAGCCTAGTTGCGCGTCGCCGCCGGACGTGGTCGGGCGTCGCGTGCCGCTCGTCGCCGTCAAGGCGCGCCCGCGCGGCGCCGGAGGGTCCGGTATGGGACGTCACGCTTACGCAGCGCCGCCGAGACGTCGCGTGCGTGTACGGCGGGCTGCCGCGGGTCTCGTCGCCGTCGCCGCAACCGCCGTCGGCGCCGCCCTGGTGGCGAGGGAGTCCGAGGCGCCGTACCCGCCTTCGGCGGTGGCCATGACCGCGGAGATCGTGACGGGTGACGTGTCGAGCCTGCAAGCGGCGCTGGATCGCTGGGACTCCGACCTGAGCACCGCGGCTTACCGAGACGAGGACTGGGACGAGGCGCTCGGGCCCAGACGCGGCGCGGCGGCCGTCCGGCTGGACTGGACCGTGCCGGCGATGAGCGAGGACCCGGACGAGCGCGGGGAGTGGGTCGTCATGCTCCTGGACGGTCGGGCGGACACGATGGCGGAATGCCGAGATGCGGACACCCCTCGGGTCTGTCCGATACGCCTGGGGGCGGACATTTCGGGTTCGGGTGGATGGGGTGGTGGGGCACCGAGCTTCCGAAGCGGTACCCCTGGCTGTCCGCCGCCAGGAACCGGGAGCTTCCCAACGGGTCGTTTACGGATCCCGGTCTGAGCCCCTCATGGACCCCCGACGAGAAGGGCGAGGGCCCACTCTTCCTGCTGTGCGCGCTGCGGGAGGGCCCCGTCGAGGCCGGCGACCCGCAGGACCACCTCACCGCCGTCCTCGCCTTCCTCACCAACGAGGACGAGCACGTCTACTGGGCGGCTCGGCTGCCGGAGCGGCCACCCGCGTGACCCGGCGAGCGGCAGCGGGCCCGCGGCCGAAGGCTACCTAACGCATGTCCTCGTGCTCCCGGCGTACGGTCGGCTTGCGGCCCTTCAGTGTCGTGCCCTTCAGCGCGCTGATCACCTCGTCCGCAGCGCGGTCGGGCACCTCGACGAGGGAAAAGCGGTCCGCGATCTGGATTGCCCCGATCTCCCGCCCGCTCAGCTGCGTCTCCCCGGTGATGGCGCCGACGAGGTCCTGCGGCCGGATGCCCGAGCTGCGGCCACAGCCCACGAAGAGCCTTGTCATCCCGCCCACCGGCTGACGCGTCCGGCGCTCCGGACGGCCGCCCCCTTCGGTGCCCTGCTGCCGCGCCCGCGCACCGGTGTCCGGCCGCGGTGCGGCGTCCGGAATCTCCTCCTCGTCGGTGGCCGTACCGGAGGCCTCGTGCGCCAGCTTCACCGCGGCCAGCGCGATCTCCATGAGGTCGAAGTCGTCGGTCAGCGTCTCCACGACCACGCGGAATCGCTCGAGGTCCCCGTCGGAGACAAGGCTCTCGTGCAGGGCGGCGCGGGTCAGCTCCAGCCGGCGGCTCTGCAGGTCCGCGACGGTCGGGACCTTCTCGACCGCGATGCGCTGGCCGGTGACCCGCTCGATGGTCTTCAGCATCCGATGCTCACGCGGCTCGGCCAGGGTGATGGCCACCCCCTCACGGCCGCCACGCCCGACCCGGCCGATGCGGTGGACGTAGGACTCGGGCGCGGACGGGACGTCGTAGTTCACGACGTGGGTGAGCTGCTCGACGTCGAGCCCCCGGGCCGCCACGTCGGTCGCGACCAGCAGGTCCGCCGTACCGCCGCGCAGCCGACCCATCACGCGGTCGCGCTGCTCCTGGCCCATGCCGCCGTGCAAGGCCTCGGCGCGGTAGCCGCGACCGTTCAGGGTCTCGGTGAGCGAGTCGACCTCGTCACGGGTCCGGCAGAAGACCAGTGCGGCGCCGGGCGCCTCGACGTCGAGCACCCGGCCGAGCGCCGCCGGCTTGTGCGCGCGCGGCACGACGTAGGCCGTCTGGCGGACCAGCGGCGCCTCGTCCGGGTCGCGCTCCTGGCGCTTGAGCTCGATGCGCACCGGCTCCCGCAGGTGCCGGCGCGCGATCCCGGCGATCCGGGGCGGCATCGTCGCGCTGAACAGCAGTGTCTGGCGGCCCTCGGGGGTGTCCTCCAGGATCGCCTCGATGTCCTCGGCGAAGCCCATGTCCAGCATCTCGTCGGCCTCGTCGAGCACGACGACCTCGAGGGATGACAGCCGCAGCGTGCGCCGCCCGATGTGGTCCAGCGCCCGCCCAGGAGTCGCCACGACGACGTCGACACCACCGTCGAGAGCGCGTAGCTGCCGGCCGATCGGCTGCCCGCCGTACAGCGGGAGCACGCGTGTGCCGAGCCCGCGGCCGTAGCGGTGGATGGCCTCGGAGACCTGTACGGCGAGCTCGCGGGTCGGCACGAGCACGAGCGCGCGGGGGTCCTTCGCGCCGTCATCCCGCCCGACGCGCTGAAGGACCGGAAGCGCGAACGCCGCGGTCTTGCCAGTGCCCGTCGCGGCCTGGCCGAGCAGGTCGCGCCCGGCGAGCAGGTGCGGGATCGCCTCGCGTTGGATGGGCGTCGGCTCTTCGTACCCGAGCGTTGCCAGCGCCGTGAGGAGCTCGGGCTCCAGGCCGAGGTCGGCGAAGGTCGTGGCGTCGTCGATGGCCGCGGTCATGTTCGGGCGTGCTCCTCGTTCTGGGAGCGGACCGGCGCCGGCTCCCCGGAAAGCCTAGACGGGCGGCGCAGGCGTGCCGCCCGTCCGGGAGCTGGAGTTCGGGGGGTCCACCCCCACGACCGGTCAGCCTGCGGTGATCGCCGGAGCCGACGTACCCGACTTCAGCGCGGCCAGCCGGGCCTCGACCTCCGAGAGCTCGGTCTCGTCCTCGAGCGCCTCGAACTGCGCGTCGAGGCTGGATGCCTCGAGTTCCTGCTGTCCCAGCACGCGGGCCTCCTCGCGACGGATCTTGTCCTCGAACCGCGAGACCTCGCTGGTCGGGTCCAACAGGTCGATGTTGCGCATCGCGTCGTGCACGCGGGACTGCGCCTGGGCCATCTTCGCTCGCGCCACGAGCTCGTTGCGCTTGGCGTGGAGCTCGGAGAGCTTGTCCTGCATCTTCGTCAGGCCGGTCTTGAGCCGGTCCACGACCTCACGCTGCTGGGAGATCTGCGGGTCGAAGGTCGCGGCCTGGCGCTCGGCATCGAGCTGGCGCTGCAGGGCGACGCGGGCGAGGCTGTCGAACTTGTCGGCGGACGCCGTGTCCCCGGAGGCGCGCAACTCGTCGGCCTTGCGACTGGCGGCCGCGGCCTTGCCGCCCCACTCCTGCGCCGTCTCCAGTGCCTCCCGATGGTCCTCCTCGGCCAGGCGGAGGTTCCCGATCGTCATCGCGACGGCGTCCTCGGCCTCGCGGATGTTGGACATGTAGTCGCGGATCATCTGGTCGAGCATCGCCTCGGGGTCCTCGGCGGCGTCGAGCAGGGCGTTGATGTTCGCGCGCGCGAGCTGCGCCACGCGCCCGAGGATCGACTGCTGTGCCATGGGTTTCCCTTCCGACCGGTTCTCACCGGCCTGGTCATGTCATTCCTCGTCCTGGTCGTGGGACCGTCCGCGTCCTGATGCCCTCCTGAGCGTCACGACGTCGGAGTTCGGCGAAGGGCGCTTCGGTGGATCTCCGGGCGCCGCGGTGGCGACCCTGGAGCTGGCTCAGAACCGCCCGCCACCGCCGCGGCGGCCGATGGTGCCCGTGCCGCCGAAGCTGCCGGGGCTGAAACCTCCGCCGAACCCTCCCCCACCGAAGCCGCCGCGGGCGAGCCCCCCGCCGCCGAAACCCCCACCGAAGCCGCCGGCGTTGAGCACCGAGTTCAGCAGCACCCCGCCGAGCACAACGCTGCTCAGGTCCGACCCCCCGCCCATCCCGCCGACCGGGGAGGACCACTGCTCGACGTCGGAGCGCGCGAGCTGCCCCGCCTACTGGGCGAGTGCATCGGCGTACTGCGCCTGCTGCAGGGCCGTCGCCGGATCGGTCCGGCTGAGGGCGACGGCATCGGCGAGGTGACGCCGGGCCTCCATGAGCCTCGTGCGCGCCTCGCCGCCGACGGCGCCGCGGCGGGTGGCAATGAAGTCGTCGACGGCCTCGACCTCCGCACGGGCCGTGAGCAGGGCCTGTTCCAGCATCACGGCAGCACGCCGGTTGCGGGCGGAGGCGTCCCGGGCCGCGGCCAGCGCTTGCTCGAGCGCCGTGTCCGCCTCCTCGAGCTGGCGGAGGGCGGTCAGCGGGTCGCTCCTCCCGTCCGGTCCCGGCGTCATCGCCTCGTCCGCCGCGGTCACGGCGGCCTCGGCGCGGGCCACCACCGGCGCGATGCCCGCCGGGTCACCCGAGCGGATCAGGGCACGCGCCTCGGCGAGGTCCTGCATCGTCTCGGCACGGGCGGCCGCGACGCGCCCGGACGCGGCGGAGAGGTCGCGCTCCACGCGCGCCACCGCCTCGAGCAGCGTTTCGGCCTGTCCGACCGCCTCCTCGGCGGCGCGCACGGACACGACAGCCTCGCCTCGACGGCCGCCCGCGACCGTCGTACGCGCTTCGGTCAGCTCGTTCGCGGCAAAGCCGAGCCGCTGGCGGGCCTGGTCGACGTTGTCCGCGACCGACGCGAGTGACGCCTCGGCGTAGCGCGCGCGAAGCGCCTGCAGCCGCTGCTCTTCCTGACCGACGCGAGCGCGGGCACGCTCGACCCGCGGCGCGAGGGAGGAGAGTACGTCGGGCAGGCGGCCCTCGAGGTCACGCAGCCGGTCGAACGCCTCGGCGTGGGAGTCCAGGCGCTCGTCCGCGGCGCGACACAGCCGCACGATCTCGGCGAGCATCCGCCGCTTGGTCGCTTCACCTCGGGCTGGGCGTCGTCGAGGCGCTGACGCAGCTCGAAGGCCTGCGCCAGCTCGGCCCGGGTCTGCTGCCACGCCGTACGGAAGCCGCTGACCGACTCGCTGCCGAACTCCGCCTCGGCGAAGCCGAGCTCCTGCTCGGAGGTCCGCACCGCGTCGTCGACGGCGATGAGCAGTTCGTTGGCCTGCCGGGCCAGGTCGGGGGTGGGCACGCCCGGAGCGGGGTCCGCGTCGGACGGTGCCGAGTGCCCGCCGTACACACCGGCGTGGCCGCCGTGTGGACCCGCCGGTCCGCCGTGCCCCCGCCGACGGCTACGTCGGCCCAGGGCGAGGGCGGTCACGCCGAGCGCTGCCGCACCTGCCAGCACCACGACGCCGCCGAGCCCGCCGCCACCCGTGGTGG
>JALYMU010000341.1 GCA_030773595.1 Actinomycetota bacterium | reverse complement strand
CGCTCGCCCCACGCGTCAGCGCGGAGGGCGGCGAGATCGGCGACCGGGAGCAGGCGCACCTCGTCGACGCCCTGGCCGCCGCGGCGGGGGTCCCGGCCGTGGTCGACGCGGTCGGCCGCTCGTACGCGATGCGCTCGGTCGCGGCGACGGGGTGGCCGTTCACCCGGTGGGTGCGCAGGTTGCGTCCCGATCCGCTGCGCCGGCTGCGCCTGGAGCCGGAGCGGGCTCCCGGCCCGGCGGAGGCGGCGCTCGGCCGGACGTCGCTGCCCGCCCCCACGCCGGTGGCCCGCTCTCAGGTCGACACCGCGGTGCGCGCCGTGGTCGGGGCCGCCGCCAGGGGTGTCGCGCCCGAGGAGCTCGAGGCGCTGCGCCGAGCGGCGGCCGCGGACGAGGAGGACCTCTCCGACGCCCTCGACCGCGCGGTCGCGGGCACCGATCTCGGGGTCGCCCGCCGGCCGCTGTGGTGGCAGGCGCTGGGCGCCCTGCAGTGGCTGTTCGCTGCCGCGACCGTCATCGGTGTGGTGTGGCTGGTGCTGCTGTTCGCCGTGCAGTGGTTCCAGCTGCCCAGGCCCCCGACCCCTGACGTGGACGCGCTCGCCGACGTGCCGCTGCCCACGCTGCTCGCGGTCGGCGGCGCCCTCGCCGGCCTGCTGACCGCACTGGTCGGTCGACTCCTCGCCGGCGTCGGAGCCGCCCGACGACGGCGACGCGCCGCCCGCCGGCTACGGGAGCGCATTGCGGAGGTGGGCGAGGCGCACGTCCTGGTGCCGGTGCGCCACGAGCTCGACGCCTATCGCCGGCTGCGCGGCGCGCTCGCCCGCGCCGCCCCGGGCTGACCGGGCGTCCACAAGGCGGCGTCCTCCACAGAAGCCGCAGCGGGGCTGGTGCGGGGCCCGGCCCGGGCCACGGTCGGAGCACCTCCCGCCCGGCCGAGGGCGGGCGCCACCTTGGAGGGGCCGTGAACGATGCGATCGTCACCATCACCGGCAACGTCGCGACCGACGTCCGGCACGTCGAGACCGACACCGGCGTGCACATCACCAGCTTCCGGCTGGCCACCACCCCCCGGCGGCTCGACCGCGAGCGCCGCTGGGTCGACGGCGAGACGTCCCTACGTGACCGTCAACTGCTGGCGGGTGCTGGCGCAGAACGCCGCCGGGTCGCTGCGCAAGGGCGACCCGATCGTCGTCAACGGCACCATGCGGGTCCGGCAGTGGGAGAAGGAGGGGCGCATCGGGCACACCACCGAGATCGACGCCCGTGTCCTCGGCCACGACCTCAACCGGGGGCGCAGCGCGTTCGAGCGGATCGTGCGCACCCGCCCGGTGTCACCCGAGGAGGAGGCCGCCGCCGAGCTGGCGAGCAGCCTGGAGCCGATGCCCGCGGGCATCGACTCGACCACCGGGGAGATCGACACCCGGGCTTACGAGAACGCGGAGGAGGCCGCCTGAGTGGCGCGCCGAGCCGGGGCGCCGGAGCTTGGCCGGCGTCCCTAGGCTGACACCATGGCCGAGTTCATCTACACCATGCGCAAGGCACGCAAGGCGCACGGCGACAAGGTCATCCTCGACGACGTGACTCTGGCGTTCTACCCGGGCGCGAAGATCGGCGTCGTCGGTCCTAACGGCGCGGGCAAGTCGACCGTCCTGCGGATCATGGCGGGCCTCGACCAGCCGTCCAACGGCGACGCGCTGCTCTCCCCGGGCTACTCCGTCGGCATCCTCGAGCAGGAGCCGCACCTCAACGAGGAGAAGACCGTCCTCGGCAACGTCGAGGAGGGTGTGGCCGAGATCAAGGGGAAGCTCGACCGCTTCAACGAGATCTCCGAGGCGATGGCCGACCCGGACGCCGACTACGACACCCTCCTCGCGGAGATGGGCACGCTGCAGGAGGCCCTCGACCACGCCAACGCGTGGGACCTCGACTCCCAGCTCGAGCAGGCGATGGACGCGCTGCGCTGCCCGC
Organism: Actinomycetota bacterium; assembly: GCA_030773595.1. GTDB lineage: Bacteria > Actinomycetota > Actinomycetes > JALYMU01 > JALYMU01 > JALYMU01. The sequence continues at coordinate 5,945 of JALYMU010000341.1, read as the reverse complement.
CGCCCGATGCTGATGTCTCGGTGCTCTCCGGCGGTGAGCGCCGACGCGTGGGCCTGTGCAAGCTGCTCCTGAGCCAGCCGGACCTGCTCCTGCTCGACGAGCCCACCAACCACCTCGACGCGGAGAGCGTCCAGTGGCTGGAGCAGCACCTGGAGAAGTACGCCGGCACCGTCGTCGCGGTCACCCACGACCGGTACTTCCTCGACAACGTCGCCCAGTGGATCCTCGAGCTCGACCGCGGCCGCGCGTACCCCTACGAGGGCAACTACTCGACCTACCTCGAGACGAAGCGGGCCCGGCTCAAGATCGAGGGCGCCAAGGACGCGAAGCGCGCGAAGCGGCTCAAGGACGAGCTGGAGTGGGTCCGCTCCAACGCCAAGGGCCGTCAGGCGAAGTCCAAGGCGCGCCTCGCCCGCTACGAGGAGATGGCGGCGGAGGCCGAGCGCACGCGCAAGCTCGACTTTGACGAGATCCAGATCCCGCCGGGCCCGCGCCTGGGCAGCGTGGTCGTCGACGTGGAGAAGCTGCGCAAGGGCTTCGAGGACCGCATCCTCATCGATGGTCTGAGCTTCACCCTTCCGCGCAACGGCATCGTCGGGGTCATCGGGCCGAACGGCGTCGGCAAGACCACGCTGTTCAAGATGCTGGTCAACCAGGAGACCCCGGACGACGGCGCGGTCAAGGTCGGCGAGACGGTCAAGATCTCTTACGTCGACCAGAGCCGCGCCGGTCTCGACGGCAAGAAGACGCTGTGGGAGGTCGTGTCGGACGGACTCGACTACATCAAGGTCGGCAACGTCGAGATGCCGAGCCGGGCCTACGTCAGCGCGTTCGGCTTCAAGGGCCCGGACCAGCAGAAGCCCGCGGGTGTCCTGTCCGGCGGTGAGCGCAACCGGCTCAACCTCGCGCTCACCCTCAAGCAGGGCGGCAACCTGCTCCTGCTCGACGAGCCCACCAACGACCTCGACGTCGAGACGCTGTCCAGCCTGGAGAACGCGCTGCTGGACTTCCCCGGGTGCGCGGTCGTGGTATCCCACGACCGGTGGTTCCTCGACCGCGTCGCGACGCACATCCTCGCCTACGAGGGCGACTCGCAGTGGTTCTGGTTCGAGGGCAACTTCGAGTCCTACGAGAAGAACAAGGTCGAGCGGCTCGGCGCCGACGCCGCCCGCCCGCACCGGGCGACCTACCGCAAGCTCACGCGCGACTGAGGTGGACGCAGCCCAGCTGCGGGCACCGCACGAGGCGCCGGAGGAGAAGTCCGGCGCCTCGCGCGTCGGTGGGCGGGTACGTCGGGACCGACCCACCCTTGCCGCCCTCGGCCGGTCGCACGACCCACGGCATGGCTCGGAAGCATCGGGGGACTCCCCCGGAGGCGCGCGCGAGGCACTGGTCCTGTGGCTGGCGACCCGCGCCGCGCTGACCGTCGCGGTCCTCGTCGGCTCGCTCCTGCTGCACGTGGACGACGCACTCCGTCGTAGCCACCCCGGCCGCTGGGCACTGGAGCGGTTCGTCTGGTGGGACTCGTGGCACTTCCTGCGCATCGCGGAGAAGGGCTACCTCCCGCCCGGGCTGCCGTGCTGCGACCAGGCCTTCTTCCCGGGCTACCCGCTGCTCGTCCGTGCGGTGGCGCCGTTGACGGGCGGCAGCTTCCCGCTCGGCGGGCTCGTCGTGGCCCACCTCGCCGCCGCGGCCGCCGCGGTGGCGCTCTGGCACCTTGCCGCCCGTGGCCCCGGCGGCGCCGGCGCCGGCCGGATCGCCGTGGTCCTGCTCGCGGGCTCGCCGTACGGCTTCTTCCTGACCTCGGCCTACAGCGAGTCGGTCTTCCTCGCGCTCGCGGTCGAGGCCTGGTGGGCGGGGAACCGACGGAGCTGGGTGCTGGCCGGCCTGCTGGTCGGTGGTGCGGCGAGCGTCCGGGTCAACGGGCTGTTCCTGGCTGCGGCCCTGCTCGTGATGTACGCCGGGCAGCTGCGGGCGGACGGCCGGCTCACCCCCCGCCGCGACGCGCTCGCCCTGCTGGCCCCCTTCGCCGCCACGGGGGCCTACTTCGCCTACCTCCACGCGCGTACCGGTTCCTGGGACGCCTGGCGCGAGTCGCAGTCGCAGGGCTGGGCCCGGCGTACGGCATGGCCGTGGGAGGGACTGCGGGCCGGCTGGGAGGCCGTCTTCGACACCGACGTCCTCGCGCTGATGGTGTCGAGGAGCGCCGACCTCGTGACGGTCCTCGCCGGGCTGGCGCTCGTGGCCGCGCTGCTCGCCCGGCGCCGTTTGGCGGAGGCGGTGTACGTCGGGCTCAGCGTCGCCGTGCTGGTCTGCTCGACGATGCTCACCTCGGCGCCGCGCTACGCGTTGCTGTGGTTCCCGGGGTACGTGCTGGTGGCCGAGCTCGCCGCCCGGTCCCGGCACCGGTGGCCGGAGCTCGTGGCCGTGGCCGTCGGAGCGCCGCTCCTCCTCGCGCTCGCGCTGGCGTTCGCGGCGCACTGGTGGGTGGCCTGAGCCTGCGGAGGCAGGCGGGGAAGTGCCTCGCCGGGCCGGATGCCGTTGCGGCGAGCCTTACCACGGGCCTGGACCACGGCCGCCGCGCGCCACGCAGGACTCATGGCCACCCGAGACCCTGTCGGGTCCGATCCGCGGCGCGACGGCCGCGGACCGGACTCCGGCTCAGGTGCGCGGGCCGTTGGTGATGCTGAGCCTGCCCTCGAGCTGCGGCGCGCTGCCCCCGTAGTACCACCGGTTGTTGGACAGCCGGTCCGACACCGAGGACGTCGCCAGGGTCCAGGTGGTCGCCGCCGCGTTCTTTGGCACGGTGACGCTCACCTCGTACATCCCGTCCGTGGCCGTCCCGGACACCCGGCGCATCGAGCCGTAGAGCTGCGGGACGTCCGGGAGCGGGGAACGGAAGAACAGGCTTCCTCCGGACATGCCCTTGTCGTCGGTCACGTGCACCTGGAACCGGACGGTTGCCGCGGCGGTGCAGGTGTCCACCTTGGTGCTGCCTAGCGCCGTGACCGAGTGGATGACGGGCGGCTCGGAGTCACCCTCACCGGTCTGGGTGATCGTGCCCGCGACCCTGAAGGTGCTGCGGTTGGAGTTGGTGTCGTAGAGGTCGACCGGGGCAAGGGTCCTGGTCCCCGCCGCGATGCCCTGCGGGACGGTGACCGACACCTCGTACTCGCCGTCCGCAGCGGTGCCCGAGACCCGCTTGTAGTGGACGGCGCCGTAGAGCTCGGTCTGGGCGCTGCCGGACCGGAACCGCAGCGAGCCGGACGAGAAGCCGACGTTGTCGGTGACGCGGACGCGGTACCTCACGGTCGCCGGGCCCGTCGACGTGTCCACGGTCGTGGGCGTCATCGCCTCGAGCGACTGGAGCACGGGCGGGACGGTGTCCCCGGGCGCCGTCTGGGTCACGGTCAGCCGACCGTCGCGGTGGCTGCGCGAGTTGCCCCCCACGTCGGTCGCCGACACGGACACGAGCTGCCACGTGGCCGCCTGGACACCTCGGGGGACGGTGACGACCGCGTCGTACACGCCGTCGCGCTCGGTACCGCTGACTCTGGTGGACGGGCCGAATGAAGCCAGCAGCGACCGGCCCGCTGCTCCGGGCGCGTTGAAGTAGAGGTACCCGGAACGGACGCCGAGCTCGTCGGTGACGTGCACGCGGAACCGGACCTGCGCGGGCGCTGTCGACGTGTCGACGGTCGTCGCTGACGCGGCCTCCACGTTGTTGACGACCGGGAGCCGCCGCGTCGTAGACGCACGCCGGGCCCGCCTCGTCGCACACGTTCGTGCCGCCGCCACCGTCGATCTTGTCCGTGCCGCCGCCGCCGACGAGTACGTCGGGCCCCTCGCCGCCGAGCAGCACGTCGTCGCCGTCGCCGCCGACGAGCGTCGTCCCGCCTTCCGGCGGAGCACACACGACGTCGTTCCCCCCACCGGCGTGGATCTCCTCGACCCGCTGGAGGGCGAGGATGACATCACGGGCAGGAGTTCCGTAGACGACCTCAGATGGCCGGGGTCCCTTGCCGATGACGATGGTGGCGGGCTGACCGCCGCACGTGGGCGCGTCGGCGGCCGCGCTTCCCGTGCCGGCGATGGGCACGACCGCGAGCGCGACCGCAACTGTCAGGATTGTGCGCATGGCCCCTCCTCGGCATCCGTCCTCGAGATCCTTCGTGGACCGGATGCGTTGTCGGCCATCGCCGCCTCGCCGATGTTGGCCCGTTCAGGTAGCAGCCGCACGGGAGCTCCTCCGTCCGGTGGCTCCGCCGGCCGCGGTTGGCCCGTCCGGGTGGCTCCGCCGGCCGGGTTGGCCCGTCCGGGTGGCGCTAGCGGCGCTCGGCCGCCTGGATCACCTCGCGCAGCGCCCGCACCTCGGCCGCCAGCTCCTCGATCGACGCCTCGGTCCGACGCTCGGCGGCCTCCACCCCTTCCAGCCGCTGGACGAAGAACGCCGCCACGGCCGCGGTCACGACGCCGAGCAGAGCGATGCCGAGCAGCATCAGAGCCGAGGCGACGATCCGGCCCTCCAGCGTCACGGGGAACCGGTCGCCGTACCCGACCGTGGTCATCGTCGTGATCGACCACCACACCGCGTCGCCGAAGGTGACGATGTTCGCGTCGGGCGAGTCCCGCTCTGCCTCGAGGACGGCGACGCTGGAGACGAAGGTCAGCAGCGCCACCGCGAGGACGACGTGGGTGAGGACCCGCGCGCGGGACCCCGCCGCCCGCCGGGTCAGGACGTTGAGCACCGGCAGGACGCGCAGGGCGCGCAGCGGGCGCAGCACGGGAAGGACCACCAGTGCGACGTCGACGAGATGGCTGCGCAGGTAGTCCAGGCGCCGGCGGGCCAGGGCGAGGCGTACGGCGAGGTCGACCGCGAAGAGGATCCATACGACGGTGCCGGTGACGCCGAGGAGCCGGCGGAGCGCCGAGGGCATGTCCTCGTCGAGGATCGGCCACGCGTAGGTGACGACGAAGACGACCGCGAGCACGGTCAGCACGGGGTCGGTCCTGCGCGTCCATGCGGCCACGCGAGGTTCGGGGGTGTTCGTCGCCATACGGCGCAGCATGCCTGACCTGCCTCACGGTCGGACGCCGACGGCGGCGGGTGGGGACAACGCCGCGGGAAACGGGGAGCGCCGCCCGGTGGCGACCACGGCCGTCCGCCTCTGGCAGGCTGGCGCACATGGCGCGCTACACGGCCCCGGTCGCGATGCGATGGAACGACATGGACGCCTACGGGCACGTCAACAACGTCGTCTTCCTGCAGTACCTCGAGGAGGCCCGCATCGAGATGTTCGCGGGCCTGGCCGAGGAGGCCCAGCTGGCCGGGGACGAGGCGATCCTCTCCCGTGGGGTGGTCGTGGCGTCCAGCTCGATCGACTACCTGCGCCCGCTCGTCCACCGCACCGAGCCGGTGCCGATCGACGTGTGGGTGAGCCGGATCGGCGGCGCGTCGTTCCACCTCGGCTACGAGGTCCACGACGAGGGCGGCGGAGTCGTCTACGCCCGCGCACGCTCGGTCATGGTGCCCTACGACTTCGTGCGCGAGACGCCCCGGCGCATCACGCCGCGCGAGCGGGAGTTCCTCCAGAAGTACCTCGAGCCTGACGTGGACGACCCCCGGGCGCCCGCCGTACGCCGCCGGTGAGCGCCACGGACACGACCGCGCGTCGTCTCGGGCCGGCCTCGCCGGAGGACGCCGCAGACCTCGCCGCGTTCGCCCGTGCGCTGCAGCGCTTCGAGCCGCTCGCCGCCGTGCGGCTGCAGGCGCACGGGGACGTGGTCGCGGCGTGGGCCCGCCCACCGTTCGGGGTGCTGGTCATGATCGCCGCACGGCTCCGGGAGCCGCTGGTGTTGGACGCGACGGTCCATGTCGCCGCACTCGCGAGCGCGGCCGGCGACGACCCGATGTCGGTCATCGACCTGCCACCGGACGTCCCCGC
>JALYMU010000340.1 GCA_030773595.1 Actinomycetota bacterium | reverse complement strand
ACGCGTCCAGCTCAACAGCGTCGCCCGGTCCTCGTCGCGGATGTGCACCTGGCCAGTAGACAACGACATGCCTGATCATCCCGCAACCACGACCAAAGTAAAGGAACTAACGACGCGTGACACTAGGGGCGCACGGGGAGGGCACACCATGGATGCACTCGCGCAGCTCGCGCTGATGACGAAGGCCAAGCTCGTCTTCGAGACCTCCGGCACCTTCCTGAGCTTCCCGGCGCTGTCGCCGCGAACGTACGCCCCCGACGAGCTCGCCTTCGCCGACCCGCGCATCGACTCCGTCGAGAAACTCGCGGAGCTCGCTGACTTCTCACGGGCGATGAACGTCATGCCGGGGGGCGTGATCGCACCCGATATCGTCGAGGAGTTCCTATGGGACGTGTACGACGAGGTGCTGAAGTCCGCGCAGCTCGCAGCCGGCACGCTGACCCCGAGACAGCACAGGCGCTACAAGAGGGCACTCGCCTTCCTGTACACGCCGACGCCCGAAGGGTTACGCCAGGACAGCGAGGCGCTCCGCGCCTACCGCCGTTTTCGGGACGCGCACATCGCGGCGCAGGAGGAGTACCGGAACCGGCAGAGCACGGCACAGTGGTCGGACGACCCGCAGGTGACGGCTCAGTGGGCAACCGACGAGCCCAGGCTACGAGAGGCCATCGCGGAGCTGGAGCGCCGGTGGGTGGCCGAAGGGTTCCGGGCCGAGGTCGAGGCCGCGCAGCGTGTCGTGGACTGGGTGGCGGCGAGGAGCCCCGCGAGCGTATGGGACGAGTGGAAGCGCTCGTTCCTGGACGTGATCGACACCGCGACCGACACGAGCCAGGTGGAGTTCGCGACGACGAGCTTCTCGCCGTACGACATCTTCAGCGGCGGCGCGTGGCCGTCCTTCACCCTCACCCGCGAAGAGATCGACCGCCTCGCGGCTGGCGCTCCGCCGGAGCTGGCTGCCATCTTCGGCGGCAGCGACGGCGCGGGCGTCGAGAAGATCTCGTTCGAGTACCGCTCGGTGACGCTGAACCGGCCGTGGCTGCGGCCAGAGCTTTTCCGTTCCCGGTTCTGGCGGCTCGGCGCCGCCGGCGGTGAGCTAAGCGACGGCGGTACGCCGCCGGTCGGGCGGTGCCCGTCGTACGTCGCCGCGCTGGTGCTAGCGCGCAACGTCGCCGTCCACCGCCACGTGTAGCTCGATCACCGGCGCAGTGACGGAATCGAGCTCGAAAGCGTCGCCGCCCGGCGAGTTGCCGCGGCGACGGAACCCGGGCGACGATGACCGGTGCGCTCGTCACCTCCCGCGAGTGGTGAAGACAGCACGAACCCTCGCCCGGGCCCGACGTGTTACGCGCGCAGCCGGCGGTGAGGACGGCACGGGCCCGCGGTTGGAGCCGGTGGGCCACCTGGTGCGCCTGCCGCCCGCGGTGCTCCAACGCCTCGAGCTCGCGACTGTCCGACCTCGCGCCGGCGTCATGACGGCGCCGATGCCTGTCGTGTCCCGACCGGCGGTCGCGGCGATCCGGCCGCGATCCACGCTGGGGGTCCCGCTCACCCTCGCGCGGGCACCGGAACCCGAGCTCGAGGTAGGCCGGACCCTGGTCGCGCCGCCGCGCGCGGTGTTGCAGGCCCGGCTGGCGTCCATGGCCTTCCCCGAGGGCCTGCGCGCGACGGAGCCGCCCGCGTCGCCCCCGCCGGTCGCCGAGACGGCGCCGCCCGCGGAGCACGCTGGGGAGGTCACCGTGCTCGCCTACATCTGCAGGCCCCTGCCGAGGTGCCCCGACCCGGATCCCTCGCTCGATTGGAGCTGATCTCGGCAGTCGACCGCCAGGTCGTGCGCTGGAAGCCCCCACAGCCGTGGGACCCCGGAGACCTGGAACTCCCCGCCGGTGACCTCGTCGGAGGGGTGGTCCATCAGCTCGTATCGCGTCCCGGCGGCGGCGATCTCGTCCTGCACGCGCCGCCGTACGGACACGTCGACGGAGAAGCCGGTCGTGTAGGCGCGCAGGCCCACGAGGGCGACCGCGGCGTGCTGCGTCCGGGCCAGCACGGTGCTCACCGGGAGGACGTTCGGGACCTCGTTGTCCGGCGGGGCGTAGGGCGGAGGACCGTCGCGGTCGGGGCCCGACGGCTCGTTCCCGTGCCCGTAGCTGCCGTACGAGGTGAGTCGCTCCACCGACCCAGCATCCACCGGCACGCCCCGTGGCGCCACGGTTCGCCGGCAGCGGCCCGATCGCTACCCGGTTGGGGGCCGGGCGCGGACACGAGACCGGGCCACACCGCCGGGCGCCGTGACTGTCACGGTGCCGCAAGCCGCTGTGACGAGACGTCTGCCCCTTGTCGGCGCACGTCCACGGGTGGACCGTGTAGGAGTCACTGGAGGAGCCCTATGACGACGACAGACGCACGGTCCGTGACAGCGGAGGCCATGGCAGAGCGCCTCCTCGACGCCGCACTCGCTACGGCCGACATCTTCGCGGTCTATCTCGGGGACCGGCTGGGGTGGTACACCGCGCTAGCGGTCGCCGGCTCGCTCACGCCTGACCAGCTGGCCCGCGAGACCTCGACGCATCCCCGCTACGCGCGGGAGTGGCTCGAGCAGCAGGCCGCCACCGGGATCGTCATCGCCGACAGCCACGGCTGTTTCGCCTTGCCGCCGGGCGCTGCCGAGGTCCTGACCGACCGCAACAGTCTGAACTACCTCGCGCCCATCGCCCGGATGTTCGCCGCGGCTGGCGCGCACCTGCCCGATCTCGTCAATGCCTACCGAGCCGGTGGAGGCGTCGCCTGGTCCGAGCTCGGTGCGGACGCCCGCGAGTCACAGGCGGACATGAACCGGCCGTGGTACGAGAAGGCCCTCCCGCGCGCGCTGGCCGGCGTGCCGGCCGTCCACGAGATCCTCGACCGCCCGGGCGTCAGGATTCTCGACGTCGGCTGCGGGGCCGGCTGGTCGAGCATCGCGCTGGCGCGGGCCTATCCCGCCGCCCGCGTGACCGGACGTGACATCGACGCGCCGACGGTCGAGCTCGCGCGTGGCAATGTCGAGACGGCGGGGATCGCCGACCGTGTGACCTTGGAGCTCGGTGACGCCTCCGTCTTGCCGCCGGAGGCGTACAACATCGCGTTCGCGTTCGAGTGCGTCCACGACATGCCCCGCCCGGTCGAGGTTCTTCGGGCTGTTCGCGCGGCGTTGAGGCCCGGTGGCCTGCTCGTCGTGATGGACGAGGCGGTCGCGGAGGACTTCACTGCGCCGGCGGACGTCACGGACCGGCTGATGTACGGCTTCAGCCTGCTCGTCTGCCTCCCTGACGGCATGTCACAGCAGCCGAGCGCCGGCACCGGGACCGTCATGCGGCCACGTGTCCTGCGCAGCTACGCCGAGCAGGCGGGGTTCCGGAGAACCGACGTTCTCCCGATCGAGGACTTCGGCTTCTGGCGGTTCTACGCGCTGCACCCATAGGCACCGCGACACTATCGACCTCACGAACGACGTCGCCTTCCCCGCGACAGCCTCTCGACATTGGCCACCGGGCGGTCGTTCTCCGTTAGTCCGGCGCTCGACGTTAGTCCGGCGCTCGACGCGGGCCCGGGGTGCAACGTCGATTCCTCGACGACGTAGTGACGACTACCCCACGGCGGAGCGAGCGGTGGCCGTTGCGGTGAGGGGCACGCCGCCGGCGTACTCGGCCGACAGGAGGTTCAGGAAGGGCAGCGGTACGACGGCGGCGAACGTCACCGTCGCGGCCTCGCCGTCGGTGTCCACGGCGACGACCTGGAAGCCGTCGAAGTGCGCAGCCAGACCCGCGGCATCCACGTAGTCCTCGACCAGCGCGCCGGCCGCGGCGTCGGACAGCGGCACCGCTTCCCCGAGGTCCCCGCGGTAGATCTGTCGCTCGTCCAGACCGTTGGACGCCGCGACCGCCGCACCGTCGGCGGCACCCGCGAGGGACCGTCGAACGAGCAGAACCTTGGAGACGTTGACCACGACCGTCACCAGCAGCACGCAGACGAGGAAGTAGCCGAGAACCAGGACCGTGATCGAGCCCTCATCGTCACTGCGGGCGCGCGGGGTCATGCGCGGACCCGGAAGCGGTCGACGTACTCCGCATGCGACGCGGTGACCCGGACGCTCGTGAGCTGCCGGCCGAAGACCCGCTCGGGCAGCAGGGGAAGCGGCACGTCGTAGGAGATGGTGAAGGTCACGGTCCCGCCCGGGGTCAGGCAGGGCGAGTCGGTGCACACCGGGGCCGGGACGTCGCCGGGTCCGAGGGC
>JALYMU010000339.1 GCA_030773595.1 Actinomycetota bacterium | reverse complement strand
GCGTTCGCGCAAGCCGCACAACGCCGCGCGCGAGGTCTTCGTCCGCGAGCTGCTCAAAGCCCTCGCCGACCGCTACGCGCGCGCCCTCGGGACCACGAGCGCCGACCGGGACGAGCTGCTCGCGGAGTTGCGCGAGTCGCGGGACGTGCGCGTCAACGTGAACCTGCTCTGGCTGCCGGTCACGCCGCAGTGGCTGCTGGCGCGGCTCTACGCCGAGCCGGACCGGCTGGCCGCCGCGGCGGGCGACCGGCTCTCGCCGGCGCAGCGAGCGCTGCTGCGCGGAGAGCTGCACGATCGCTGGACCGTCGCGGACGTCGCGCTGCTCGACGAGCTGGCCGAGCTGCTTGGCGAGGACGAGACCGCCAAGCGCTACGAGGAGGCCCGCGCCGGGCGCCAGCGCCGCGAGGAGCTCGCCTACGCCCGGGAGGTCCTGCGCTCCTCGGGCGGCGGCGGGCTGGTCTCCGAGGAGATGCTGGCCGACCGCTTCGCCGACTCCGGCCCCGTCCTGACCGTCGCCGAGCGTGCTGCCGGCGACCGCGAGTGGGCCTTCGGCCACGTGGTCGTCGACGAGGCGCAGGAGCTGTCCGCGATGCAGTGGCGGGTGCTGCTGCGCCGCTGCCCCTCCCGGTCCATGACGCTCGTCGGCGACGTCGCGCAGACCAGCTCGGTGGCCGGTACGACCGACTGGGCCCGCACGCTCGAGCCGCTGGTCCCCGGCCGGTGGCGGGTGGAGGAGCTCACCGTCAACTACCGGACCCCAGCCGCGATCATGGACGTCGCCGGCGCGGTCCTCGCCGCCGCGGGCTCATCGGTTCGCGCGCCCCGTTCGGTGCGTGACGTCGACACACCTCCGACGGCGCATCCGTGTTCGCCGCGCGCCGTCGTGGATGTCGTCGCCGCCGTCGTCCGCCGCGACCGCGACGAGCTCGGCGGCGGCCGCACCGCCGTCCTCTCGCCGTACGACGAGCTCGCCGAGCTGCTGCGCGGGTTGCGTGCGGAGCTCGGCGCGGCAACGGTGGGGTCCGGGCCCGAGGCCGTCGACGCGCCGGTCGCGGTCCTCACCGTTCCCGAGGCGAAGGGCCTGGAGTTCGACTCGGTCGTCCTCGTCGAGCCGGCAGCCGTCCTCGAGCGGGGTCCGCAGGGGGTGCACGACCTCTACGTCGCGCTCACCCGACCGACGCAGCGGCTGCGGGTGGTGTACACGAAGCACCTGCCCACGGGACTGGAGCTGCTCTGGACGGACGCGTCGGCGGTCCCCGCCTCGCCGTAGCCATCGGCCACGAGTCCGGTGCGCGGCGACGGCCGTCGCCCGTCCGCGTCCACGGTTCCGGCCGCGGCGTAGGCGCGGTGATCACTCCCCGAGCAGCCGGGTCAGTCCCACCACCGCGAGCGTCCGTCGTACGGCGTCCGACGGCTCGGCCAGCCGCACGGTGCCTCCGGTGTTGAGCACGGAGGAGCGCAGTTGCAGCAGCCAGTTGATGCCGGCGGAGTCGAGGAACGTCACCTTGCCGAGGTGCACCACGACGTTGCGGGCGCCATGGAGCTCGTCGGAGGCCTGCACCAACGACGGCCTGGCGGCGTGGTCGAGCTCACCGGCCAGGCGCAACTCGACCGACCCGGCCTCGTGGACCGTCCGTGCAATCTCCATCAGTTGCACCTCCCCTGGCCTCTTGCGACCTCAGACGACGGGACCGCCGTACGCCCCTCCGCTCCTGATCCGTTCCACCCTTTCCAGCGATCGAGGGACCAACCGGACTATTCGGGACGAACTGCTCCACCCGCCGCGCCGTCGCTGTGCGTGTCGGCCGACACGCGTGCCCCCCGCCCGGGGGCATGGTCGGTGACACGCCGTGCGGGGTAGCGTGGCGGGGTCATCGCCACGACAGGGGGTTGCGGTGTCGGTCAGTCCCCAGGAGTCTGCGGACGACACGGGTACACACCATGACGACGCGTGCGCCTCCACGGTGCCCGTGGGGCTGGGCGACGCACGTCATGAGCCGCTTCCCCACGTCGTCCACGAGCGGTCGGAGACCACCGCCGAGCTGCTGCAGGAGATTCTCGACCGCGCTCCGGCCATCATCGTCATCAAGGACGTCGAGGGTCGCTACCTGCTCGTGAACCGCGCCTTCGGGGAGCTGTTCGACCTCGACCCGGCCACCGTGGTCGGGAAGCGGGCCGGGGACATCCTGCCGCCGGCCGCAGGCGAGGCGGTCACCGAGGCCGATCGGGCGGTGGCGCAGACGGGCACGCCGGTCTCGATGGACGTGACCATCGACGTCCGCGGCCAGGTCCGCAGGTACTCCGAGGTGAAGTTCCCGCTGCTCGACCGCGACGGCCTGCCCTACGCGGTTGGCTCGATCTCCACCGACATCACCGAGCGGTGGGCTTATGAGTCCCGGCTCCGCTACCGCGCCGAGCACGACCCGCTCACCGGCCTGCTCAACCGGGACCGGTTCGAGGAAGAGGTCGACGCCGAGATCCGGCGTGCCGAGCGGTACGGCGGGACGCGCGCCGTCCTCGCCCTGGACCTCGACGGGTTCAAGCAGATCAACGACAGCCTCGGCCACGACGTCGGCGACTCCTTCCTCGCGAGCGTGGGGGAGTTGCTCGTGGCGCGCCTGCGCTCCAGTGACGTGATCGCCCGCCTCGGCGGTGACGAGTTCGCCGTCCTCCTGCCCTCCGCCACCGTCGACGAGGCCCGACACGTCGCCGAGGGCCTCGTCGAGGCTCTGCGGTCCCACGAGCCCGCGGTGGCGTCGCGACCGGTGCGCTCGACGGTCAGCATCGGCGGGTGCATCTTCGGTGGCGATGCGCTGGTCGACGACGTGCTCTCGTGCGCGGACGCGGCGATGTACGAAGCAAAGGAGCGCGGGAGGGACCACGCCGTCGTGCACCAGAGCGTCGGCGAGCCCGCGCCGACGCGTACCGACGTACGCGTGACCTGGCCCGAGCGCATCGGGCGGGCCCTCGATGAGGACCGGCTCGTGCTGTTCGCCCAGCCGATCATCGACCTGCGTACCCATGAGGTTGCCCACCACGAGCTGCTCGTGCGGATGGTCGACGAGCAGGGCGCCGTCCTGGCTCCCGCCGTGTTCCTCGCCTCGGCCGAGCGGTCGGACCTGATCCAGGCGATCGACCGCTGGGTGGTGCGCCAGGCCGTCGCCGCGGTGGCCGAGCGCCCCGACCTGACCGGTCGCCTGCACGTCAACGTGTCGATGAGGTCGCTGCGCGACGACGGGCTGCTCGACGTGCTCGAGGAGGAGCTCGAGCGGACCGGCGCGGCGCCGGAGCGGCTGGTGTTCGAGCTCTCCGAGCGGTCCGTCGCGACGCACCAGCGCGACGCCGCGCGCTTCAGCCGGCGACTGCACGCGCTCGGCGCGAAGCTCGCGCTCGAGCACTTCGGCGGCGGTCTCGGGTCCTTCGCCTACGTCGAGCAGCTCTCCGTCGACGCTGTCAAGATCGACGGTGACCTCGTCCGTAACCTCGCCGGCTCGCGGGTGACTCCGCTCATGGTCGCCTCGATCGTGTCGACCACCATGGCGCTCGGCTGCACCGCCATCGCCGAGCTGGTCGAGACCGACGAGGTGCTCGACCGGCTGACGACGTACGGCGTCGGGTTCGCGCAGGGGTTCCGCCTCGGCTCGCCGAAGGCGCTGGCCGACCTCCCGCGGCGCTGACCGCGGTCCGGCCGCGGCCCGACCACGCCCCTCGCCCGACGCCGTGCCGCTCAGGCGCCCCCGTCGCGCAGCGCGTCCCGGTCCGTGCCCGCCTCGAGCGGGTCGGCGCCAGCGAGCTCGGCGTACCGCTGGATCTCCTCGGGCGTCGGGTCGACCCCGACCGACTCCGCGTAGTCTTCGGCCACCTCGGGGTCGTGCTCCTGACCCGCTGTCTTGGACATGGCCCCTCCTGCGAGGCTCGGCGACGGTCGTCAGGAGCGTTGTTGCCGCCGGCGGCGTGTCCACACGCGCGCGGTCGGGACCTGCGTCGGCCGCGCGCGGCTTCCACCGGCGCGACGCCCCCTCCCGCCCGGTGCGACGTCAGGCCTTCTCGGCGAGGTGCTCCTTGGCGCGCTGGAACGATGCCTCGATCTCCTCCTCGGCCGCGCTGCGCCCCGCCCACGTCGCGCCCTCGACCGACTTGCCGGGCTCCAGGTCCTTGTAGACCTCGAAGAAGTGTTGGATCTCGAGCCGGTCGAACTCCGGGACGTGGTGGATGTCGCGGACGTGCTCCTTGCGCGGGTCCGAGGACGGCACGCAGAGCACCTTGTCATCGCCGCCCGCCTCGTCGGTCATGCGGTACATCCCGATCGCCCGGCAGCGGATGAGGCAGCCCGGGAAGGTCGGCTCGTCCAGCAGCACGAGCGCGTCGAGCGGGTCGTTGTCCTGTCCGAGCGTGTGCTCGATGAAGCCGTAGTCGGCCGGGTAGCGGGTCGAGGTGAACAGCATCCGGTCGAGCCGGATGCGGCCGGTCTCGTGGTCAACCTCGTACTTGTTGCGCTGTCCCTTGGGGATCTCGATGACGACGTCGAACTCCACGACCGGCTCCTCCGCTGACCTCGTTGTCCTCGGTAGTCTTCCTTACGCCGCGTGGAGCCGGACGACGGGGAGGCCGTGGTGCGTCGCCGACTGCTCGCCGTACCCCTCGCCGGTGCCCTCCTCGCGGCGGGTGCGGGGGTGGTCGTGGCCGCGGGGACGTTCGGCGTGGGTCCCCTGCCTCACGCCTGGAGCGGGGTGTCTTCGCCTTCGTCCTCGCCTTCGTCCTCGCCCTCGTCCTCGCCCTCGGCCAGCCCGGGCGCCACCACGACGTCCTCGAGCGCTGCGGCTGTCCCTGTCCTGCGTCCACTCGACCCGAAGGCGCCCTCGCCCTCCGCGGCCTCGCTCGCGCGACGGCTGGATCGCGTGCTGCGCCGACCGGTCCTCGGCCGGCCTCGCGGCACGGGGGTCGGGGCCGTCGTGGTCGACTCGGCAACCGGCCGGGTCCTCTATGACAGGAACGGTACGGCGGGCACGACCCCGGCGTCGTTGTCGAAGCTGCTCACGGGCGCCGCCGTCCTGGTCCATCGAGACCCGGCCGAACGCCTGCGCACCCGTGTCGTCGTGGGCCGGCGCCCCGGTGAGCTCGTCCTCGTCGGGGCGGGCGACGCGACGCTGGCGTCCACGCGCCGTCCGCGCGACGGCTACCCGCCGCAGGCCGATCTCGCGACGCTGGCGCAGCGGACGGCGCTTGCGGTCCGCGGACGCAGGGGACCGCTACGGGTGTCGGTCGACGACTCGCTGTTCGGGGCGGAACGCGTCAGCCGTGCGTGGCGGTCCACCTACGTCTCCGGCGGGGTGGTCGCCCCGGTGTCCGCGCTGTCCGTGGACCAGGGACGCGTGCGTCCCGGCTTCTCCGCGCGCGTCCGTGACCCCGCGATCGAGGCAGGCCGGCGGCTTCGCGCGCTGCTCGAGGCGCGGGGCGTGAGGGTGAGGGACAAGGTCGTTCGGGTACGCCGGGCGCTACCGCAGCAGGCGCCCGAGCTCGCGGCGGTGGAGTCCGCGCCGCTGTCGGTCCAGGTCGAGATGATGCTGCGCACGAGCGACAACGACCTAGCGGAGGCCCTGTGGCGTCTGGCCGCCGTCGGCGCCGGACGGCCCCCGACGTTCGCCGGCGGGTCGGCGGCGGCGCGGGCCGCGCTGGCGGAGCTGCACGTCTCCGCGTCCGGGGCCAGGCCGGTGGACGGGTCCGGGCTGTCCCGTTCCTCCCGCGTGCCGCCGAGGGTGCTGGCGCAGCTGCTGCGCACGGCCGGGACCGAGGATGCCGCGCAACTGCGCCCGCTGCTGAGCGGCCTGCCCGCGGCCGGGTTCGAGGGCACTCTCGCGCAGCGGTTCACGTTGTCGCCGGCGTCGTCCGCGGTAGGTGAGGTGCGGGCGAAGACCGGGACGCTGACCGGAGTGAGCGGGCTCGCCGGGGTGGCCCTGACCGACGACGGCCGGCTGCTCGTCCTCGTCCTCATGGCCGACCGGATCCGGCCGCAGGACACGCTCGACGCGCGCGCGGCGCTCGACGCGGGGGCGGCCGCGCTCGCCGAGTGCGGTTGCCGCTGAGCGGCTCCGTGCGGCCTTCGCCACCGTCCGTGAGCGCTGGATTCACGCGGTGCTGCTACTGCGCCGCGTGGGGCGGCGATCTGCGCGCAAGCCGCCTGCGCCCGCGAGTCACCAGGTGTGACGGTGCTGCCAAGCGGGGTAGGAGACCGCCACAACGTCATCTCCCGGGGGGAATGGAGTCCACACCATGGTCAACATCCTGTGGTTGATCGCCGTGATCCTTGTGATCTGGGGGATCGTCACACTCGTCCGCGGACAGGTCCTGATGGGCATCGCGCTCATCGTCATCGGCCTGATCGTCGGCCCGGGTGGTTACAGCATCTTCAACACCTGACGTCAGGACGACTGCCGGCCTGAGCGGCAGGCAGTCCGTGGCCGGGTCGCAGCGTGCGGCCCGGCCACCGGCATCTCGGGGTCCCAGCCCGGGCCCGACACCGGCCCCGGCGACGCCGCCCGCTGGCCGTCACAACGCCAGCCCGACGACGTACCCACAACCGACGTCCCTCCGGCGCCGAGCGGACGTACCGATCCCGACGACATACGGTGGAGCCCGTGGCCCCGACGACTGCACAAGCGCCCAACATGATCGATTGGGATTTCGCCGTGACGACCGGGACCCGGTTGGTCCGTTCCGGCCCGTCCGTGACGCGGGACGAGGCGCGGGAAGCCGTCGCGGACCTGCGCGGGCACGCTGCTGCGGCGCGCCGGCACGTCCGCGAGCACACCGGTCTGGTCGCCGCGGACAACGGGTCTCCGCTCGCGGTCATCGACCGTCCGGGGTGGGTCCGGGCCAACGCGGAGGCCTTCCGCACCCTCCTTGACCCCGTCGTGGTGAAGCTCGCGGCGCGGCGTGCCACCGAGCCGAGCAAGATGAACGTCGCGGTCGGATCCCGGGTCACTGCCCTCGAGACCGGCGCCATCCTGGCCTTCTTGGCCGGCAAGGTGCTGGGCCAGTACGAGCTCTTCCCGCCGCCGGGTCCCGACGGCACCCGCCCGCAGGGACGGCTGCTGCTGGTCGCCCCCAACATCGTCGCGGCCGAGCGCGAGATGGACGTCGACCGCCGCGACTTCCGCCTGTGGGTCTGCCTGCACGAGGAGACCCACCGGGTCCAGTTCGGCGCAAATCCCTGGCTGCGCGAGCACCTGCTCTCCGAGATCCAGGCGCTGCTCGACGCGACCGACGTGGACCCCTCCGCGGTGCTGCGCCGGCTCGCCGCCGCGGCCGGTGCGATCGGGGAGGCCGTACGCGGCGAGCCCGGCGCCACCTCGCTGCTCGAGGCGGTTCAGACTCCCGAGCAGCGTGCCATCCTCGAGCGCGTCACCGCCGTGATGTCGCTGCTCGAGGGCCACGCCGACGTGGTCATGGACGGCGTCGGCCCGAGCGTGATCCCGACGGTCGACGAGATCCGCGCCCGGTTCCAGGACCGCCGGGCCGGCGCGGGGCGCCTCGAGCAGGTCTTCCGCCGCCTGATCGGGCTGGACGCGAAGATGCGGCAGTACCGCGATGGCGCGCGCTTCTGCCGTTCGGTGATCGAGACCGTCGGGATGACGGGGTTCAACCGCGTGTGGACCTCGCCGGAGACCCTCCCGACGCCCGCCGAGATCGCCGACCCCGACGCCTGGGTGCGCCGGGTCCATGGCTCGCCCGCGATCGCGGCCGGCGACGCCGCCTTGGCCTGAGGTCCCGCCGGTGGGGCCGCCCGCCGCGACGGCGCGGGTCCGGCTCGCCGTACGC
>JALYMU010000338.1 GCA_030773595.1 Actinomycetota bacterium | reverse complement strand
GCTGGAGGGCCTGCACGCGCGCCGCGGCGACGCGGGCCGCCTCGCGAGCCGCGTCCGCGTCACCCCCCACGGATCCCGCAGCGGGAACACCCGGGGAGATCACGAGGGCGGCGAGGACACTCGCGATCGCGGTACGACGGAACCACGCGGCAGCAACCCTTACTCGCCCGGCGCCCGGGGGCGCCTTCTTGACGGAACGGCTCCCCCAGCGTCCGTGCGGAGGCACCGGGGCGGCCAACACCCGCGGTCAGGGCCGCTCAGCCGCCGTCCCCGTCGCGCCCGTCGAGGCCCGGCGGCTCAGTCGCCGTCCCCGTCCGCCCCCGTCGCGCCGTCGGCGGCCGCCAGCGGACCGACGAGCGCTGCAGCCGCAGCGGCCGCTGTCCTGGACCGTGCTGAGACGTCCTGGGCTGTGGTGGCCTCACTCAGCCGCACCGGCGAAGGGAGCGACCGGTACCGCTCGGAGCCAGGCTGCACGTCGTTCGCCACCGGGAACCTCCCACGCTGGGGCCGTCACGCGAGCGCGGACGGCGTCTCCCCTCAGGTTGGCAGTATGCCGGCCGTACCGCCAGGCGTCCGCCGCGACGGGACCGCCCGCTCCCTTCCCCGGGTGTCCGGTGGACGTAGCCACCGGCCCTTCCGCGCCCGCGTGTCCCGGCTCGGGCCGGGCGGTCACTCGTCGCGTCGCGCGGGTCCCGCCACCGGCGCGAGCGCCCGGGCGACCCGCCCTACCGTCATGCCGTCGAGTCGCCCGTCCCCGAGACCGAGGTCGACGATCGCCTCGAAGACGCGCCGGTCGGCGGCTGCTGCGGCGACGCCGGCGTCCGCGACGCGCGACCACCGCATCGCCGCGGCGACCGCAGAGGTGTCACGCAGGTGGCCCCCGAGCCGAGCGCTTACCGCCGCGGCCGCCGCGCGGGCGGCGTGAGCGCCCATGGTTGCCGCTGCGCCGGCGATCGCGCCGGTCACCACGGCGTAGTAGATGCCCTCCCCGGTGAACGGGTTGATCATCGACAGGGCATCCCCGGCGAGCACGACGCGGCCGCTGCCGACGCACGGCCGGTCCGTGGACAGCGGCAGCCGATGGGCAGCCAGGTCACGCAGGTCCGCCGTACCCCCCGGCAGCAGGCCCTGGAGACGGGCGAGCAGGTGCGCTCTGGACGGGCGCTCGCGGCGGAGCACTTCTCCGTAGCCGACGTTGGACCACCCGTTGCCGATCGGGAAGCTCCAGGCGTACGCCGGCCAGCCCGCGGCGCTCAGGCACAGCAGCTGCTCGGTCGCCGGGTCCCCGACCGGCGTGCGCGCGTAGCCCCGAAGCGCGAGGGCGACGTGCCCGGGGCCGTTGCGGCGCAGGCCGAGCCGGCGGCGTACGACGGACTCGGCGCCGTCCGCACCGACCACCGCGCGTGCCTCGATGCTGCCGTCGAGCACCACGCGGTCGTGGCGGAGGAGGACCTCGCGGACGTGGTGGCGGGTGACCGCGGCACCGGCGTCCACAGCCGCGTGCCGCAGGCGGGCGTCGAGGACCGTCCGCGGGACGACGTACGCCGGGCGCCGCATTGATCCGCGCACCTCGCCGCCGCGAGGTGCGCGAATGTGCAGCCGCCGGATCTGCGGATAGCCCGAGACGACGTCGGGCACGCCCAGCCGCGCCAGCTCCGCGACGGCTTGCGGCGCGATGCCGTCGCCACAGGCCTTGTCCCGCGGGAAGTCGGCTCGGTCGAGCAGCAGGACGCGAGCGTCCGGGCTCGCCCGGCGCGCGGCGATGGCGGCGGTGGACCCGGCAGGGCCGGACCCGACCACCACAACGTCCCATACCATGCGGCCACTCTTCCCGAACCCGCTCGGGCCCGCGCGACCGGGGACGTGAACGAGTCACCGGCGCGTCCGGCGGCGGCACGGGCCCGCATGTGGCGCCGCCGGGGCGGCTGCAGGACCACGGTCGGGCTCCCCTAGATTGCCCCGCATGCCGGGGCGCCGCGATGTCGTCGTCTGAGCTGCTGACCGCCTTCGGCATCTTCCTCGCCGGGCTCGCCGCCGGGACGATGAACACGGTCGTCGGGGCAGGGACCCTCATCACCTTCCCGGCCCTTCTTGCGGCCGGGCTTGCGCCGGTGACCGCCAACGTCACCAACACCGTGGGACTGGTCTCTGGGTCGTTCAGTGGCGCCTGGGGCTACCGGCGTGAGCTGGCCGGTCAGCGCGCCCGGCTCGTCCCGCTGTCCCTCGTGGCCGTCGCGGGGGGACTGGCCGGCGGCATCCTGCTGCTCACCTTGCCCTCAAGGGCCTTCGACGCCATCGTGCCGGTGCTCATCGGGCTCGGGTGCGCTCTCGTGGTGCTCCAGCCCTGGATCAGTCGCGCGCTGGATAGGTCCCGTCCCAGGTCGCGTGCTGCTTCGGTCGGGCCACTGCTGGCCGGAGGCATGTTCGTGACCTCGGCGTACGGGGGGTACTTCGGAGCGGCGCAGGGAGTCCTGCACGTCGCGCTGCTCACGCTGCTCACGGGGGAGACGGTGCAGCGCTCCAACGCCGCGAAGAACTGGCTGGCGGCGCTGGTCAACCTCACGGCCGCCGTCTTGTTCGCGATCGTCGCGGATGTCGCGTGGGGCTACGCCGGCGTCATCGCGGTCGGATCGACCGTCGGTGGTCAGCTCGGCGCCGCCGTCGGACGGCGCCTGCCCGACTCGTTGCTGCGCGGCGTGATCGTCACGGTCGGTGTCATCGCCATCGCGCAGTTCCTCCGCAAGTGACTCGTGCAGCAGCGCGTGCGGAGCTCGCGTGCTGGGTCGGACCTGAGGTCGGCGGGACCCTAGGGCCCGACGGTCAGCTCGCCGCGCGGGCTGGGGGTGCTCCCACGGACCGGCGACGCCCCTCGTCGACCCGCGCAATCCAGCGCAGGTGTCCTTCACTGAGCCGCAGCACGCGCGGCATCTCGGCGTAGACCCGGCGCAGAGCCTCTGCCCGCATCTGCGGGGTCACCTTGATGGTGCGCATGTCGGCCATTGTCCACGTCCTCCTCGTCGTTGTCCTGCATCTGTTCGCCCAAGCACTCTTACCCACATCGCTGTCCTCACCGGTCCTCCGCACGCGACGCTCCAGCCGACCCAGCAGCCGATGCCCCGCCCGGCGCTCCAGCGGCGGAGGGCCCTCGCCGGGCTTCGGCCCCCGAGACCGGTGGCGCGACGGCGGCCGTCACTAGCGGTACAACCGCGGCCGTGGCGAGCGGCACCGTGGCCGGCGGCGGGTACGGGACCACACCGCCCGCAGCCGTGCCGACCGGCGTCCAGGCCGCCGCTGCAGCGCCGTCGCTCGACCACCCCAGCAAGTCCACCAGCACGCGCGCGACGACCTCGGTCGCGGCCAGCAGGTCGCTGAGCGTCTCGTCGGAATCCAGTCCGTGGGATGGGTCCCGGCTCGAAGCGCTCAGCACGGCGATCGGCCGGCGCCCGGCATCGAAGACCGGCAGGGCCACGATCACCGCCAGGTCCCGGTAGCGCGCAGCGCGCTCGGGCGCGAGCGAACCCATGCCCGCGGTGATCTCGTCGCCGCGCGCCACCACGATCTCCCCGTCCCGCCATGCGGTGCCCACGGCTCCGTGTCCGATGGGCCAGTCGTCGGCGTGGCGGCGTGAGCCCGGCTCGTCGAGCACCGGACGGAGGACCCGCCCGTCGTCGGCCGGGAGGTACAGACGCAGATTCGCCTCAGCCAGGTCGCCGGAGCCGAGATCACCGAGATGCGCGACCACGAGCTCGGCGGCGACATAGCGGGCCCGGTCGCGGGCGTCACGCGTGTCGGCGAACGGGTCGCCGCGCCGCTCCAGCCCCTCCGACGCCTCCTGCGCCTCGACGCGGTCGACCGCAAGGCGGCCCGTGTCCAGCCCGCTGACGACGTTGACGACCGCGCCACCGGCAACCGCCTGGGCATTGGTGAGCTGCGACAGGTGGGCCTCGAGGCCGGCGATGCGCTCGTCCTGCTCGGCCAGCCTGGACTTCAGCTGCACCAGTCCTGGCACGTTGACCTCCGCGAGGTCGGGGAGCAGCAGCAGGGCGAGGACAAGACCGAATCCCAGCGTCACGCCGTCGCCGAGCCGAGGTGGACGGCAGAGCTGCACGACGCGCTCGCCGACCGCGGTCTCGGGGCAGACCTGCGCGATGCCGCTGACCACGGCGGCGACGGCCCCGAGCGCGAGCAGCACCGCGAGCACCCATCGCAGCGCACGAGTCCGCTCGGCGACGCCCCGGGAAACGACCATGGACGCAGGCTAGGCGACCGCACTGACAGAACAGTGTCGATCCGTGCGGTGCACCGTGGCGCGGTCCGAGGCCTTCCCGCCGGGCTTGGCAGGATGCCCGACGTGAGCGAGCCCGTGCGCGTCGACGACCTGGCCGACCCGCGGCTGTCGGACTACGTGACGCTCACCGACGTGGAGCTGCGCCGGGTCAAGGAACCCGCGGAGGGCCTCTTCGTCGCCGAGGGCGAGAAGGTCATCAGCCGCGCCGTCGCGGCCGGCTACCCGATGCGCTCGCTCCTGCTGACCGAGAAGTGGCTCCCTGGGCTGGCCGACGTGGTGGCGGCCGTGAGCTGCCCCGTCCTTGTCGCCGACGAGTCGCTGATGGAGCAGGTCACCGGCTTCCGGGTCCATCGCGGCGCCCTCGCCGCGATGGGACGTCTGCCGCTCCCCCCGGCGCCAGAGCTCCTGGCCCGGGTGCGACGGGTCGTCGTACTCGAGGACCTCATCGACCACACCAATGTCGGGGCGGTATTTCGGTCGGCTGCCGCCCTCGGCATGGACGCGGTCCTGCTCAGCCCTCGGTGCGCCGACCCGCTCTACCGGCGGGCGGTCAAAGTCTCGATGGGCGCGGTCTTCACCCTGCCCTACGCCCGGCTCGACGACTGGTACGGCGGGCTGGACCTGCTGCGGGACGCTGGAATGTCGGTCCTCGCACTGACTCCCGCCCCCGACGCCGTACCCCTCGATGCCCTGCCGCCCGAGCGGCTGCGCCGGTGCGCACTGCTCCTCGGCGCCGAGGGCCCGGGTCTCTCGCGGCGCTGGGTCGAGGCCGCCGACACGGCGGTCCGGATACCGATGGCCCGCGGGGTCGACTCCCTCAACGCGGCCGCTGCCGCTGCCGTGGCGTGCTGGATCGTGACCCACGGACGCTGATCACCGTCCACGGGGGCGTTCCACGCTGCCGTGTGCCGCGTCCGCCGGCCGGGTAAGTCCCCGCAATGGACGGGTGGGCGGCGAGCAGCAAACGGCTGGAGGCGGTTGACGACTGCGAGGAGCCGCAGAGCCGCTCCCCGCACGCCCGGGCGCGCAACGAAACCGAGGACCAGCGCCTCGACCGCAACTACGTCGAGCTCCTGCAGGAGCTTCGCGTGGCCCAGACCGGCACGCAGATCCTTTTCGCCTTCGTGCTGACGATGGCCTTCACGCCGCGCTTCGGCGACATCACACCGTTCCAGCGCGGGCTGTACATCACCACGCTGCTCAGCGCTGCGGCGGCCACCGCGCTGCTCATCGGTCCGGTCTCCTTCCACCGGCTGCTGTTCCGTCGACGGCAGAAGGGCGCCCTCGTCGACGTCGCGAACCGCATGGCCATCGCCGGGCTGGGGCTACTCGCCGTGGCGATGGTGAGTGCCGTGCTGCTGGTCCTGTCCGTGACGGTCGGGACAACGCTCGCGGCGGTCCTGGCCGGCTTGCTGGGGGCGTGGTTCGTGCTGCTTTGGTACGTCGTGCCGTACCTCCACAGGCGCCGCTGCTGACACCGGCCTCGCGCCGCTGCTGACACCGCCGTCGCGGCGGCGCCCGCGGACGACCTACACCCCTGTCTCGACGGCGAGGTCGGTGAGCCGCCAGCGCCGGGCAGCCGAGGCCTCGGGCGCGCCGCACGTCAAGACCTCCGCCGGGGCTCGTTCGCAGCGCACCGTGACGTGCAGGAGCGACCCGTCGTGCGCCAACACGACTCGGGACGTCGTCTCGTCGAGGTGCTCGACCGCGACGGGCCACAGGGCAGCAAGGCCGTCCTCGTCCGCGCGGGAGCCGGAGCCCTGGGCGTCCGGCTGCAGGACCTCGCGCCCCAACACACCATCCCGGATCGCGATCCTGGCATGGTGCTGAGCAGCCTGCACCGCCGGGGACAGCGACGCCCGCCCGCGCAGGGCGGATGCCAGCACGCGCCCCTCGCCGTACGCCTTCACCGCGGTGAGCGCGAGCTCCGGTGTCATGTGCCCGTAGTAGAGCCCGTGCGGCAGGACGACGAGGTTCGCCGCGAAGCGGTCACCGCCGACGTGGCTGCACTCCCACGTGGCGTCGGGGTACGCCTGCGCCAGCGCGGCGGCGACGGGCCGGCCGCGCATCGCGCAGCAGGGGTCGTGGCGACCGTGGGCGCAGACCAGCAACGCCGGTGCGGTGGACAGCGTCCCCTCTGACCCGTCCAGGGGTACGCCGAGCAGGTCGGCGTCGTCGTCGTACGTGCCCCACCACAGCCCTTCCCGCCCGAGGTGGGTGTCGGCGTAGCCCCACCGCCGCGGAGCCGGAGCCGACCGCCCCGGCCGTCGGATCAGGACGATCCGGACGCCGGCGACGGCGGCGCGTTGGGCCAGCGCTCCCGCCACTCCGCTGTCCAGGAGGGATTCGCGCAACGCGTTGCGCCCCCACGGACCGGGCTGTTCGATCAGGAACCAGCGGGGGGCGGGTGGGGCGGTCGCGACAGGGTCGTCACCGCGTGCCTGAGCCGCCGGCGCGCACCGGTACGGGGCGGCGCCCACGTCATCGGTCATGCCGGCGCCGGGACCAGCACGCCGTCGCGCAGCAACCTTGCGGCGAGGTCGACCGCGGCGTCGGCAGGAAGGCCCGGCAGGTCGCCGACCCGGACCGGCGTACCTGACACGAGGACGTCCACCGCCTGTCGCACGGGCCCCTCCAGCGAAACGCGCCGGCCCGGCAGGTCCAGCACCGTCGCGTCGGCCCCCGATCCCCGCTCGACGGCGACGCGCAGCCCGGGCCGCCATCGGACGCGGGAGTCGGGGTCGAGCTCGCGCAGTGCCGCAGCTTGAGCCAGCGGTGCGAGCGGAGCGGGGCGGGACCCGGGCCAGGCCGTCGAGCGCAGCTGCCGGACGACGTGTTCGGGGTTCAGCGCGCGCAGCCGTGAGACGAGCACCGCGACCGTGTCACCGATCGCCTCCTGAAGCATCTGGGCGTCGGAGAGGTCCAGGTTCATCGGCAGGGACGAGCGCAGGTCCGGGTCGTCCTTGGCGAGCTGCAGCATCGCTTCGGCCAGCCCGTAGCAGGTGACGGTGTGGATCCCGACCGTCAGGTGCGCCGACACGCCGCCGAGCGCCTGCGCGGAGTGCAGGAAGCCGCGTGGCAGGTAGAGACAGTCGCCGGCGTCCAGCACTGTGTCGATGAGGGGGTCGCTGTCGCGGGCCGCTGTGGCGACGGCCGACCGGAAGTCCGTCCACGGCTGGCTGCGGAGCGGGTCGCGATGCACAGGTGCATGGATCACCCAGCGCTTGCTGCCCGCAAGCTGCAGCACGAAGACGTCGTGGACGTCGTAGTGCGCGGAGAAGCCGCGCGACTGCGGGGGAGTGACGTATGCGTTGGCCTGTACCGGATGACCCAGCTCCGCGGCCAAAGCAGTCGTGAAGTCGACCACGGGCGGCCACATGCGGTGCAGGCCCTGCAGCACGACGGTCGACCCGTCCGCGAACAGCTCGAGGACCCGCTCGTCGAGGACCTGGTCGGCGACCTCCGCTCCCGCGCCACCGCGGCCAGTGTACCGGCTCTGCGGGACGACGGTCCCGTCCTTCGCGATGCGGAGGAACGGCGTGCGCAGTCCGCGGCGGGACAGCAGCTCGTCGACGGCGGCCAGGTCGAGAAGGTCCGAGAACCCCGACGGGAGGTCCCCGGCGCGGGTCAGCAGCGGCTCGCGTCCCCAGTGGTGTACGGCGAAGTCCGCGGCCGGAATCGCGACGCACCGCTCGAGCGCCGGCCGGACGGGTGACGGCGCGTCCACAGCCGAACCGTCGCCCGGCTCGCCTGGGTGGACGGGATCGAGGGCTGACGTGGGCACGCCGTCACCGGCGCCGTCAGTGCACAAGTGCATGGAAACGCTCAGGCGCCGCCGTCCGCGCCACCATCGGCACCGCCGTCGGCGCCGCCGTCCGCACCGCCGCCCGCGCCACCATCGGCGCCACCATCGGCGCCGCCG
>JALYMU010000337.1 GCA_030773595.1 Actinomycetota bacterium | reverse complement strand
TCCGTGGCCACCGTCGCCCAGCGGCGGGTGCTGGAGCCGGCCCGCTCCGAGCTGGCGCGCCACGAGCAGGTCCGAGAGCGGTACGCGGCTGCTCGCGGTCGCTGAGGGATCGGTGCAGGCCCACCGCTGACATCGCGCGGACCACGTACGACGCCGGGGCGGCCGGCACATGCGTCCTCAAGTGCGGCACACGGGATGTCGATGGACGTCGCATGAGTCCGCGCGCGCTCCGTCTCTTCCTGGCGGCAGTCGTCGCTTTCAGCGTGCTCACGTGCGTCACGGCGTTCGTCGCCCTGCCCGCGTCCGACGCGTCCTACTTCGCCGGCTATGTCATGGTCCTGGCGGTGGCGCTCGTGGCCGCGCGCAGAGAGCGAACGCGCGTGTCCCGGGCGCCGTGGGCGCTGGTCATCGCAGGGCAGCTCTGCTGGCTGACCAACGACTCCCTGGGCTTGGCGGCGTGGTACCTGCAATGGGAGACCCTGCCTGTCGTCGTCCTCGACGTCGTCACGATCCTGGGATATCTCGGCCTGGGCGGCGCGCTGATCGTGATGGCTCGCCGTCGCGCGCGCGGCCAGCTGCGAGCAGGTGTGCTCGACATGATGACGCTGGCAACTGCGGCGGCCATCGCGTTGTGGCGGATCCTCGTCGAGCCGGTGCTGGCGCAAGGCGAGCTCCCGGCTTCCGCGATCTTCAGCCTGTTGTACCGGCCGCTGGGTGATGTGTTGCTGCTCGCCGGTGTGCTGCTGCTGGTCCTCTCCCCGGGTGCGCGAGGCGTGCCGACCCGGCTGCTCGTGACCTCGACCTCGATCGCGATCGTCTGTGACGTCGCCTACGGGCTGTTTCCCGTGGACGCGGACGCGGCGTTCGCCGCGACCTCCGGTCTCATCCTCCTGAGCAATGGCCTGCTGATCGCGGCGCTCGCGCACCCCGGCAGCGCGGAGCTGACAGCTCGTGCCGTGCGGACACGGACGCTGCACCCCGCACGGGTCCTGTTCCTCGGAGCCGCGTTGGTGACCGCCCCGATCCTGGCGGTGACCCGCCCCACCACCGATCCCATGGCGCGCACGGTCCTGCTCGTCGCCACGGTCCTGACGGCCGGCGCCGTGCTGGCACGCTTCACCGGGGCCGTGCGAGAGCAGGAGCGCGCCGAACAGAGCCTGGCTTATCAGGCCGACCACGACCCGCTCACCGGCCTGGTGAACCGACGGGTCCTCCACGACTCCCTCGACGTGCACGGACGCGACGGCGTCCAGCTCTACATCGACCTCGACGGCTTCAAGGCGGTGAACGACCTCGACGGGCACGAGGCGGGTGACGCGGTCCTGCTCGCCGTGGCGGAGCGGCTACGCTGCGCCGTCCGACACGGAGACGTCGTCGCCCGTCTCGGCGGCGACGAGTTCGCGGTCCTGTGCGTGGCGCGGGTCGGCCACGACGAGGCGACGGCCCTCGCCGACCGCATCGTGCGCGAGGTGGCCGAGCCGGTGCCGTTCGAGGACCAGCTGCTCACGGTCGGTGCCAGCGTCGGGATGGCGCGCGGACGCGACGTGCCCCCCGGGGACGTTCGTGAGTCGCTCCTGCGTGCGGCCGACGCGGCGATGTATGAGGCCAAGCGGCTCGGGCGAGGCCGCTGGATTGCTGCCGACGCCTCCCTGACAACGACTCCGGTCTAGGCGCCGGGCGCCGCGGCGACGCGCGCGGTCGGCGGATCTCCCGCCCCTCGCCGCCACGGCCGTCGGCCCACCCACAGCGCCGCAATGGTGAGGATTCCCAACCGCGACTACTTCCTGTTCCAGGGAGCGTGGTACTTGGGCAACTGGGGAGCGCCGCAGGAACCGTCCGGATCTCACGATTGGGCGCCCCCGCCGGCGTTCGTCTGGCCCGCCGACCACGCGTGACGCCTTGCCCGCGACGTCGACCCGCACTATGCCGGCATCGGCGCCGACCCCATAGCTATCCAAGCGCTCCTGGACGACCCACGCCTGGACGTCGTGGAAGCCGACCCGAGCCAGGAGCCGCCCCGCTACGCCTGAGGAGGCTCGGGTTCCTCGGCCACCTGGTACACCTCTCGGCAGGTCAAGTGGTGCGTTGACCCCCTGAGGCGGCCGTCGTTTGGGAGAGCCCCGGCGGACCGCACGACACTGCGACTTGCAGCGGTACTTGGCGCGGTTCCAGAGCGGTAAGTGCCACACAGCCGGCCGCAGGCGTCTGCGGATCTTGTTCGGTAGCCGATCCTTCACGGGACCGTGAAGCGACCGGCTCCCCGCAGCGCCCACAACGGCGGCAAGGCACAAGAGCGAGACGGTCGGCACGCCTGGACCCTAGCGACGGACGTCCCGCAACCGGATCGGCTTGGCGGGAGTGCGCGTCAGTTGCCGAGGCGGCGGGATGGTGAGAATGGCGATCTCGCCGTCCGGGTCGCTAGCGTCCATGCCATGAGTGAGGAGAGCGCAGCGGCGTGGGAGAGACGGCTGGCTGAAGCGGAGGCCGACCTCGGCCGGCGCGAGGCGGAAGCACTCGCCGGTGACCCGACCCCGGAGGCGCTTCTCGCGCTGGCGCGGGAGCGGGACAAGCTCGCCACGGACCGCGACGTGTTGGCGCTGGAGTTCGACGCGGCGGCGCAGGCGCGGGACGTTCAGGCTCTCGACCGTGACGTCACTGCGTCTAAGCGGGACCGGTGGGTACGCGAAAGCCCGTACGAGCCTGACGCCCGGTTCGGTGACCGCTTGCTCGCGGGTGAGTTGCGCGACGCTGCGGCAGGGGACCGCGCGGATGCATCCCTCGATCGCCGGCGAGCCGCCACGGCGCGCGCAGCGTCGGCCGCGAACCGTGAGCAGGCTGCCGAGGACCGACAGGAAGCGCTGGAGCAGGTGGCGGCCGCGGCCGCCGAGGTTGCTCAGCTTCGCGACGCGTTGGAGACCAGGCACCTCATCGGTCAGGCGGTCGGCATGCTCAGGGAGCGCTACAGCCTCGAGGAGGAAGCAGCGTTCGCGGTCCTCGTCCGGCTTTCCAAGTACACCAACGTCAAGCTCCGCGACGTGGCGAAGACGGTGGTCGACCACCCCGGCGACCGCATTGAGGCTGACCCGGCGGCTTGGCCACATCTGCTCGGAACGAAGGTCGAGAACTCATGACTGTGAGGTCGGATGCGGTGGCGTCTGGGCCGGGTGTGCCGAACGGGCTCAGTGCTGAGGTCGCTCGGCTGGTCGAGCAGGCGCACGTCCAGGGGGTGCAGCTGACTGGTGAGGGTGGGCTGCTCGCAGACATGATCGAGCAGGCGGTCGAGGCGGCGTTACAGGGCGGGTGACCGCGCATCTGGGGTCCTTGATCCGCGGCGACCGGGGCTGGCGGGAACCCTGGGCGACGCGGCCTGTGCGCCGTGTGCGCAGGGCGATCAGCTCCCGCGCCAGGGTCGAGACGGGCGTGGCGTAGACCCAGGTGTAGATCGCTTCGTGCCGACACGCGCAGAGCGTGGTCGTCGGAGTGCAGGCGGGACAACCCGCCCGCGATCGACGCCGGAGACCAACCCGTCCGGAGCAGCCGGCGGACGTCTGCCCGCAGCCGCGGGTGGCGGTCGACCGCCGGGACTTTCGGCCTGCACCGTGCGGCCACGGCCCTGTCCTCGGCGTGCTCGCGGCGGTAACCGCCCCGGCCGCCATGACGGCGGACCTCCCGGGACACGACCGAGCGACACCGACCGATCCCGACCGCGATCTGCTTCAGTTCCAGGCCCTCGGCCAGGCCCCTTGAGCGATCTCCTCACGGTCGGCTGCGGTCAACATCCTGCGCATGCGGCGGATCCTTTCCCGCCACACCCCAGATCAAGTGCTACGACCGCCTGAACTCAGGCGGCTCTGTGTCAGTCCGGACGTGGAGACGAGAGGCTGTCCCTTACGCCCAGAACCGTGGCGCCCATTCAGGTCGGTCCCTTCGGTCGCGGCCGACGACGGCGACGAGAACCTCTCTGGAGGGGTCGGCTGGGGGGACCGCGTCAGGCGGTAACTGGGCCAACGCGACGAGTGGTCCCTTCACCGCGGGGGACAAGACCGTGGCGCCAACCCCACCGATGTCCTCGCGTCCTTCGCGGCGAAGTGCTTGGAGCCACTCGTACTTGTCCGCAACAGCGATATCCGTCGGGCCGAAACCGAGAGACAGCCCAGAATCATAATCCCCACGTTCCGGCTTGCCGTCGCTCAACTCATCTTGATCTGCCCCGCGCTTTTCGGACCGCGCTGATTGACTATTCTATGCTGCGGTCTGCTGTTTCGTCCACTGATTGAGCGCCTCTTGTGGGGTGTTGTAATCGAGGCCGGAGTGCAGTCGGCGGGGG
>JALYMU010000336.1 GCA_030773595.1 Actinomycetota bacterium | reverse complement strand
CAGCGTGGCCGCGTCACCGGCTCTGGCCCGCTCGACGACCATGGCGGCCGCCGCGCTCGTCCCGCCCATCCGCGTGCCGACGGTGGCGTCGATGCCGGCGCCGGCCAGCAGCGCGCGCTGTCCCGCCACCGTCTCCAGGCAGCCGTGCGCTCCGCAGCCGCACTGCTCGCCACCGGTGACGACCGCGACGTGCCCGATCTCGCCGGCGAATCCGTGCACCCCGCGGAAGAGCGTCCCGTCGAGGACCAGGGCGCCGCCGACACCGATCTCACCGACGACCTCGACGAAGTCCTCGATTCCGCGGGCGCAACCCGCCCACGCCTCCGCCTGGGCGGCGAGGTTCGCCTCGTTGTCGAGCGCGACGGCACCCCGGGGGACGCCGAGGCCGGCGGCGACGTGCTCGGCGACCGCCGTACGCGCCCACCCGAGGTTCGGCGCGCTGACCAGCGTGCCGGTCGCCTGCTCCACCGGGCCGGGTACGGCGACCGTCACCCCGGCCAGCCCGCGTGGCCGGTCGACCGCGTCGAGGGTGCGTCGGGCGAGCCGGATCGCGCTCGCCAGAACCGGCCGAGGGCCGCGCCCGACGTTGTCCACCGGGCGTACCTCGAGCGCCCGCACGTCCCCGGCGAGGTCCACCACGCAGGCGGCCAGGTAGTCGACGTTGATCTCGAGCCCCAGCCCGACGGGACCGCCGTCGGCGTCGAGCGCGATGACGCTGCCCGGGCGCCCGAGCCGCCCGGTGGCCGCCGGCCCGTGGTCGACGACCAGTCCCGCGGAGCCCAGCTGCTCCACGAGCGCGGACACGGTCGCCTTGGTCAGGCCGATCTCGGCGGCCACGCGGGCGCGGGTGGTCGCGCCACCGTCGGCGACGGCACGCAGGGCGAGACGGAGGTTCTGGTCGCGGACGTCGCGCTGGCTAACCGGGCGCGCAGGCACGGGGCTGCGGGTCGCCTGGTCCCTGCTCGCCACGACTGCCCGGCCTCCTCGGTGGGGACGGGCGGAGTGTAGCGGTGCGCCGCGACGCGGCGGAGGTCTGTGGCGGGAGCGCGCCGTGCACGCCGCAACCCCGCCGATAGCCTGACCTCCGGACCGAAGGAGGGGTGTCGATGGCGATTCCCGGTCGTGACCGGCCGACGCTGGAAGCCGTGGCCGCGCACGTGGGCGTCTCCCGCGCGACCGTGTCGAGGGTGGTCAACGGATCGCCGAAGGTCAGCCCGGAGGTCCGCCAACTCGTCGAGGGCGCGGTCCGCGAGCTCGGCTACGTCCCGAACCTCGCGGCCCGGACCCTGGTCACGCAGCGGACCGAGACGATCGCCATGGTCCTGTCCGAGCCGGAGTCCCTCGTCCTCGACGACCCGTTCTTCTCCACGATCATCCGTACGACGAGCCGTGAGCTCTCCGTCGTCGGCCTGCAGCTTGTCCTGCTCATGGTCAACGGGGAGGACGAGTCGCGCCGGGCCGAGCGCTTCATCGCCGGAGGCCACGTCGACGGCGCCATCGCGCTCGCGCCGCACCGCAGGGACCGGCTGCCCGCGGTGGTCCGCTCCCTTCCCTTGCCCGTGGTCTTCGCCGGCCGGCCGTGGGGCCGGGTCTCGGACCTTCTCTACGTCGACTTCGACAACCGGGCCGGGGCCAGGACCGCCACGCGCCACTTGTTCGACATCGGACGCACCAAGGTCGCGACCGTGACCGGACCGCAGGACGAGTACGCCGCCGTGCAACGCCTTCGGGGCTACCGCGACGTCGCCGGCGACGCGGACCCGCGCCTGGTCGCGCAGGGCGACTACACCCGCCCGAGCGGCGAAGCAGCCATGACCGCGCTGCTCGAGCAGTCCCCCGACATCGACGGTGTCTTCGTCGCCTCGGACGCGATGGCGGCCGGGGCCTTGCGCGCCCTGAGCCGGGCCGGTCGCAGGATCCCGGACGACGTGGCGGTCACCTCCTACGACGACGTGGAGCAGATCTCGCGGTGGACCGACCCGCCGCTCACGACGGTCCGCCAGTCGGTGGCCGACATGGGCATCGCCGTGGTCAAGCTGCTGCTGGCCCGGATGGCCGGCGAGACGCCGGTCAAACCCGTCATGCTCCCGACGGAGCTGGTCGTGCGGGAGTCCGCCTGAGCGCCGGCCCGACGCTCGACCGCACGCTCGCGTGGCTGCCCTGCACCCGATGTGCGCGCGGTCACGTGGCCGCCGTACGCCCGCCTGGGGTAGGTTGCCGCGAACGGCCACCCGGGCATCCCGGGCGCCGCGGAGCAAGCCGGGCCCTCGGTTCGGCGCCTGGAGGAGCGCAGTCGTGATCACAGGGGTCCGTGACCGGGTCCGGTTCCTCCGGTCCTTCCTCGCCCACCCGCGCCAGGTCGGGGCGGTGCTTCCCACGTCCCGACGCGCGGTGCGGACCATGCTCGACATGGGCGACCTCCCGCGCGCCGACGTCGTCGTGGAGCTCGGGGCAGGGACCGGCGTCTACACCGAGGAGATCCTCGCCCGGCTCAAGCCGGGCGCCCGGCTGCTGGCGTTCGAGATCGACCGGAACCTCGCGGCCGGGATCTCGGCCCGCCTGCGCGACCCACGCCTGGAGGTCGTCGCCGACTCCGCGGAGAAGGTCGACGCCTATCTCGCCGGGGCCCAGGCCGACGTGATGGTGTCCGCCCTGCCCTACACGTCCCTGCCCGCCTCCGTGCGCACGGCCGTCCTCGACACCTCGGCGAAGGTTCTCGCGCCGGGCGGGACCATGCTCGTCCTGCAGTACTCCCCGATGGTCCTCGGTGAGCTGCGCCGGCGCTGGCCCGACGTACGACGGAGCATCTGCCTGGTCAACGTCCCACCCGCGTGGCTGTTCGCGTGCCGCGCCGGCGCTGCGGGCGGGCGCCGGTGAGCCGTCGGACCTGGCCGGAGGCGCGCCGCTACGTGTTGCCCACCGTGGCCGCCGGCGCGGCGCTGGTACCGGTACGCCCCCGTCTCGGCCTGTCCGTGCTCGGCCTGGCGGGCGCCATCACGCTGTTCTTCCGCGATCCCGACCGCCCGCTCGTGCCCGAGCCCGGCACGGTCTACGCGGCGGCCGACGGCTTCATCGCCGGCGTGGAGGAGCCGGTGGAGGAGCCGTGGATGCCTGAGGGCAAAGCCCTGCGCATCTCGACGTTCCTCTCCTTGCACAACGTCCACGTCAACCGCAGCCCGGTCGGCGGCGTCGTGGTCGAGCGCGAGGAGATCCGCGGCGGGTTCGCGCCGGCGCTGTTCGGCAGCGCGGAGGACAACACCCGCAACCGCCTCGCGCTCGACACCGACCACGGTCGCGTCGTGGTCGTGCAGATCGCGGGGCTCATCGCACGCACGATCCGGTGTTGGGTGGGTATAGGGGACCAGGTCCGGCCGGGCCAGCACCTGGGCCTCATCCACTTCGGTTCCCGGACGGACGTGCTCCTGCCCGTGGGCAGCGCCGAGGTTCTGGTTCGCCCCGGTGACCGCGTCCGTGCGGGTGTCACGGCCCTGGCGCACTACCGCGAGGACGGAGACGCCCATGCGCGAGTTCGTCACGCTGCCCAACCTGATCACTAGCGGGAACATCGCCTCGGGGTTCGCAGCGCTCGTCGTCCTCCCGACCAGTGCGGTCTGGGCTGCGGCCCTCGTCGCCCTCGCGGCGGGGTTCGACGCCGTGGACGGTCCCCTCGCGCGCCGGCAGGGCAAGGACGCGACCTTCGGCGCGGCCCTGGACTCCCTCGCCGACATGGTCTCCTTCGGCGTCGTGCCTGCCATGGCGACCTACCTCGGGGCGCTGTCCGCCCCGCTGCCGGTGCGTGCCCTCGTCGCCGGCTCCTTCGTGCTCTGCGGCGCGTGGCGGCTGGCGCGGTTCCCTCTCGTCAAGCAGCGGCGCTCGTTCGTGGGGCTTCCGGTCCCTGTCGCAGGGCTTGCCGTGATGCTGGTCGCCACACTGGACCCGACGCCGGTCCTCGCACTCCTCGTCGCGGCCGCGCTCGCCGCGCTGATGGTCAGCGCCGTGCCGTTCCCGAACCTCTGCGC
>JALYMU010000335.1 GCA_030773595.1 Actinomycetota bacterium | reverse complement strand
GGATCGCGCCGTGCCCGCCTTCCGCGGTCAGCTCGCTCACGCAGCGCGCCGAGCGGACTTGGCGGCGTACGCCGCGGCCGCCTCCCGTACCCACGCGCCGTCCTCGTGCGCGGCGACGCGGCGGGCGAGCCGCTGGCGGTTGCACGGGCCGTTGCCCTTCATCACCTCGAAGAACTCGGTCCAGTCGATCTCGCCAAACCGGTAGTGGCCGCCGTCGGCGTCCCACCGCAGGTCCGGGTCCGGCACGGTCAGCCCGAGGTACTCCGCCTGCGGCACGGTGGCGTCCACGAACCGCTGGCGCAGCTCGTCGTTGGAGAACCGCTTGATGCCCCACGCCATGGACTGGGCGCTGTTCGGGCTGTTCTCGTCGGACGGGCCGAACATCATCAGCGACGGCCACCACCACCGGTCGAGCGCGTCCTGCGCCATCTTCCGCTGCGCGGGCGACCCCTTGGCGAGCACGGTCATCGCCTCGAAGCCCTGCCGCTGGTGGAAGCTCTCCTCCTTGCAGACCCGGATCATCGCGCGGGCGTACGGGCCGTAGGAGCAGCGCGTCAGCGGCACCTGGTTCATGATCGCGGCGCCGTCGACGAGCCAGCCGATCGCGGCCACGTCGGCCCAGGAGACGGTCGGGTAGTTGAAGATCGTGGAGTACTTCTGCTTGCCCTTGTGCAGCAGGTCGAGCAGCTCGTCGCGGTCGGCGCCGAGCGTCTCGGCCGCGCCGTAGAGGTACAGCCCGTGCCCGGCCTCGTCCTGGACCTTCGCGATGAGGATCGCCTTGCGGCGCAGCGACGGGGCGCGGGTGATCCAGTTGCCCTCCGGCTGCATGCCGATGATCTCGGAGTGGGCGTGCTGGGCGATCTGGCGGATCAGCGTCTTGCGGTAGCCCTCGGGCATCCAGTCGCGCGGCTCGACCCGCTGGTCGGCCTCGAGGATCGCCTCGAAGTCCCGCGCCAGGGACTGCGTCGTTGCGGTGTCGTGCGTGAGCCCGGCCATGCGTCGTCCTCCGCCGCGAAGTGCTCCGTGGTTTGCCAGGTTACCACGCAGGATGTGACACCACGACCGCAACCTTGAGCCGAAGGTGTCACACCGGCGCCATTGCTGTCATCGGCTACGGCGACGCGCGTCGGGTCCACGGAGCCTCCGCTACGGCCGTACGACGGTAATCCCCGCGCCGGGGGAGGACGCCATCGTGGCCAGCGCGTCGCCGGCCTCCTCCAGGCTCACGTGCCGGCGGACGAGTCGACCGGGGTCGAGCACCCCGCGCGACACCAGAGCGAGCACCTCGCGATAGTGGTGCGCGGCCATGCCGTGACTGCCCAGGACCGCGAGCTCGCGGGCGACGACGAGGTCCATGGGGACGTCCGTTCGCCCCGCGGCGGGCGGCAGCAGACCCACCTGCACATGACGCCCGCGCCGGCGCAGCGACCGGATCGACCCCACACACGTGTCGGGTGAGCCCAGCGCGTCGAGAGAGACATGCGCGCCGCCATCGGTCACGTCGGTGACCGCGGCGGCGCTGTCCGCCACGCTCGCGTCGATCGTGACCTCGGCACCGAGCGCGGACGCGAGCTCGAGCGCGCCGGCGCCGACGTCGACCGCGATGACTCGCGCGCCCGCCGCGGCGCCGATCGCGACAGCGGCAAGGCCGACACCCCCACAACCGTGTACGGCGAGCCACTCCCCTGCGCGGACCGCCCCGACGTGCACCACTGCACGGAACGACGTCGTGAAGCGGCACCCGAGGCCGGCGGCCGCGTCGTACGCCAGGTCGTCGGGCAGCCTGACCAGGTTTACGTCCGCCCTCGGCACGACCACGAGGTCGGCGAACGATCCCCAGTAGGTGAACCCGGGCTGCTCCTGGCGGCGGCAGACCTGGTGGTCGCCGGCGAGGCACTCGGGGCAGTCGCCGCAGGCGCAGACGAACGGGGCCGTGACGCGGCGGCCGGTCTCCCACCGCCGTACGTCGGTGCCGACCGCCACCACCTCGCCGGCGAACTCGTGTCCCGGCACGTGCGGGAGCGTGATGTCGTCGTCGTGCCCCTGCCACCCGTGCCAGTCACTGCGGCATACGCCGGTGGCACGCACCCGTACGAGTGCGGCGTCGCCGGCCACGACGGGCTCGGGGACGTTCTCGACGCGTGGGGTCTCGCGGAACCGGCGGTAGAGGACGGCGCGCACGGCGCCATCTTCCCCGGTCGGCCCCGTGGGACGTCAGCCGAGTGGAGCCTCCGGGCTCGGGGCCTTGTCACGGTCCCTCACCGCGGACCTGCGGCGGTGGGGACCCGTTCCTCCGCGCGGGGACTCAGCGCCACGGTGACAGCAGCGGCCACCGTGAGGGTCGCGACGACGACGCCGAGCGGCACCGCCGTACCGCTGCCACGACGGGAAGCGGCGCGCCGCTGAGGACCGACGCGAGCAGGCCCACGCCGCCGGTCATGGCGGTGCGGACCCCGGTCAGCAGGAGCGGGCGGGGACCGACGCGTCCGACCAGCCGTCCACTCAGCTGGCTCAGCGCGATGAGCCTGCGGCGTTTCCGGCGAAGACGGCACTGAAGCCGGACGGGGACAGGCCGTACAGGTTCTGGAGCACGAACGACGACGCTGAGATGTAGGCGAACATCGCGGCGAAGGCGAAGGCACCCGCGAAGGCGCACGCACGAAGCCCCTGTCGCGGAGAAGCTCGCCGAAGACACGGAGCGTCGAGCCCGCCCCCGCTGGGGACCGCCGCTCCACCGGCAGGGTCTCAGCCAGCTGACGGGCGGTCGCGACGAACAAGATGGCTCCGACGAGGGCCAGGACGACGAGCACTGCGTGCCACGTCGATACCCGGAGCAGCTGCGCTCCGATGACGGGCGCGGCGATCGGCGCAACACCCATGACGAGCATGAGCGCGGCGAAGGCCCGTGCCACCGCCCGGCCCTCGGGCTGGTCGGGCACCATCGCGCGGACCACCACGACTGCGCCGCCTCCGCCGAGCCCCTGCAGCAGGCGGAGCCCGACGAGGACCTCCACCGGTGGCGTGAGGGCGCACAGCAGAGAGTGACGACCAACACGCCGAGGCCGGTGAGCAGCGCGGCAGGCGGCGACCCAGCCGGTCGCTCACGGACCGGTCAGCCGCTGGCCGAGGGCGAGCCCGACGAGGACGGCGGTGAGCGTGAGCTGTGTGGTCGAGGCCGTGGCGTGGATGTCTCGTGCGAGCGAGGCAGCGCCGGGAGGTACGCGTCGATGGCGAGGGCCGGAAGCGCGGTCAGTGCGCCGAGCAGGACGACGCTGCGGACGGGTCGCGCGCGCGGCGCGACGGCGCGCTGGGGCTCGAGCTCGGTGGTGCCGTGGATCGAGTAGCTTCCCTCATCGTCGTCGGGAGATACAGCGGCGGTCCGGCGACCTGTCGTTCCCGCGTGGACGCCCGGGGTGACGCGCGCCACCCGGCGTACGAGGTGTCGACAAGCGCCCGGTCGGGGCTCCGGCAGGATGTAACCGCAAGGTCCGTAGGAAGGAGAGGTCGTGCGCCCACCCGTACCGCCATTCGACGAGGCCGGCGCCCGGGCGAAGGTCCAGGCCGCCGAGGACGCGTGGAACACGCGTGATCCCGAACGGGTCGCCCAGGCCTACACCCCTGACACGGTGTGGCGGAACCGGTCGGAGTTCCTCACCGGACGCGCGGATGTCGAGGCGTTTCTCGGGCGCAAGTGGGAGCGCGAGCTTGACTACGCGCTGCGGAAGGATCTCTGGGCCTTCACCGATGACCGGATCGCAGTGCGCTTCCAGTACGAGTGGCGCGACGCCGACGGGCAGTGGTGGCGCTCCTACGGCAACGAGAACTGGGAGTTCGACGCCGACGGCTACATGCGCCGGCGCGAGGGCAGCATCAACGACGTCGCCATCGACGCGTCACAGCGACGGATCTTCGGGCCGCGACCGGAGGCCGAGCGCGGACAGGGGATCCCGCTCGAGTGAGGCGGCATCGGCCGTACCGGCCGCTGCCCGTCGCGCGACACGCCGCCGCCCGGTGCGGTCGCAACTATCCCCGGGGTGCAGGATGGGGAGTGACCTGCGGTCGTAGGGAGGGCCGACATGCCGATCACCGCCGCGGACGCGAGCGTCCGCCCGGCGCGCCCTGCCGATGCGCCGGCGTTGGGCGAGCTCCAGTCGCGCTCGTGGCGCCTGCGGTACG
Organism: Actinomycetota bacterium; assembly: GCA_030773595.1. Classification (GTDB taxonomy): domain Bacteria; phylum Actinomycetota; class Actinomycetes; order JALYMU01; family JALYMU01; genus JALYMU01. The sequence continues at coordinate 1,840 of JALYMU010000335.1, read as the reverse complement.
ACGGGGTGCTGCCGAGCGAGACGCTGGACACGCTGGAGCCCGAGCGGCTGGCGCAGGCGTGGGCGAGCGCGGTGAGCTCACCGCCGTCCGGTCGCCACCGGGTGCTGGTCGCGTGTGCGGGGGCCGACGTCGTCGGGTTCGTGGCCTCCGGGCCGGCCGAGGACTCCGACCTCGACGCGGCGGTCGACGCGGAGCTGCACGTCTTCCTCGTCGCGCCGGACCGGATGTCGGAGGGACACGGCTCGCGGCTGCTGGCCGCGCTGGTCGACCATCTGCGCACCGACGGGTTCACCCGGGCCTACACCTGGCTGACCAGCGACGACGAGCGCGTGCGTGGCTTCCTGGAGTCGACCGGCTGGGCGCCCGACGGTGCACACCGGTCCCTGGATCTGCGCGGTGACGGCACGGTCGTCGTGAACGAGGTGCGACTGCACACCGACGTCACAGGCCCAGCCGGGTGACGACGATGTCGGGGCACCTCCGCCACACGTAATGTGGATCCCGCCGCGCGAGGAGGTGCGTCGTGGGGACCATCAAGACGAGCCATCGGCCGCTCACCATCGATGACCTGCCCTCGGACGAGCAGTGGCCCCGCCACGAGCTGATCGACGGGAGCCTCGTCGTGTCCCCCTACCCCGGCCTGGGACACCAGGCCGCCGTCGCGCGCGTGTCGATGGCACTCCAGCAGCAGTCCCCGGACATCGTCGCGCTGCCCGGCGCGAACGTCTCCCCCGACAGCGGAACCCTCGTGATCCCCGATGTCGTGGTGATCACCAAGGCGCGGCTCGACGACGGTGGCCTCGGCGTGGCACCGGCAGACGTGCTGCTCGCCGTCGAGGTGGAGTCCCCTTCGACGAGACGTCACGACCGCACGCTCAAGCGATCGCTGTACGAGGAATGGGGGGTCCCGTGCCTCCTCGTCGACCTTGAGCACCGGACGGTCACCGCGGTCGGTCTCGTGCCGCAGCACTGGCAGACGGCTGTCCGGGCGGCGCTGTGACGACGCGTCGGCAGGCCGGCCGAGACTGATCGGCGGCGACCCCAGATGCCAGGACGTCAGTCTCTTCCTCAGGACCCGTGGTCCGTCCCGTCATGCAGGGCGATCGCCCGGCGCATCGCGCGGCGGCCGCGCGCCGTGTCGCCGGCGTCGGCGTAGGCCACGGCGAGGCGGTACCACGCGACCCAGTCCTCGGGGGATGCCTCGACCGCCGCCCGCCGGCGGGCCCACGCGGCGTCTGCGGCGGTGCGGTCGCGCGCTGCTCGGTGCCGATCCCCCTTGACGGGTTCGGCGGCGGCCGGTGCGTCCACCTCGTGCATGGGCGCGTCGCCGTCCTCGTGAGGCAGATCGTGCGCAAGACGTTCCGTCGCACGCCCGAACCGCAGTTCGCTCACGACGACCCACAGCCCGATGACCGGAAGCAGCAGCACGCCGACGCCGAGCAGCACGGCCGCGGGCCGGCCGTCACGCACGAGCAGCACGCCCCGCTGTGCGACGACCACGAGGTAGAACAGCAGGGCCGCGACCAAGAGACCGACGACACGGCGGGCGGGCACGTGGTCTCAGTCCAGGTCGAGGTAGTGCTCGAGGCCGACCGTGAGACCCGCGTGCTGCCGGACCTTGCGCACCCCCAGCAGGACACCAGGCATGAACGACTCCCGGTCCAGGGAGTCATGGCGAAGCGTGAGGACCTCCCCCGGCGAGCCGAGCAGCACCTCCTGGGAGGCCACGAGCCCACGCAGGCGGACCGCGTGCACCGGGATGCCCTCGACCGTCGCGCCACGCGCGCCGTCGAGCTGCTCGCGCGTGGCGTCGGGCGCGGCAGGCAGGCCGGCCCCCCGG
>JALYMU010000334.1 GCA_030773595.1 Actinomycetota bacterium | reverse complement strand
GGGGCCCCGACGAGGTCGGCGCGCGGTCCCACGCGCTCGGGCAGCGACCGGCGACGACCCGGCCGTACGGCGACAGCGCGCGCCTCCTGGCTCGTGCGGGACAGCAGGTCCTGGACGCCGCGCCGGTGGGAGGCGACGTCGAAGGTCAGGATCTCGTCCGGGGAACCCGCGGCGACGAGCTCGGTCTGCGCGCGTGCCGCGGCCAGCTCGGCGGCCAGCGCCGGGCTCGCCGCGCGGTCCGACGCGTGCGTCAGGTGCCACAACAGCTCGTGCAGCTGCCGTAGGAGATGGAACACCGCGAACATCTCCTCCGCGACGTCCGGCGTGGAGCGCCAGTCGCGCCCGCCGTACGTTCCCTGCGCGACACGCTGACCGGCGCCGAAGCAGTCGAACACCGAGCAGCCCTTGAACCCGCTCGTGCGCAGGCGTGCGTGGATGCCGCAGCCGTAGTCCGGCCGCAGGTGCGTGCACGGCTCGCCGGGGTCCTTGTCGAAGGCGAAGTCAGCCGAGGCGGCGAAGGACAGCGCGACGCAGCACAGCCCGAAGCAGTCGGCGCAGTCCGGCCGGAGTGAGGCGTGCGGGTCGGTGCGGTCGCTCGTCATCGGACCATTGTCCTGTGCGGTGCAGGCGACACCGTGGCAGGCGACACCGTGGCCTGTCGCGCCGCAGTGGTGGCGAAGGCGTCGTCGGGGCATGGCAGGATTCACGCCCGTGAGCACGCAGATCCTCGACGGCAAAGCGGCAGCCGCTGCGATCAGGGAAGACCTGCGAGCTCGCGTGCAGAGACTCGCGGAAGCCGGAGTCACTCCTGGTCTCGGGACGGTCCTGGTCGGCGACGACCCCGGCAGCTGGTCCTACGTCCGGGGCAAGCACCGCGACTGCGCGCAGGTGGGCATCGCCTCGATCCAGCGGGAGCTGCCCGCCGACGCCACGCAGGCCGACGTCGAGGCCGTGGTCGCCGATCTCAACGCCGACCCGGCCTGCACCGGCTACATCGTCCAGCTGCCCCTGCCGCGGGGGCTCGACGCCAACCGGATCCTCGGGCTGATGGACCCGGACAAGGACGCCGACGGACTGCACCCGGCCAATTTGGGCCGCCTCGTCCTCGGCCAGCAGGGACCTCTGCCGTGCACCCCGCGCGGCATCGTCGAGCTGCTGCGCCGCCACGACGTCGTCCTCGACGGCGCGGAGGTCGTGGTCGTCGGTCGCGGCGTGACCGTGGGGCGGCCGATCGGGCTGCTGCTCACCCGGCGTACCGAGAACTCCACGGTCACGCTGTGCCACACGGGCACGCGCGACCTCGCCGCCCACCTGCGCCGAGCCGACGTCGTCGTCGCCGCGGCCGGGGTCGCGGGGCTGGTCACGGCTGAGCTCGTGAAGCCCGGCGCCGCCGTCCTCGACGTCGGCATCACGCGGACGGATTCCGGTCTTGTCGGTGACGTGGCCCCCGAGGTCCGCGACGTCGCGGGATGGCTCGCTCCCATGCCCGGCGGGGTAGGCCCGATGACCCGCGCGATGCTCCTCACCAACGTGGTGGAGGCCGCCGAGCGCGCCGGCGCGGGATAGCGTGCGCGCGCCCGGTGCGGACTCGGGTACGCCGCCACGGCGCCACAGCACACCTGTGTACGCCGGGTTGCGAAGGGAGGGTCCTGTGGCGTCGCCGCCCGACGGCCCTCCTCCTGCCTCCGACGTTGCCTTCACCCCTGAGTCGCAGCGCCGACGGTGGTACGACGAGTGGCCAATCATCGGTGTCCTCGCGGGGGTCGCGTGTGGGCTCGCCGTCGTGGCGGTCGGGCGGTTCCGCGAGGGGACCGTCGTCATGGCCGTGTCCGTCGTCCTCGCCAGCATCCTGCGGGCCGTGCTGCCGGAGCGGCGGGCCGGGCTGCTCGTCGTACGATCGCGGGTGATCGACGTCGTCACGTCGGCGGCCATGGGGGCCGCCCTGCTCGCGCTGGCGCTCGTCGTGCCGCCGCCGCCGCCCTGACCTCCATCCCGGTGTGGCCGTCCTGGTCCCGGCCCTCGTCGCCCGGGGACCGGCCGGGTGGGATAGCCTCGCCCCCGGAAGTGTCTTGACGACGAGAGAGCGGCCCGCGGCCGCAGCGTGGTCGCGCGGACCCGCACCGGTGCAGGAGGCACGTGCAATGGCGCGCAAGGGCAAGGTCACGGTGGTCGGAGCGGGCTTCTACGGCTCGACGACGGCGCAGCGGCTCGCGGAATACGACATCCTCGACGAGGTCGTCCTGACCGACATCGTCGAGGGCAAGGCCGAGGGTCTCGCGCTCGACATGAGCCAGTCGAGGCCGATCGAGGGCTTCGAGACCAGGGTCGTCGGCCAGACGACGGGCACGGACGGGTCGGGCTACGAGGTCGCCGCGGGGTCCGATGTCGTCGTCATCACCGCCGGCCTGCCCCGCAAGCCGGGCATGAGCCGCATGGACCTTATCGAGACCAACGCCAAGATCGTCCGCGGGGTCGCGGAGAACGTCGCCCGGCACGCGCCGGACGCCGTGATCATCGTGGTGTCCAACCCGCTGGACGAGATGACCGCGCTCGCACAGCTCGCCACGGACTTCCCGCGCAACCGCGTGATGGGCCAGGCCGGCATTCTCGACACCGCCCGGTTCTCCTACTTCGTCGCGGAGACCCTCGAGGTGCCCGTCGGCGCGGTCAAGACCCTGACGCTCGGGTCCCACGGCGACACGATGGTGCCGGTGCCCTCGCGCTGCACCGTCACGGTCGACGGCGCCGACCGCCCGCTGTCCGAGCTGCTGCCCCAGGACAAGATCGACGAGCTGGTCAAGCGGACCCGCAACGGCGGCGCCGAGATCGTGGCGCTGCTCAAGACGGGGTCCGCCTACTACGCTCCCTCCGCCGCGGCCGCGCGCATGGCTCGCGCGGTGGTCGAGGACGCCGGCGCGGTGATGCCGGTGTGCGCGTGGGTCGACGGGGAGTACGGCGTCTCCGGGGTCTACCTGGGCGTCGAGGCGGAGATCGGCGCCGACGGCGTGCGCCGGGTGGTTGAGAGCAACCTCACCGAGGACGAGCTTGCCGCGCTGAAGGAGGCCGCCGAGGCCGTGCGCGCGAAGCAGGCCGACGTCAAGGACCTCTAAACGTTGCCGCACCGGCGCCCGACGTACGTTTCGACATCCCCAAGGAGCAACCCGTGGCTGGCAAGATTCAGGTCGAGGGACCGGTCGTCGAGCTCGACGGCGACGAGATGACGCGGATCATCTGGGCGTTCATCAAGGACCGGCTGATCCACCCCTACCTCGACGTCGACCTGCGCTACTACGACCTCTCGATCGAGCACCGCGACGCCACCGACGACCAGGTCACCATCGACGCGGCCAACGCCATCAACGAGCACGGCGTCGGGGTCAAGTGCGCCACGATCACGCCGGACGAGGCCCGCGTCGAGGAGTTCGGCCTCAAGAAGATGTGGCGTTCGCCGAACGGCACGATCCGCAACATCCTCGGCGGCGTGATCTTCCGCGAGCCGATCATCATCAGCAACATCCCGCGTCTCGTGCCGGGGTGGACCAAGCCCATCGTCGTGGGCCGTCACGCGTTCGGCGACCAGTACCGCGCCACGGACTTCGTGGTGCCCGGCGAGGGCACGCTGACGATCACCTTCACGCCGAAGGACGGCTCGGACCCGATCGAGCACAACGTCTACGAGTTCCCCGGCGGCGGGGTCGCACTGTCGATGTACAACCTCGACGAGTCGATCCGCGACTTCGCCCGGGCGTCCTTCCGCTACGGCCTCGCGCGCGACTACCCGGTCTACCTGTCGACGAAGAACACGATCCTCAAGGCCTACGACGGGCGCTTCAAGGACCTCTTCGCCGAGGTCTTCGAGACCGAGTTCAAGGCCGACTTCGAGGAGAAGAACCTCACCTACGAGCACCGGCTCATCGACGACATGGTCGCCGCGGCGCTGAAGTGGGAGGGTGGCTACGTCTGGGCGTGCAAGAACTACGACGGCGACGTGCAGTCCGACATCGTCGCGCAGGGCTTCGGCTCCCTCGGCCTGATGACCTCGGTCCTCATGACCCCTGACGGCCGCACGGTCGAGGCGGAGGCGGCCCACGGCACGGTGACCCGCCACTACCGCCAGCACCAGCAGGGCAAGGCCACGTCCACCAACCCGATCGCCTCGATCTTCGCGTGGACCCGGGGGCTCGCCCACCGCGGCAAGCTCGACGGCACCCCGGCCGTGGTGGACTTCGCCGAGACCCTCGAGCGGGTCTGCATCGAGACGGTCGAGAGCGGTCGGATGACCAAGGACCTCGCGCTGCTCGTGAGCAAGGACACGCCGTTCCTCTCGACCGAGGAGTTCCTCGGCGCCGTGGACGAGGGCCTGTCGCAGGCGATGGCGAAGTAGCTTCCACCGGCGGCCGCACCGCCGTACGCCGGGGTCGCCCGGCACGCACGCCGACGCCGTACGACGGGGACGCCTCCGTCGTACGGCGTCGTACGGCGTCGTACGGCGTCGTGCGTGTCGGGGGACTGACCTAGGCTTGGTCGGCATGGACGACTGCCATAGACGGGTGCCGACCCGACCCTGCTGGAAGACGCCGTGAGCGGCACCGCCTGGAACGTCCTGCTGGTCCTCGCGTTCGTGGTCGTGGGCGCCATCTTCGTCGCCTCGGAGATCGCGCTCGTCTCGCTGCGCGAAGGCCAGGTCAAGGCACTGGCGCAGCGCGGCGGGCGCGGGGAGCGGGTCGCGCGCCTGCACGCCGACCCGAACCGCTTTCTCGCCGCCGTGCAGATCGGCGTGACGCTGGCCGGGTTCTTCTCCGCCGCCTTCGGCGCGGCGACCCTCGCCGCGGAGCTGACGCCGGTCCTGCGGAGCTGGGGTGTGCCCGCCGGTGCGGCCCCGACGGCGTCCCTGGTCGTCATCACGCTGGTCATCTCCTACCTCTCCCTCGTGCTCGGCGAGCTCGCGCCCAAGCGGCTGGCCCTGCAGCGGGCGGAGACGGTCAGCCTCGCCTTCGCCCCCATGCTCGACCGCCTCGCCGCCTTCGCCAGGCCGGTCATCTGGCTGCTGTCGAGGTCCACCGACGTGGTGGTTCGGCTGCTCGGTGGTGATCCGCACGCCCAGCGCGAGCAGATCAGCGAGGAGGAGCTCCGGGAGATCGTTGCCAGCCACGAGACGCTCGGTGGCGAGGAGCGCCGGCTGATCGAGGAGGTGTTCGCCGCCGGCGAGCGCCAGCTGCACGAGGTGATGGTGCCGCGCACGGAGGTCAGCTTCCTCGACGCGTCGACGCCCGTCTTCAAGGCGGTGAAGATCGTCGCGGACCAGCCGCACTCGCGCTACCCGGTCGTCCGCGGGTCCCATGACGACGTCGTCGGGTTCGTCCACGTGCGCGACCTGTTCGCCCCGGAGGTGGCAGGCCGCTCCGTCAGAGTCGGCCAGCTCGCCCGCGAGGTGCTGATGATGCCGGGGACCAAGCAGCTGCTGCCGGCGCTGTCGGAGATGCGCCGGTCCGGGCACCACCTCGCGATCGTGGTCGACGAATACGGCGGCACCGACGGCATCGCGACGCTCGAGGACCTCGTCGAGGAGCTCGTCGGTGACATCCGCGACGAGTACGACCAGGAGGAGGTGCCGCGGCTGCGACCCGGCGGGCCGGACGAGGTCGACGGACTGCTCAACGTCGACGACTTCGCCGAGCGCACCGGGGTGGTCCTGCCCGAGGGCCCCTACGAGACCGTGGCCGGCTTCGTCATGAACGAGCTCGGCCGGCTCCCCGAGGTGGGGGACACGGTCGAGACGCTCGGGCACCGGTTCACCGTGACCGAGCTCGACGGGCGCCGGGTCGCCCACGTGCGGGTGGACGTGCTGCCGGGAAACGAGGGGCAAGGCGGGGATCGGGGCGAGCAGCATGCCTCGAGCGGCGCGACCCTCGCGGTGCTTGACGGGGCTCAGGACGACGCCGCGACCGGCGTACGCGGCGCCTGACACAATGGCCGCCATGTCCCAGCCACGCGTTCTGTCCGGCATGCAGCCGACCGCCGATTCCCTCCACCTCGGCAACTACCTCGGCGCGCTGCGGCAGTGGGTGGGCCTGCAGGAGACCCACGACGCGTTCTACTGCATCGTGGACCTGCACGCCATCACGGTCGTGCACGACCCCGAGCTGCTGCGCCGGCGCACCAGGGTCGTCGCGGCGCAGTACATCGCTGGTGGCGTGGACCCGGCGCGCTCGACGCTGTTCGTGCAGAGCCACGTCCCCGAGCATGCGCAGCTCGGCTGGGTCCTCAACTGCATCACCGGGTTCGGCGAGGCGAGCCGGATGACGCAGTTCAAGGACAAGTCCCAGCGTCAGGGTGCCGACGCCGCGACGGTCGGCTTGTTCACCTACCCGATCCTGCAGGCGGCCGACATCCTCCTCTACCACGCGGACCGCGTCCCGGTGGGAGAGGACCAGCGCCAGCACATCGAGCTGACCCGCGACCTGGCGCAGCGGTTCAACACCCGCTTCGGCGAGACGTTCACGCTGCCCGAGCCCTACATCGTCAAGGCGACCGCCAAGATCCGTGACCTGCAGGACCCGACCGCGAAGATGAGCAAGAGCGTCGGGGACAGCGGCGTGGTCGACATGCTCGAGGACCCGAAGCGGATCGAGAAGAAGATCAAGAGCGCGGTGACCGACACTGGCCGTGACGTCGTGTTCGACCCGGAAGGCAAGCCGGGCGTCTCGAACCTGCTCACGATCCTGTCCGGGTTCGGCGGCCGGTCGGTCGAGCAGCTCGAGGGGGACTTCGCCGGGCGCGGCTACGGCGACCTGAAGAAGGAGACCGTGGCGGCCGTGCTGGAGGTCGCGGTGCCGTTTCAGCAGCGGGTCCGGGAACTGCTCGACGACCCGGCCGAGCTCGACCGGCTGCTCGCGACGGGGGCGAGCAAGGCCCAGGAGGTCTCCGCCGCGACCCTCGCCAGGGTCTACGACGCGGTCGGTTTCCTCCCGGCGGCCCGCTGAGCCACCGTCGTGCTGCGCACCATCGGTGTTGCCATCGCGATCCCGGAGCCTTGGGGGAGCGAGCTGCAGCAACGGCGCGCGCGCTTCGGCGAGTCGCTCGCGCACGCCATCCCGACCCACGTGACACTGCTGCCGCCGACGCAGGTCGACAGCGGCGAGCTGCCGGAGGTCGACTCCCACCTGCGCGCGATCGCCGCGGACGAGTCGCCGTTCGCGATGCGACTGCGGGGGACCGCCACCTTCCGCCCGGTGTCCCCGGTCGTCTTCGTGCAGCTCGCGCAGGGCATCAGCGACTGTGAGCGGATCGAGGAACGCGTCCGGTCCGGCCCGCTGGCGCGCGGACTGACGTTCAACTACCACCCGCACGTCACCGTCGCCCACGACCTGCCCGGTGCTGTGCTCGACCGCGCGTTCGACGATCTCGCCGACTACGACGCAACCTTCGACGTGTGGGGGTTCAGCCTCTACGAGCACGGACCGGACGGCGTGTGGCGTCCCCAGCGCGACTACAGCTTCGGCAGCGGCATCCCCGGTCCCGCGCCGGAGGACTTGTCGCTGCGTGAGGAGCGTCCGATCCGCGGGTAGGGACGCCCGCGTGAACGATCACCGAGCGGGCGAGCAGCAGGGGTTCGTGGCGCGCGCGAAGGAGGGCTTCGAGCGGGCGCGTTGCCGCTTCCCCGGCCTCGACCACGCGATCCGGGCCTGGGAGCACTACGGGGACTGCAGGGGAAACGAGCTCGCCGGCGCGGTGACCTACTTCGGGTTCCTGTCGTTCTTCCCGCTGATCGCGGTGACGTTCGCCGTCCTCGGGCTCGTCGTCGACGTGTATCCCGGCGCTCAGGAGCAGGTGACCTCGGCCCTCCAGCAGTACCTTCCCGGGCTGGTCGGCACGGGTCCGGGTCAGATCAACGTGGAGCAGATCGCGGGTGCGCGGCAACGGGTCGGGTCGATCGGCCTGCTGGGTCTGGCCTACGCCGGGCTGGGCTGGGTCAACGGACTGCGTGAGGCGTTGCGCCAGCTGTTCATCCTGCCGCCGCGCAAGGGCAACATCGTCCTCACGAAGCTGTCGGACCTCTCGGTGCTCGTCCTGCTCGGCACCGGGACGCTGCTCGCGCTCGCGGTGTCGTCGCTGGCGTCCGCTCTGACCGAGCAGGTGCTCGAGCTGGTCCGGCTCGACGGCTCGCCGGTGGCCAAGACGTTCCTCGTCGTGCTTGCGCCCGTGCTCTCGATCCTCGTGACGCTGGTGATCCTGCTGGTCATCTTCACCCGCCTCCCCGGGCGCGCGATCCCGTGGCGTGAGGCGTTCGAGGGGGCGCTGATCGGCGCCGTGGGCATCCAGGTCCTGATGCTGCTCGCTGGCCGGCTGCTCGGCGGGACTACGCGCAACCCTGTCTACGGAGCGTTCGCGGTGGTCGTGGGGCTGCTCGTGTGGCTCAACTTCATCTCCCGCGTCGTGCTGCTCGCCGCGGCGTGGGCGGCGACGGACAAGCACGTCCCGCCGAAGACGGCGGCCGAGGACTCCTCGCCAGGGACCGGCGACCACGGCGGGGTGGCGGGCGGCACAGCCGGTCGCACAACACCGGGCGCGGGCGAGGGCCGACGGTCCGCCACGAGTCGCGGCGCGCTCGTCGGCGTCGCCGCGCTCGTCGCCGTACGCCGTCGCAACGGACGGTCCTCGCCGCCGGGCGAGCGCACCGGCCGGTGAGCTGCCTCCCTCTCGCCGCCGTCTCACCGCCGCGGTAGGACCAGCGGCGCCCACACGGCCACGACCGCGCAGGTGAGCAGGCCCAGCGCCGCCAGCGGGACGGCGAGTCCCGACCCACCGGACGGGC
>JALYMU010000333.1 GCA_030773595.1 Actinomycetota bacterium | reverse complement strand
GAGCTCCTCGACGGTCCGCGCGGACCCGTGCTCCGAGCCCGCCATGCGGCTGATGGTCTCCTCCATCAGCGTGCCGCCGAGGTCGTCGGCACCGCCTTGGAGCATCGCCCGCGCGCCGTCGGCGCCGAGCTTCACCCACGAGGTCTGGACGTGCGGGATCCGCCCGTGCAGGAGGACCCGCGCGAGCGCATGGACGGCGCGGTTGTCCCGCCACGTCGGCCCGGGGCGCGCCACGCCCGCGAGGTAGATCGGCGCGTTGTGGTGGACGAACGGCAGCGGCACGAACTCGGTGAAGCCGCCGGTCTCGTCCTGGATCCGGGCGAGGAGGCGCAGGTGCGCGACCCAGTGGTGCGGCGCGTCGACGTGGCCGTACATCATCGTCGAGCTGGACCGGATGCCGAGCGAGTGTGCCGTCGTGACGACCTCCACCCACGCGGAGGTCGGAAGCTTGCCCTTCGTCAGCACCCACCGGACGTCGTCGTCGAGGATCTCCGCGGCCGTCCCCGGGATGGTGTCCAGCCCCGCCTCGCGCGCCGCGGTCAGCCAGTCTCGGATCGACAGCCCGGCCCGGGAAGCGCCGTTGACGACCTCCATGGGGGAGAACGCGTGCAGGTGAATCGCGGGCGCGTGCCGCTTGACCGCCCGGGCGAGGTCAAAGTACGCCGTCCCGGGCAGCTCGGGGTCGATGCCGCCCTGCATGCAGACCTCGGTGGCGCCCACGGCCTGCGCCTGCGCCGCGCGGCGGCCGACCTCGTCCACGGACAGGGAGTAGGCGTCGGCATCGCTCCGCCGCTGGGCGAAGGCGCAGAACCGGCAGCCGGTGTAGCAGACGTTGGTGAAATTGATGTTGCGGTTGACGACGTAGGTGACGGGGTCTCCCACGGCGTCGCGGCGCAGGTCGTCGGCGAGGGCGACTAGCGCCTCGAGCGCGGGTCCGTCGGCCTCGGCCAGGGCGAGCGCCTGCGCGTCCGTCACCGCCGACGGGTCGGCAGCCGCCCGCGCGAGCGCGGCGCGCACGTCGCTGCTGAGCCGAGCCGGGCTCCCGCCGGCCGACACAACCCCACCGCGGCGCCCCGCCGCGACCGCTGCCGCGTGCTCCCGGACGGCGTCCCAGTCGCCGTAGACGTCGGCGAAGTCGCTGCGCCGGTCGGTGCTGCGGCCCGCCGAGTCGACCGTCCGGTGGAGGTCGACCCGGCCTGACCCGGCGCCCTCGCGCCGCACCCCGCCGTCGGACTCCTGCCACGGCAGACCGCGCGGGAGGACGCCCTCGCGGGCGAGCCCGTCCGGGCCGGCGAGGGCCTCAACGTGCGGCCGCACCCGTGGGTCGACCCACGGGTCCTCGGCCAGGACGTAATCCGGGTGCAGCGTTAGCCGCTCGCGCAGCGTGAAGCCGGCATCGGCGCTCCACCGCGCGAGGTCGTCCAGGTGCGGCCATGGACGCTCGGGATTCACGTGGTCCGGCGTCAGCGGCGAGACCCCGCCCCAGTCGTCGACGCCCGCGGCGAGCAGCAGGCCCAGACCCTCCGGCTCGGTGAGGTTGGGTGGCGCCTGCACCCGGGCCTTGGGGCCCAGCAGCAGCCGCGTCACGGCGACCGTGGCCACGTGCTCCTGCAGGCCGAGGTCGTCGGCCGAGCGCATCGCCGTGTCGCGCTTGGCCCGGAAGCCCTGGACGATCACTTCCTGCACGCCGCCGTAGCGCCGCGCCACGGCCCGGATGTCCTGGACCGTGCGCACTCGCTCCGCGGGCGTCTCGCCGATGCCGACCAGCAGCCCCGTCGTGAACGGCACGCTGCTGCGCCCCGCGTCGTCGAGGACGCGCAGCCGCACGGCCGGGTCCTTGTCCGGCGAGCCGAAGTGCGGGCCCCCCCGTTCCGCCCACAGCCGGGTCGCGGAGGTCTCGAGCATCATCCCCATCGACGGCGCGACCGGCTTGAGCCGAGCGATCTCCTGCCAGGTCAGCACGCCGGGGTTGAGGTGCGGGAGGAGCCCGGTCTCCTCCAGCACCCGCACGGCCATGGCCCGGACGTAGCTCAGCGTGTCGTCGTACCCGTGCTCGTGCAGCCACGACGCCGCCTGCGGCCACCGGTCCTCCGGCCGGTCCCCGAGGGTGAACAGCGCCTCCTTGCACCCCATGGCCGCTCCACGGCGGGCGATGTCGACCACCTCGTCGGGCGAGAGGTACGGCGGGTGGCCGGCGCGGGCGAGGACCCCCGGCGTGGTCGCGAAGGTGCAGTAGTGGCAGCGGTCGCGGCACAGCCGGGTGAGTGGCACGAACACCTTGCGGCTGTAGGTCACGGTGCCGAGCCGGCCGCAGGACTCCAGCCCCGCGTCGCGGACCCGGCCCGCCGCGGCCGACAAGCGCGCCAGGTCCTCGTCCCGCGCGTGGAGCAGCACCTCCGCCTCGTCCGCGTCCAGCGGGCGGGCCGCCTCGGCACGGGCGAGCGCCCGCCGCATGGCGCTGCCGCTCGGCCGCTCGGCGCGCGGCCCGGGTGGGGTGCTCGTCATGACCGCGACGATACGGACCCGGTCCGACAGAGTTCGAGAGCCAGCGGCATCGAAGGCGTCCCCCGGGTCGGGCCGCCCCCGTTACGCTCCGGTCGTCGCTTAGGTCAGGTTCGTGCGGTGCCGTCGTCCTGTGGCGGGCTCGGCTCAGGTGGGGCCGCTCGAGCGCGGACCGGAGGACGGTCTCGTACGGGACCGTAGTAGGGCGACCGGTGTAGTGGGCGATCGAGGGCGACGTCGACGAGGGGGGCTCTTGCTCAGCCAGCTGATGGATTCTCGCAGGCCCTGGCCGTTCATCGCCGTCGCGGCGCTCCTTGGGCCCTTGATCACTTTGCTGACCGATGGCCCGTTGCAGCTGGTGGCCGCCGTGGTAGGCGGGATCTGCTGCGTCTTGATGGTAATTCGGTTGATGTTCTTCACGTCGATCCGGCCCCAGGGAACTGATAGACCCACATCGGAGCATCACACGGAATGAGTCCATGAGACGGCCAACGGCCTGACGATTCGAAACGACTCGATCGACGGACGGCATTCGAGATCGACGCAATAGGGGCGAACGCACTGCTCCTCGTCGCCCTCGGCCTCACCGGGTTCGGCGAGTCGCCAGCGCTCGCCGTGGCCTTGTTCGTCGTTGCCGCCGCGCTGCTTTTATGGTCCGTTCGAAAGGGGCGGCAAGGGCGCAGGGCTCATCGGTGACCCTCCGATAGCTTGCGATGGAGCTCCACGCGCGTGCGCCACTGTATCGCAGCCACCGCAGTAGTCCCGGTGGGTTGGAATGGCGGTTTCGACGGGATCCTCACCGCGCACCTTGGCTCTCGGACTGGAAGGTGCACGTCTTCAGACGGAAGGACGGACACAGAAATGGTGGAGAACAGCGAGGATCGACCCGATCGGCCCGGGCATTCCGCTCGGGACGTGCATCGACAAGTCGACCTCGGGCGGAGCTGCGGCGATACTTGGAGGTGCGTCCGGACTCGTCGTGTTTCCCGAGTCGCGAGCGGGTGGCGTAGTGATCATCGACCTCGCGCTAACCATCCTCCTGCTTACGCTCGTCAGATCGAGCCAAGCAAGGAGGCGACCGTGAAGGTGCACGATCCGCTGGGGCGCGAGCCTGACATCGCGAACCACTGGCCTCCATGAGGCCCGAACCACGGAGGTTGTCGTCATCGAGACTGTCGCTTCGGGGGTGCATCGCCGGACTGCGGCGTCTTATCGCGACGGATCAAGGATCGGTCGCTTTCCTTGGTCAAAGACCTACCGGCCTCCGGGTCGCACGGGTCAGCTGCGGTGGGCACACGCGTCGACTGGTCTACTACTCGAAGCGCGTGCCCGTCGCTCGGTCGTGGAGCAGGTGGAGGATGACCGCCGTGAGGATCGTCGTACCCGCCGGCGGCGTCGGCGCCGCGCGCTTCCTGCGGGGCCTGTTGGCCGCCGTACCCGACGCCGAGGTCACCGTCGTCGGCAACACCGGCGACGACATCACGCTGTTCGGCCTGCGGGTCTGCCCGGACCTCGACACGGTGATGTACACCCTCGGCGGCGGCATCGCCGAGGACCAGGGCTGGGGCCGGGCCGACGAGACGTTCACCGTGAAGGCAGAGCTCGCGGCCTACGGCGCGCAGCCGCAGTGGTTCGGGCTCGGTGACCGCGACCTCGCCACGCACGTCGTGCGCACCCAGATGCTCGACGCCGGCTACCCGCTCAACGAGGTGACCGAGGCGCTGTGCCGGCGGTGGGGCCTGCAGGAGCGGGGCGTCCGCCTGGTCCCGATGAGCGACGACCGCGTCGAGACCCACGTGGTCGTCGACCAGGACGGGGTACGCCGGGCCGTGCACTTCCAGGAGTACTGGGTGCGGCTGCGCGCGGAGCCGGTCGCCCACGACGTGGTGGCCGTGGGCGCGGCCGAGGCACGGCCGGCGCCGGGGGTGCTCGAGGCCATCGCCACGGCGGACGTGGTCGTGCTGCCGCCGTCCAACCCCGTCGTGAGCATCGGGACGGTGCTGTCCGTGCCCGGCGTACGCGACGCCCTCGTGGCGACGGCAGCCCCGGTGGTGGGCGTCTCCCCCATCCTGGGCGGCGCACCCGTGCGCGGCATGGCGGACAAGGTGCTCGCCGCCATCGGCGTCGCCTCCAGCGCGGACGCCGTGGCCCTGCACTACGGACCCGAGCTGCTCGACGGGTGGCTGGTCGACACCGGCGACGCCGACCAGGTGCAGACCGTGACCGCCTCGGGCATTGCCTGCCGGGCCGTCCCGCTGCTCATGTCGAGCCCCGAGGCCACCGCGCGCCTCGCGCAGGAGGCGCTGGACCTCGCCGCGAGCGTGCGACGGTGACGGCGGGCTTCCACGTCGTGGGCGTGCCGGGACTGCCCGAGCTGCGCGCCGGGAACGACCTCGCCGCCCTGGTGTGCGAGCGGACCCAGCTCGCCGACGGCGACATCCTGGTGGTCACGTCCAAGGCCGTGTCGAAGATCGAGGGACGCGTACGCCGGGGGCTGTCGCGGCAGGAGGCGGTGGACGCCGAGACCGTCCGCGTCGTCGCCGCCCGCGGCGCCACTCGGGTGGTCGAGACGCGCCACGGCTTCGTCCTCGCGGCGGCAGGCGTCGACGCCAGCAACACCGAGCCCGGGACGGTCGTCCTGCTGCCCGAAGACCCTGACGCCTCCGCGCGGCAGCTCCGCACCCGCGTCCGGGAGCTGACCGGCCGGCGCATCGGAGTGATCGTCTCCGACACCGCCGGGCGCCCGTGGCGCAACGGCGTCGTCGACCTCGCGGTCGGCGCGGCGGGCGTCGCACCGCTGGAGGACCTGCGGGGACGGCGCGACCCCTACGGCAACGTCCTCGACGTGACGATCACCGCCGTCGCCGACGAGCTGGCCGCCGCCGCGGAGCTCGCCAAGGGCAAGCTCGACGGAGTGCCGGTCGCCGTCGTCCGAGGCCTCGCCCACCGGGTCACCGAGGACGACGGGCCCGGCGCCCGCGCGCTGGTCCGGCACCCGGCCGAGGACCTCTTCCGTCTCGGCACCCGCGAGGCCATGCTCGCCGTCGTCACCGCCCGGCGTACCGTCCGGGACTTCCGCGACGACCCGGTCGACCCCGGCGCGGTGCGCGCCGCCGTCGCCGCCGCGGTCACCGCGCCCGCACCGCACCACACCACCCCGTGGCGCTTCGTTCTCGTCGAGGACACCGAGCGCCGTACCCGCCTGCTCGACGCCATGCGCGAGGCGTGGGTCGCGGACCTGCGCCGCGACGGACGGACCGAGGAGCAGGTCGACCGGCGGGTGCGCCGGGGCGACGTGCTGCGCCGCGCGCCGTACCTGCTCGTCCCCTGCCTCGTGGCCGACGGCGCGCACGCCTACCCCGACCCGGGCCGGCAGCGGGCCGAGCGCGAGATGTTCCTCGTCGCGATGGGCGCGGGAGTGGAGAACCTGCTGGTGGCGCTAGCCGCCCAGGGTCTGGGCTCGGCGTGGGTGTCCTCGACGCTGTTCTGCCAGGACGTCGTACGCCGGGAGCTCGCGCTGCCCGAGGACTGGGAGCCGATGGGCGCGGTCGCGGTCGGGCACCCGGCGCACGCACCCGCGCGGCGACCGCCGCGCGACGCCGAGGACTACGTCGTCGTCCGGTGACGCCTCCGCGTCAGAGCGCCGAGCCGCCGCCGGTCGCGTCCTGCGGCACGTCGCCGCGCCAGGCGCCGGTCTCGCGACCCCGCTCCTCGATGAACGTCTTGAACCGCTCCAGGTCGCCCTTGATCCGGCTCGTGACGATGCCGAGCTTGTCGCCGGCGTTCTCCACGAGCCCCTCGGGCTCGTAGTCCAGCTGCAGCATGATCTTGGTCTCGTCGTCGGAGAGCCGGTGGAACGTCACGACGCCGGCCTGCTTCGGCCCGTCCACGGTGGTCCACGCCACCCGCTCGTCCGGGTGCTGCTCGGTGATCTCGGCGTCGAACTCCCGCTCCACCCCGGCGATCTTCGTCTTCCAGTGCGTGCGGGTGTCGCTGAGCTGCGTGATGCTCTCCACGCCCTCCAGAAACTGCGGGAAGCTCTCGAACTGCGTCCACTGGTTGTACGCCGTGCGCACCGGGACGTTGACGGTGATGCTCTGCTCGACATTGCTCATCGCTGGCGTTCTCCTCGTCTCGGGTCGCGACTGGCGTGCCCGCCGCCCCGCGACCGAAACCGCGCCTCGACGCGACCCAACGCCAGTCCAGGCGCAACCGCTCACATGCGCCGGAAGTCCCGCGGCGCCATGCGCGGGGCTCGCCGCGGCGGCCGGACCACGAGGAGCTCGATCAGCCGGACGGCGCGGTAGCGGTGCCCGGCGTAGGGCTCCAGCAGCTCGAGCATCCCGTCGTCGTCGACCGGCTTCCCGACCAGCGCGTGCCCGACGAGCGTGGGCAGGTGGTAGTCGCCCACGGACACCGCGTCCGGGTCGCCGTGCGCCCGCTGGCGCACCTCCGCCGACGTCCATGCCCCGATCCCCGGTACGGCGGTCAGCCGCCGGTCGCAGGCGTCGTGCGGCAGGGCCGCGGTCTGCTCGAGCCGGGCCGCCACCCGGGCGGCGGCGAGCACGGTCGAGGCCCGCTTGGCGTCCACCCCGGCCCGGTGCCAGTC
>JALYMU010000332.1 GCA_030773595.1 Actinomycetota bacterium | reverse complement strand
GTGCGGCCCGGCCCGTGGGTCGCGTGGCGGTCAAGTCGCGCGAGCGCATGCCGTCCCCGGCCGGCCGGCGCCTCAGCACCCGCGCCGCCTCGGCCTCGCGTTCGGCGGAGTGGGACGAGTCGATGTCCTCGTGACGACGGACGACGTACTGGATGAGGAAGACGGCCCACGCGGCGAGCAGTCCTGCGTAAAGAAGTCCGGCGCCCACGGACTGCAACGGTAGGCGCGCACCCTGTGCCTGACACGCACCCTGGGGGGTGTGTCGCGCAGAAGCCTGAACTTTGTCCGCGGGCGCGACCGTGCACCAATGTACGGCGCTCAGCTGTCGA
The DNA here is from genome assembly GCA_030773595.1 of Actinomycetota bacterium. GTDB lineage: Bacteria > Actinomycetota > Actinomycetes > JALYMU01 > JALYMU01 > JALYMU01. Next base: position 5,750 of record JALYMU010000332.1, on the reverse strand, counting down.
CGCTGTGACCCCGCCTGGCGCGCCACCTCTCGAGCAGTCCGCCGGGAAACTCCTCGGCCGTGACGGCGAATGAGCGGTGGTCACGCCACGCCCCGTCGATGTGCAGCAGCCCGCGGCGAAGGCCCTCGTCCCGCAGGCCGAGCTTCTCGACGACACGCAGGCTCGCGACATTCTCCGGTCGGATGTTGACTTCGACCCGGTGCAGGCCGACGACCGCGAAACAATGGTCGATCACCAGCGCGACGGCCGTCGGCATCACGCCGCGCCCCGCGACCCGTTCGTCGATCCAGTAGCCGACGTGGGCCGAGCACAGCGACCCCCAGGTCATCCCTCCGACGGTGACCTGACCCGCGAGCTCGCCGTCGTAGGTGAGGACGAAGGGCAGCATGCGCCCGGCGCGGGCCTCGCGGCGGAGGAAGGCCACCATGCCGCGGAAGGACAGCGGCGGCTGGTCGTCCTGGGGCGGTGTGGCCTCCCATGGCGCGAGCCACGCGGCGTTGCGGCGGCGCGCGTGGGTCCACGCCGCAGAGTCGGCGTACCGGATGGGCCTCAGCCCGATCCGCCCCTCGGCGAGCGTGGCCGGCCATCCCGGTGTGGGCGGCGAGATCAGTCCCATCCGGAATCGGCTCCCGGTCTCGCCGGAAGCGTGGCCGGCGCACGGTGGGTGGCAGGGCCCCGACCCTTCGCCGTCGGGCCCGAACGCGTCGCAGGTGTCACGGTCGGGTCCGTGGACGAGCGGCTCCCGGACCGGCGTGGTCGCCACCGCGAACCTGGTCCACGGCGTGGCGCAGGACCGGACCGAGGACGGTGAGGGCGTCGCGGCAGCCGCCGGGCGAGCCGGGGAGGTTGACCACGAGGGTCGAACCCGCAAGGCCCGCGACTCCCCGGGACAGCGCCGCCGTCGGGACACCGGCCGCGACACCGTGGGCCCGCACCGCCTCGGCGAGACCGGGCACGTCCCGATCCAGCACGGCTGAGGTCATCTCCGGCGTCCGGTCCGTCGGTGAGAGCCCCGTGCCACCGGTCGTCAGGACGACGTCGAAGTCCTCGGCGACAGCGTCGCGCAGCGCCGCACGGACCGGTTCCCCATCTGGCACGACCCGCGGGCCCTCGACCTCGAACCCCAGTCCGCGCAGACCGTCGGCGAGCACCGGGCCGCTGCGGTCGTCGTACACGCCGGCGGACGCGCGGTTGGAGACCGTCACGACCAACGCCCGGACCGACCCGGTCATGCGTCCTCCCGGTGCCACCCGCCCGAGCTGCCGCCGGTCTTCTCCTCGACCCGGATGTCGGTGATGACCGCACGTGGGTCCATCGCCTTGACCATGTCGACGACCGTGAGCCCCGCCACGGCCACGCAGGTCAACGCCTCCATCTCGATGCCGGTCCGGTCCGCGGTGCGGACGAGGGCCCGGATGCGGACGCCGTCGTCGTCGACCTCCACCTCGACCTCGACGGCGTGCACAGCGATCGGATGGCACAGCGGCACGAGGTCGGGGGTCCGCTTCGCGGCCTGGATGCCCGCGATCCGCGCCACGGCGAGCGCGTCACCCTTGGGCACGCCACCGCTGCGGAGCAGTCCCACCACCTCCGCCGATACGACCACACGCCCGGTCGCCGTCGCCGTACGCGCACTGACCGGCTTGGCCGACACGTCGACCATCCGCGCTGCGCCGGTCTCGTCGACGTGGGTCAGCTGCCCCGGGGGTCGGCCGGTCATGACTGCCGCCGCTCGAGCACCATGACCTCGACCGTGCCACCGACGGGAACCGCAGTCACGACCTCGGGCACGACGATCAGGGCGTTGGCGTGGGCCAGGTCGCCCACCAGGTGGGAGCCGCTGCCGCCGACCGGGGTCACGACAGGCCGGCCGTCGGAGCTCTCGAGCCAGGCTCGGACGTACTGGCGGCGGCCCTCCCGCGAGGGAAAGGCCTTGAGACACGTCGCGCGGACCGTCGGGCGGTGCAGCGGGCTCACCCCGAGCATCCGGCGGATGACGGGGCGGACGAAGATCTCGAAGGACACGTAGGCGCTGACGGGGTTGCCGGGCAGCGTGACGATCGGTGTCCGGTCCGGACCCAGCGTCCCGAAGCCCTGCGGCATGCCGGGCTGCATGGCGACCTTCTCGAAGCGCACGGTGCCGACCCGGGACAGGACCTCCTTGACCACGTCGTAGGCACCGGCGCTCACCCCGCCGCTGGTCACGATGAGGTCCGCGCGGATCAGCTGGTCCTCGATCGCGGCGAGCAGCGTGCGGGGGTCGTCCGGCACGTTCCCGACGCGGTAGGACACCGCCCCGGCCTCGCGCGCGGCGGTGGTGAGCACATAGCTGTTGGACTCGTAGATCTGGCCCGTCCGCAGCGGGTTGCCGGGCTCGACGAGCTCCGTCCCCGTGGACAGCACGACGACGCGCGGGCGCGGCCGGACCTGCACCCGCGAGCGGCCGACCGCCGCCAGCAGCCCCACCTGCGTCGGACCGATGCGCGTGCCCGCGTCGAGGACCTTCTCCCCTGCGGTGACGTCCTCGCCGCGCCGGCGGATGTGCTGACCCTCTTGCGGGGGCGCCGTGATCCGCACCGTCGCGACGCCTCCGTCGGTGGCCTCCACCGGGACGATCGCCTCGGTCCCGGGAGGGACGGGTGCGCCGGTCATGATCCGCGCGGTGAAGCCGGGCTGGATCCGGAAGGCCGTGGTGCTGCCCGCCGCGATGTCACCCACCACCGGCAGGACCGCCGGCAAGTGCGGGGAGGCCTGCGCGACGTCGCCGAGCCGCACCGCGTAGCCGTCCATCGCCGAGTTGTCGAAGCCGGGGAGGTCCAGCGGTGCGACGACGTCCTCGGCGAGGATGCAGCCGTGGGCGTCGAGGAGCTGGACGTCGAGCGGCTCGAGCGGCTCCGCGAGGGCGAGCAGGTCGGCCAGGTGCTCCTCGACGTACTTCACGCCGGCTCCTCCCGCGAGAACTCCCGCAGCCAGGCACGGAAGTCCGGCCCCAGGTCGGGCCGCTCGCTCGCGAGCCGGACGACGGCCTTGAGGTAGTCGAGCCGGTCACCGGTGTCATACCGCCGCCCGCGGAAGACCACGCCGTGGACCGGACCCCCCGCGTCGGGCGAGGCCGCCGCCAGGTCCTTGAGCGCGTCGGTCAGCTGAATCTCCCCGCCGCGGCCGGGCGGGGTGCGCTCCAGGACGCCGAAGACCTCCGGAGCCAGCACGTAGCGGCCGATGATCGCGAGGTTGCTCGGGGCGTCCTCGACCGGCGGCTTCTCGACCAGGTCCTCGACCCGCACGACGTCGTCGTCCTGGGTGGCACTCACGGCGGCGCACCCGTAGAGGTAGATCTGCTCCTGCGGCACCTCCATGAGTGCGACGACGCTGCCGCCGAGCCGCTTGCGGACCTCGAGCATGCGGCCCAGAAGCGGGTCCCGCTCGTCGATCAGGTCGTCACCGAGGAGGACTGCGAAGGGCTCGTCACCCACGTGCGGTGCGGCGCACAGGACCGCGTGCCCGAGTCCCCGCGGGTCACCCTGGCGGACGTAGTGCACGGCCGCCATCTCGCTGGACTCCCGGACCTTGCGCAGCCGCTCGTCGTCGCCCTTGCGCTCCAGCGCGTGCTCGAGCTCGTAGGCCCGGTCGAAGTGGTCCTCCAGGGGACGCTTGCCCCGTCCCGTCACCATCAGCACGTCGCGCAGGCCCGCGGCGACGGCTTCCTCCACGACGTACTGGATCGCCGGCTTGTCGACGACCGGCAGCATCTCCTTCGGGGTTGCCTTGGTCGCGGGAAGAAACCGGGTGCCGAGGCCGGCGGCGGGGATCACGGCCTTCGTGACGGAGCGCATGGCCCGACCCTACCCACGGGCCCCGCGGTGCCCCGCGATCTGGCCCCCCGCCTGCGCGGTCTCCGGCCGGGCGGCGATCTGCCACTGGTCCCGGCCGGCGCGCTTGGCCTCGTAGAGCACCTCGTCCGCAGTGCGCATCAGCATGGCGGGGCTCTCCCCGTGCTCGGGGAAGGACGCGACACCCACCGACACGGTCAACCGCAGCGGCTTCTCGCCGGGCTTGCCGAACGGCTCCCGGCGGACCGCCGCGCACACGCGGTCGGCCAGCATCGTGGCGCCCTCGGAGCCGGTCTCGGGGAGCACGAGCGCGAACTCCTCGCCGCCGTAGCGAGCCAGTGTGTCGACCTCACGCTTGACCTCCGACAGCCGCACTGCGAGCTCACGCAGGACCGCGTCGCCGCGGGCGTGGCCGTAGGTGTCGTTGACGGACTTGAAGTGGTCGAGGTCGAGCATGAGGACCGACAGCGGGCGACGGAAGCGTGAGGCCCGCTCGATCTCGCGCGCGAGCTCCATCGAGAGGTAGCGAAAGTTGCGCAGGCCGGTCATGGGGTCGGTGAGCGAGAGCCGCTCCGCCTCGGCGTGCACCCGCACGTTGTCGATCGCGATCCCGGCCTGCCCGGCGAGCGTCGCCAGCGCCGCCTGCTGCTCCTCGGTAAAGGGGGGCGACCCGTATGCCGCCATCACCGCGAGGACGCCGATGAGCCGGTCCCCGCGGCACATCGGGACCGCGAGGACCTCCCCGGAGGCAGGCTCGCCGGGTCCCGGTGCCAGCTCGGACGGCCCCGAGCCGATCGCGCCGCGCACGGGCCGCTTGGTCGCGGCCACCCGGCCCAGGATGCCCTCACCAATGCGCAGGCGCTCGGGCACGGGCACGGGCACCGTGGACTCGGTCAGGCCCTGCTGGCGAACCAGTGCCAACGACTGGCCGTCCACGAGCATGGCGAGCCCGCCGCGCGCGCCCGCGGACACCACGGCGGTGTCCACGACGACCTCGACCAGGCCGGGAAGGTCGTGGGTGCGGCCCAGCGCATCGCCCATCCGGCGCAGGCTCTCGTGCATGGCGTCGCGACTGCGCTGCAGCGCCACCATGTGGGCCCTCAGCTCCGAGGTCACCTGCCCGAAGGACGAGGTGAGCCGGGCGACCTCGTCGCTCTCCTTGGGCGCCGGCAACCGGCGCTCGTAGTCGCCCGCGGCGACGCGCTCGGCCTCGTCGGTGAGCCGGGACAGCGGTCCAGTAAGCGCACGGGCCACCAAGAGGGCGAGGCAGAGCCCGAGCAGGGCCGCGACGAGGGAGACGACACCGACCACCGCGGGCATCGAGCGCGTGCCCGTGACCGGGTGCATGGCCAGCGTCGACCACGGCAGGCCCGCGCCGGCCGGCGCGACCACCGCGACGGAGCCGTCGACGTCCAGGCGTCGGACGCTCTCCGGCGTCCCGGCGAGGCGGGCGGCCTCGCGGACGGCGTCCTGCGCGCCACCGGAGCTGACCAGCACGTTGCTTCCGCGGACCACCGCGAGCGTCGTGCCTTCGCCGGCGTAGGACGACGCCAGCCGGGCGAGGTCGCCCGGCGTCACGCTGTCGGCGACGACCGCCCTCGTGATCGTGCCTTCCCCTCCCGAGACGGGCACCCGCTCCGCGACGACCCCCCGGGTGATCTCGCCCGCGCTGCACCCGCGCAGGTCCGCCGCGGACGTCGCTCCGGCGGGCAGCCGGCCGCTCTCCGCGAGGACGACGTCGCCGCGCCCCAGCACCGCGGCGTAGTCGCCGTAGGCGGGGACGACAGCGGCGAGCGCTCCGGACGGAGCGCGGGCACTGGCCTCGAGAGCGAGTGTGCGAGCGGCCGCGCCGACCGTCCGGCAGCGCTGGACCAGGTCCGCGGCGGCCGCCGTGGCTGCCGCGCGGGCGCCGGTCTCGAC
>JALYMU010000331.1 GCA_030773595.1 Actinomycetota bacterium | reverse complement strand
GCGCCTGACCGGCACCTGCCCCGTCCTGCCCGGTCAGCGAAGCACGGCAGCCACCGCCGCGGCCGGCGCCGTCCCGCGCGTGCCGGAGCGCACGCCGCCGTCCATGTGACGGGCGCCATGCCCGCGCCGGTCCCGTTGTCGGCCCTCCCGGCTACAGCCGCCGCCGGCGCCTGCCGATCCCACGTCAGACACGCATCGTGACCGGTACGCCGGGCCCGCGGGCGTGCCGGGCGGTCCGCGGGGGCCGCCGTCGAGGACGTGCCGGAAAGGCCTGCCATGCCTGTGCGCAGTATCCGCTGGGGGCCCGCGGTGACCGCCGCCGTAGCGGCTCTCGCCTCCCTGGTCGGGACGCCGGCGCCCGCGGGTGCCGCCTCGACCGGGTGGGGAGCGCCCGGCACGCGGGTCGACCTCAAGGTGCTCGTCGTGGACGACGGCGGCGTGAGCGTCTCGGCGATCCGCACCGCTCTGCAGCGCGAGGGCGTGCCCTCGGTCACCGTGCGGCTGGACGACCCGGCCCGCCCGCAGCTCATCGGCTCGTTCCTCAGTGACACGGTCTCGACGGGTCCGCGCGCGAAGTTCCAAGCCGTCGTCCTGCCGGACAAGTCTCCCCAGGGCCTGTCCGACGCAGAGATCGGGGCGCTGCACGACCTCGGCACCCGCTTCGGCGTGCGCCAGCTCACCGCCTACACCTGGGCGCATCCCGGCGTCGGACTGCGCTACGCCGAGAACCCCGGCTACGTCGGGACGCTCGACGGCATGACCGCGACGGTCACCCCGGCGGGCTCCTCGGCGTTCGGCTACCTGCGCGGCAGCGTGCCCCTCGACGACGTCGACGCCAAGGTCTCGGAGTCCTACGGCTATCTCGCCCTGCCTCAGTCACCCACGGCGGAGCGCTCCTTCCAGCCGATGCTGACCGCGCCGATCCCGGGCTCCGGTGGCCAGGCCGGCTCGCTGCTCGGCGTCCTGCGCGACGGCGGGCGCGAGGAGATGGTCGCGACGTTCAACTACGGGCCCGACCAGCAGCACTTCCTGCTGCTCTCGCACGGGATCGTGACGTGGCTGACCCGTGGGGTTCACCTGGGGACGTTCCGCCAGTACTTCTCCGTGCACGTCGACGACGTCTTCATGTCCGACAACCGCTGGCACACCGGGCTGAACTGCACGGTGGGAGCGGACTGCACCGCCCAGACCGACGCGAACATCGACGCCTTTGCGCGGCCGGTCCGCATGACCGCGGCAGACGCGGGCTACCTCGACACCTGGCAGCAGTCACGCGGGTTCTACCTCGACCTCGCCTACAACGGCTACGGCAGCGACCAGCTCACCGCGTCAGGAGCCCGGGACCCGCTCACCGACGCGCTGGTCGGCCGCCACCCCCGCTACCGCTGGCTCAACCACACCTACACCCACCGCAACCTCGGCTGCGTCCAGGACCACAGCGTCACGCCGTGGCGCTGCGTCAAGGACGCCTCCGGTGCGGTGCAGTGGAGGTCCAAGGCGACGATCCAGCACGAGATCAGCCGCAACGTCGCGTGGGCCTGGCGGCGCGGCATCAAGGTGGACTACCGCGACCTGGTGACTGGTGAGCACTCAGGCCTGCGGACCTCGCCGCAGATGCCGGTCGACAACCCGAACCTCGGACCGGCGATGACGGCGGTCGGCGTCGCGATCGTCGCCTCGGACGCATCCCGCGAGCGCACCTCGCGGACCATCGGGACTACCCGGACGATCCCGCGCCACCCGATGAACATCTTCTACAACGTCGGGACCGCCGCGGAGGAGGTCGACGAGTACAACTGGCTCTACACCCGCCGCGCCGACGGCGGGAGCGGCGCCTGCGAGGACAACCCGACGACGACCACGTGCATCGCGCCGCTGGACCCGGTGACCGGGTTCCGCAGCCACATCGTGCCGCAGGAGACCCGGATCGCCCTGCGCCACGTCCTCGCCGGCGACCCGCGCCCCCACTATGCCCACCAGTCCAACGTCGCGGAGGACCGGATCCTCTACCCCGTGGTCGACGCGGTCCTGTCCGCCCACCGAGGGCTGTTCGCGGCGAACACGCCGATCGTGAACCTCCGCCAGCTCGACGCCAGCACGGCGCAGAACGACCAGCAGACGTGGCAGGCGCGGCAGGGGTCCGTGACGGCGTACCTGCTGGGCGGGGTGGTTACCGTCACCAACACCGGGTCCTCCGCGCTGGCCGTGCCGTTCACCGCGCCCGCGGGGACGGTGACGTCGAGCGGCGCGACGTTCGGTTCGGCGTACGCCGGGGAGCGCTCGGCCTCGGCCCGGATCGCCGCGGGCGGGTCGCTGGCCCTCCGGCTGCCGGCGAGCTGAGAGGGCGCTCGATGCGGGTCAACCTGCTCAACGAAGGGACCTACCCCTACGTCCGGGGCGGGGTCAGCGTCTGGTGCGACCAGCTCCTGCGCGGCCTGCCCGACATCGAGGTCGACCTCCTCACGCTGACCAGCACCGGCCGTGAGCAGCCGGGCTGGGACCTCGCGCCGTCGGTGCGCTCGCTGCGGTCCTTCCCGATCTGGGGTGAGGAGCCGCGCGGGCGTCGGCTGCGGCGACCGGAGCGCCGCGCGGTGCTCGCGGCGTTCTCCGACCTCGCCGCCTCCATCGTCGCGCCCGACGGGCCCGGCGCCGACGCAGCCTTCAGCGCCGCGCTGCGCCGGCTGGTGGCCCCGGCGCGCGCCGGCCAGCTGTCCTCGGT
>JALYMU010000330.1 GCA_030773595.1 Actinomycetota bacterium | reverse complement strand
GGGCACCGGCATCCCGCCGGTGGCCTTCGTGGCGTCCGGGCGCGGCCGCCGTCAGGCGGTGGCCCGCGCGCGGACGTTCTGCACCAGCCCGACCGCGATGAGGTTGGCGAACATGCTCGACCCGCCGTAGGACACGAACGGCAGCGGGACGCCCGTCACCGGCATGATCCCGAGCGCCATCCCGACGTTCTCGAACGCCTGGAAGGCGAACCAGCACAGGACTCCCGTGGCGACGAGCCGCCCGAACAGGTCCTCGGCGCGGCTGGCGACCCGCCCGACCCGCCAGAGGACGACACCCAGCAGCGCCAGGATGCCGCCCGCCCCGACGAGGCCCAGCTCCTCCCCCGCGACCGTGAAGATGAAGTCGGTCTGCTGCTCGGGGACGAAGTCGCCCTGGGTCTGCGCACCCGAGAAGAGCCCCTGCCCGGTGAGCCGCCCCGCGCCGATCGCGATCCCGGCCTGGCGCTGGTTGTAGGCCGTTCCGCGCGGGTCGGCCGACGGGTCGACGAAGGAGGACAGCCGGTCGAGCTGGTAGTCCTTGACGACTCCCAGCTGCACGGCGAACACCACGGCGAGCAGCCCGGCCAGAACGAGCCCGACGAGCCACCGCGCGGGCGCGCCGGACACGGCCAGCACGCCGAGCACCACGCACGACACGACGAGCGCGGTGCCGAGGTCGGGCTGGAGCAGGATCAGACCGAGCGGTACGGCGGCCAGCGCCAGGGCGAGGACGATCTCGACCGGCCCGGGGACCGGCTCGGCGTCCCGCCTCTCGGCGAGGATCATCGCCATGCCGACCACGATCGCGACCTTCGCGAACTCCGATGGCTGCACCGAGAACCCGGCCGGGAGCACGATCCACGAGTGCGAGCCGTTGATGGTCGACCCGAGCGGTGTGAGGACTGCGACGAGCCCGGTCAGGGCGGCGCCGTAGACGATCGGCGCGTAGGCGCGTAGCAGCCGGTAGTCGAAGGTGGAGGCGACGGCGCCGAGCACGAGCCCGATCGCCAGGTTGAGCAGGTGCTTCTTCAGGTAGGCCGTGGGGTCCCCGCCGGTCAACCGGTCGTTGCTCAGCGTCGCCGACCAGACCAGCACCGCTCCGATCCCGGACAGCGCGAGCGCGCCGAGCAGCAGCGGCCAGTCCAGCCGGCGCAGGGTGGACTCCCGGGCCAGCGCCGGCGTGGGTGCGGGGGCGGCCGTCGGGCCGTATCCCGCGGTCACCGTCGCCTCCCGCGCGGTGGCGCACCGACCGTGCCGTCCCGGCGTACGACGGGAACCGCGGCCGGCGGCCGACCCCCCGGCTGGGCTGCCAGCCGCGGGTCGACCCGCTGCCCGCGCACGCCGAACAGCGACTTGTAGATGTCGGCGACACCCGGCCCGGACGTGCCCGAGCCCGTGCCGCCCTGGCTGACCATCATCACGACCGCGTAGCGCGGCTGGTCCGCCGGCGCGTAGGAGGCGAACCACGAGGTCGTCTGCTTGCCGTAGACCTCGCCCGTCCCGGTCTTCGAGGCGACCGACACGGCGTCCAGCGGGAAACCCGCGCGGGCGAACGGCCCGCGTCCGGTGCCTTCGCGGGTCACCTCGGTCAGCGCCCGGCGCAGGAACGCCATCGTGTGCCCGTCGACGGGTGCCTTGCCGGTTGACCTCGGCCGGAAGCGCTTGACGACCGTGCCGTCCGCGCCGAGCACGGCCTTGGCGACCTGCGGCACCCACAGCCGCCCGCCGTTGGCGATCGCGGCGTAGACCCGCGCCATCTGCAGCGGGGTGACGAGCACGTCGCCCTGGCCGATCGCGAAGTTCGCCGCGTCGCCGCCACGGTACTCGAACCCGTCGATGCAGTTCTCCCGCGAGAGCTGGCGCAGGTAGCGTGCCCGCGCAGGGTCGGTCCGGGCGACGTCGGGGAAGCCGGTGCGGGCCTTCGCGCAGTAGTAGCCGCGCGTTGCCTTCCAGTAGGCGCGCTTCCACCGCCGGTCCGGGATGCGCCCGTCGCGCTCCCCCGGCAGGTCGATGCCCGTCCGGCGGCCGAGGCCGAAGCCGGACGCCGTCCGGTGGAACGGGTCCTTCGCGTCGACGGGCGCGTTGGTGCCACCCATCCGCCGCCAGGTCTCGTAGGCGAACTTGTAGAACACCGTGTCGCAGGACACCTCGAGCGCGCGCTCCATCGAGATCGTGCCGAAACCCTGCGACTCGTAGTTCCGCTTCCGCGAGTTGCCGATCTTGTACGCCGAGGGGCACGGGTAGCTCGCATCTACCGAGTAGCCGGCCTTCACCGCCGCGGGCAGCGTCACGGCCTTGAACGTCGACGCCGGTGCGTACTCGCCCTGGAAGGCCCGGGAGATGGTGGGGACGTTCCGCCGCTTGCTGGTGAGCGCGCGGTACTCCTTCGTCGTGATGCCCCCGACCCAGACGTTCGGGTCGTACGTCGGCCAGCTCGCCATCGCGACCACCCCACCGGTCTGCACGTCGAGCACCACGACCGCACCCGAGTCGGCCTTGAACCGCTTGCCGTTCTTGTTGATGTCACCTTGGGTCCGGGCGCGGTGGATGGCTTCGCGCAGCTCGCGCTCCGCGACGGCCTGGACTTTCGCGTCGAGGTGGGTGACGAGGTGGCTACCCGCGACCGGCTCGGTCTCCCCGACCGTGCCGGTGACACCGCCGCGATGGTCCACCGACAGGCGCCGCACGCCCGGACGCCCGCGCAGGTACGCGTCGTACTGCTTCTCCAGCCCGGCCCGGCCGACGGCGTCGGCTCGGCCGAGGCCGGTCGTGCGCGCGCCGCGGCGCTGGTCCGCGTCGAGCTCTGCCTGCGTGACCGGGCCGAGGTAGCCCAGTAGGTGCGCGGCGTTGGCGCGCTGCGGCAAGGGGTACTCCCGCACGCCGCGCAGCTCCGCGGTGACGCCGGGGAAGTCCTCGCCGCGCTCGACGATCTGCAGGGCCATCGACTCCCGCGCCTCGTCGGTCACCGGGATCGGCTGGTACGGCGAGCCGTTCCAGCAGGTCGGGGGCTTCGGCGCCCCGGGCGTTCCGCACAGGCGTGTCCGGCCGCGCACCTCGGCGTACGGCATGCGCAGCACGGAGGCGAGCCGGCGCAGCAGGGCCTCGCCGCCGTCGCGCTGACGCAGCAGCTCGGTGCGCGACACCGAGACCACCATCGCGGTGCGGTTGCGCGCGAGCGGTCGCCCCGCGTCGTCGAGGATCTGGCCCCGGACGGCGGGGGTGACGACCTCCCGGATCCGGTTGTCCGCGGCCGCTTGCGAGTAGTCCTCACCGGCGACCACCTGGAGGAACCACAGCCGGGCGAAAAGCGTCACGAGCAGGGACAGCACCAGCACGCGCAGGACGACGAGGCGGAGTCGGGATTGCTCGCTCACGGCGCTCATCCGTACGCCGGGTCGGCGGCGGACCGGCGCGCGACGATGACGACCGCCGCGACGACGAACGGACTGAGGAGAGTGGCGTAGGCGGCGGCGCTCGGTAGCACGGCGGCGACCGAGGACCACGCCACCCGCGGGTCTCCGAGCAGCGCGCCGAGGCCTGTGAAGACGAGCGTCGCCCCGGCCGTGGCGGCAGCCGAGGCGACGACGGGGATGACGGCCGAGCGGTCCGCGTCGTCCCGGAGGAGGCCGACCAGGTAGCCGGCGAGCGTGAGCGCGAAGGCCCAGCGGCCGATGGCATGGTCGGCCGGCGGCACGAGGTCGAGCGCCAGGCCGGCGCCGAAACCGGCCCCCGCGCCGAAGCCCGGGCCGTGGACGAGGGCGAGTCCCACGACGACGAGCGTGACCAGGTCCGGGGTCGCGCCCGGCAGCGGCAGCCGGGCGAGGACGCTGAGCTGGACCAGGAGCGCGACGGTGACGGCTGCCGCCGCCACGGCGACCCGGGGGCCGGGGGTGGTGGCGGGCAGGTCCGGCGTACGCGTCATCGGGCCCGGTCCCCACTGGTCCCGGCCGGGCGCCGCGGCAGCACGGCGTCACGTGGGTCGCGTCGAGGAGGCTCCACGACGACGCCCACGACGTCGAGGGCGGTGAAGTCGACGAACGGCGCGACCGTCGCCTCGCGGGTGAGCGCGCCCGGACGGGCCTGCACGGAGACGACCTCGCCGACCGGCACGCCGGCGACGAAGACCGCGCCGCCGCGCGTCACCAGCCGGTCGCCCTTGGCGAGCGGCGAGCGGGGGTCGAGCAGCACGAGGTGCAGGAGCGACTGCAGTCCCCGGCCGCCGGCGAACCCGATCTCGCCGGTCCCTTCCTGCCGGACGCCTACCGCGGAGGTCGGGTCCACCGCGAGCACGACGGTCGCCGTCGTCCGCGCCACCGTCTTGACCCGACCCACGAGCCCGTCGCCGTTCACGACTGTCTGGTCCACGGTGAGCCCGTCGACCTGCCCCGCATCAATCGTCACGGTGGCGGCGAAGTCCTGCGCCGGCCCCAGCGCGACGATGCGCGCCGGCAGCACGCGGTACTGACCGACGCCGGCGAGCCGCAGCAGACCGTCCAGCTCACCGGCCCGCCGGTGCGCGTCCTCGCTGGTGCGCACGTCGAGGCGCAGCGCGTCGTTCTCGCGCTCGAGCTCGGCAATGCGCGCCTGCGCCGTACTCGCCTGACGCATGGAGGCGACGAACCCGGCGACCGGGCGCACGATCGCCGTGGCCGCCTGCTGAGCCGGCGCGAACAGCGCCGCCGCGGCGCGGCGCAGGTCGACCAGCGCGGTTCCGTCGCCGCGCGCGTCGACGGTGATGAGCGAGAACGCGCCCGCGAGCAGGACGGCGAGGATGACTCGGGTACGGCGGGTGTCGCGGGTCATCGCGTCACTCCGCCGGCAGCGGCCGGCACGGCTAGTGCCGTGGCTGGGAGTTGAGGACCTGCTGGAGCGCCTCGAACTCCTCGACGCACTTGCCCGACCCCAGCGCGACGGAGTCCAGCGGCCGGTCGCTGAGATGGATCGGCATGCCCGTCTCGTGGCGGAGCCGCTCGTCGAGGCCGCGAAGCAGCGCACCGCCGCCGGTGAGGACGATCCCGCGGTCCATGACGTCGCCGGCGAGCTCGGGCGGGCACTTGTCGAGCGTCGTCTTCACCGCGTCGAGGATCGCGTTGACCGGCTCCTCGATGGCCTTGCGGATCTCGTCGGCGCTCACGACGATCGTCTTGGGCAGGCCGGAGACGAGGTCGCGACCGCGGATCTCGGCGTGCGGCTCGTCCGGCATCGGGAACGCCGAGCCGATAGCTATCTTGATCTCCTCGGCCGTGCGCTCGCCGAGGAGCAAGGAGTACTCCTTCTTGACGTACTGGATGATCGCGGCGTCCAGCTCGTCTCCACCGACCCGGATGCTCTGGCTCGTCACGATGCCCCCGAGGGAGATGACCGCCACCTCGGTCGTGCCGCCGCCGATGTCGACGACCATGTTGCCCGTGGGCTCGTGGACCGGCATCCCGGCTCCGATGGCGGCGGCCATCGGCTCCTCGATGATGTAGACCTTGCGCGCACCCGCGACGTAGCCGGCGTCCTTCACCGCGCGCTGCTCGACGCCGGTAATCCCGCTCGGCACGCAGACCACCAGGCGCGGCTTGGCGTAGCGGCGGCGCTTGTGCACCTTCTGGATGAAGTAGCGCAGCATGCGCTCGGTGGTGTCGAAGTCGGCGATGACACCGTCCTTGAGCGGGCGGATCGCGACGATGTTCCCGGGCGTACGCCCGATCATCCGCTTGGCCTCGGAACCGACGGCGAGGATACGGCCGGTGTTGGTGTTGATCGCCACGACCGAGGGCTCGTTCAGCACGATGCCGCGGCCACGGACGTACACCAGTGTGTTTGCCGTCCCGAGGTCGACCGCCATGTCTCGCCCGATGAAGGACAAGGTGATGCCCATGGCGTGCCCTCCGGCCTTGCTGGTGCGACCACGCGACGGCGCCGACGCGTAGGGCTCCAATGTTACCCGCGAATTCAGGGTTCGATCACGTGGCGATGCGACATCGCGACACAGCGTGATCTTGCTGTGTCTTTGTGCTCGGCCGCGCTGTCACAGCTGCGGGAAGAAGATCCCGATCTCCCGCTCGGCGGACTGCGCGGAGTCGGAGGCGTGCACGAGGTTCTCGCGGTTGGACAGCGCGAGGTCCCCGCGGATGGTTCCCGGGGCGGCGGCGCGACCGTCCGTGGCGCCGTTCATCGCGCGGACCACGTCGACCGCCTGGTCGCCCTCGACGACCATGGCAACGAGCGGGCCGGAGGTGATGAACGCGCGCAGCGGCGGATAGAAGTCGCGCTCGACGTGCTCGGCGTAGTGGGTGTCGGCGAGCTGCTCGTCGATCGTGCGCAGGTCCATCGCCACGATCCGCAGGCCGCGCCGCTCGTAGCGACCGAGGATCTCCCCGACCAGCCCCCGCCGTACGGCGTCGGGCTTGAGAAGGACGAGGGTGCGCTCGGCCACGGCTGCTCCTGGATCTTCTGGGTGTGCGGCGCGTGTCGTCGGCGCCCGGCGGCCGAGCCTACCGAGGGGGTGGTGCGCACTCTGACGGGCGCCTGGCGGGGTCGTGCGGTCGCGGACTGATCGGAGGTCGGGACGTGAGTCGACCACCCGGCAGCGGGGTGTCTCAGCGCCGCAGCGGCGGGGACTGCACGTGTGCCTGCTCGACGCCAGCTCGGACGAGTTCATCGATCACGATCTCGATGAGGGTCCGAGCCAGCAGCGGGGCTACTAGCGTGTCCAGGTCAAGCGTGACGTACGGGTCCCCATCGTCGTCGCTCCTGACCGGCGACACCCAACTCGCCGTAGCAAGCGCCGGCATGGAGAGATTGTTCTGGTCCATCTCCTCTTCAGTGAGCTCGCGCCCATCCTCAGCCGCATACATGAATCGTTCAGATGCTCTCTGCAACGCCGTGACTGCCCTGAGGTCCTGGCTGACCACCTGAACAGACCAGCGAGCCCCCCGCCATGGCTTTCCGTCGTAGGCGAGGGGGAAGAGGTCTGAAGATACGCTGATACCGGGGGCCGTCGCGCGCGGGTAGGTCGCTTCGAGAGCCCGTCGCTGCCAATGGGCGCCTTCAACGTCGTCGCGCAGCGCATGAGCAAGCTGCCACATCGCCGCCGAGTCACCCAACGCCGCGGCCTTGCGCAGCGGTGACTCGTCGCCTTGCGAGTCGGGAGGGTCGGTCGCTGTCATGAGTCCTCCCAGTGCGGCCCGAAGGGACAGACGCAGGCGACGGTAGGGCGCAGTCCCCCGGGCCGTGCGGCTGTACGGTGCGGGAACTGCCGGGGATCCTCCGCTGCAGCCGGTCCGGACGCTCGAACGACGCAGACGCCGGCGGGAACTGTGGACAGTAATGCGGCTAAGACGTCCTTTGCGACACCCGATCGACGACATCGGTGACGAAGACTCTCGACACGCGACCACCCAGGATAGCCGGCACCATTCGCCCGGACCTGGCCTTCCTCCTCATCTTCATCGTCGATGCCGGTGACGGCGGCGGCGTCTTCGTTGCCCTTTCCCGGTTGGCTCGACTGCATCGTGGAGGAAATGCGCGGTCGCTGACGCATCGTCGCAGACTGCAGCCGACCACCGGGCGGCGAGCGTCCTCAGTGCCGACGCCGAGAGAGCGCCCAGTGCGTGGCGAAGCCGAGGACGCCTGTGCCGACGCCACCGGCGAACATGCTGAGGTCGTCGGCGGAGTTCACGACGGTCGCCACGACGACACCCCCCGCGGACAGCACCGCCGGTGGCACCGCCCACCCCAGCAGCCGCAGGGCACGTTCGGGCGGCTCCAGCTCCCAGAAATCCCCGGGCGCACGCGGCTGCACAGCACAGGAATCGCTAACGATTTGCGACCGCGGCGACCGTCGCACGTTGCGGCCATTCGGCAGGTCGGCGACGAGCTCCTGCAGGTCCGCGTCCGTGACGGCGGTCAGGGCGGCCCGCTGCCGCTCGTCCAGCTCTTCCACGGACAACCGGCCGAGGACATGGTGCTCGTTGAGCGTCTCGACGCAGGCCTCGCGCTCCGCGTCACCGATGCGCACGGCGCGCCTCTCGAACTCGGTCGTCCTCACGCGTCCATGCTTCCAGGAGAGCTGCCTGGAGGCCTGCACCGGCAGAGTCGGCGTGTCCTACCGGCACGCCCGGATGTGCCCGCCCACCTCGGGCCGGCAGGCAGGCAGGCAGTGCGTCATGGACCTTGCGGACGTGCCGCAGCCTGCGGTAGCGGCCCCGAGAGCCACTGCGCGACCTGGCGCCGGGTGCGCAGGCGCACGATCACGAGTTGCGGATGTCGCCGCGGCAGCTCGGCGACCCGAATTGCGGTCAGGCGATGGGTGTTCCATGCCCAACGGATGATGTGCTCGGGGTCCGAGAGGATCGTCCGGAGCGGTGGCTCGACGTTGCCGTTCCACAGCACCCGCCGACGTAGACGGCGGACCAGCGTGCGCCGGATCACCTGCCGCATGACTCGCGACCGGGACAGGTCCAACCAGACCAGCGTGTCGGCGCGCTGAGCGAGCCGCTCTCGAACCGACGCGTACTGCCACTCGGTGACCCATTCCGGCCGTGCGGTGAGGTGATCCACGTCCGCTTCGAATGATGGACGCGGCACCCACGCGGGTCCGTGAAAAAGTCCGTCGATCTCGATGTGCGGGGTTCGCAGTACGGCAGAGACCTGGCGGGCCACAGTCGTCTTGCCCGACCCTGAGGTGCCGGCGACGAGGACGCGTCGCGGGCGATGAGGGAGCGCGTCGGCGGGTCCGAGCAGCGGCACGCGCGCCACACTAGCGATCGAGGCGGCGCAGGTTCTCGTCGTACTGAGGATCAACCGGCCATCCGGCGTAGCACCGCATCGACCGCGCGGTCCGGGACAAGCCCGACGAGCCGCGCCTCGACCCGGGCGTCGAGCCCCACGAGGTAGCGCGTGCGAGGCCGGCGAGCGGTGAGCGCGCGGACCACAATCGCCGCGACGGCGTCGGGGGAAGACCCGCGCCGCTTCCCGTGGGCGGCGAGCGCGCGGGCGGCGCGCATCAGGTCGCCGTACCGCCGTAGTTGCGCCACGTCGGCGCGTTCGAGGATTTCGTCCGCCTCGGCGCGACCCTTGTCCCAGATCGGCGTCGCGATGACACCGGGCTGCACGGCAACGACGTGCACGCCCGTGCCGAGCAATTCGCGGCGCAGCACGTCGGTGAAGGCCTCGACGGCGAACTTCGACGCGGCGTACGGCCCGAACAGCGGTGCGGCCACGCGGCCGGCGATCGAGCTGATGTTCACCACGCGCCCGCGGCTGCGCAGGAGCGCCGGCAGCAGCGCGTGGGTGACCGCGACGGCGCCGAGGAGGTTGACGTCGAGCACGCGGCGCCAGTCCTCGAGTACCAGCAGCTCGACCGGTCCGAGGACGGCCATCCCGGCGTTGTTCACCACGCCCCGCAGCGGGCGGTTCCCCACGCGCTCGGCGAGCCCGGCGACGTCCGCGGCGGAGGTGACGTCGAGGTGGACGGCTTCGACCAGGCCGGACGGGTCGGCCTCGAGCCGCCGTGCGTCCTCCTCCCGGCGGACGCCCGCGAGCACCCCGACCCCCGTCGCCGCGAGCCGGCGCGCCAGCGCCTCGCCGATACCCGTCGATGCGCCGGTAACCAGCACCACTCCGCTCATGGGCTGACCCTAGTGACCCCCGGATGCGTCGCGCTGGCGGAGGCCCACGGGGAAGACCACGCCGCAGGGTGAGCGCCTGGGTCGAGCGCGGGCGAACGAACGGCGTCGATGACCGCCGGACAAGATCGAATGTGCGCAAAATGCGGACGACACGCCGGACTCTCCCTCGGCGTGTCGTCGGGAACTTCGCCCCGTTCCTCCTAATCCGGGACGTCCTCGCCTCGCGCTGCGCCGTGCGCGCGTTCCAGAGCGACGGCCCGAGCGCCGAGGTGCAGGGCGAAGAACCACAGCGCCGCAAAGATCACACCCAACACATACATCGCAGGTACGACGACACCGCTCGCCACGACGGCGACCTGCAGCGCGCTGCCCAGTGCGAAGGCCCATCGGTGACGCAGCAGTCCCGCCGTCAGCAGGAACAGGACGGCCACGCCGACGCCGGTGCCGACGGCGACGGCGGGTCGCACGCCGCTCAGCTGGATCGCCACGGCCGGGGCGAACAGGACGACGATCGCCTCGAAGGTGAGCACGCTCGCCGCCATGCGCCGCCGGACGTTCACCGGGTCGCCCTCCGGTGGCTCGGCCGGTCGACGGCGCTCGGGCACGCCGCCTTCGGCGCCACCGGCTCGGCGTGCGTCATCCCACGCGGCCTTGCCGGGCGAGCAGGGTCCGTGCCTGCGCGACGGTCTGGATCGACCCCGACACCAGCACGCCAGCTCCGCCGAGGTGCCCCTCCTCCTCGGCGAGGCCCACGCCGGCGTCGAGCGCGTCGTCCAGGCGTGCCACGACCTCCACCCGGTCGGGGCCGAAGACGTCGACCGCGACGGCGGCGAGCTCGTCGACCGGCAGCGCACGCGGGGAAGCCGCCTCGGTGACGACCACCTCGGCCAAGACGGGCTCGAACGCCTCGAGCATCCCGCGGACGTCCTTGTCGGCGAACGCCGCGAAGACGCCGACGAGGCGGCTGAACTGAAACGCCTCCCGCAGCGCCGCCGCCGTGGCGTGCGCGCCGGCCGGGTTGTGCGCCGCATCGAGCAGCACGGTCGGGGACCGTCGCACCACCTCGAGCCGGCCCGGCGAGGTCACCTCGGCGAACGCCGCGCGCACCTCGTCGGCGTCGAGCGGGCCGTGCCCCCCGACGAACGCCTCGACCGCCGCGATCGCGCAGGCGGCGTTGTGCGCCTGGTGCGCGCCGTGCAGCGGCAGGAAGATCTCGTCGTACGTCCCCCGCAGGCCATGGACCGTCACGATCTGGCCGCCGACCGCCACGGCGCGGTGGCGGACGCCGAACTCCAGGCCCTCCCGCGCGACCGTCGCCCCGACCTCCGCGGCCCGGGCGAGCAGCACCTCCGCGGCTTCGACCGGCTGCTGGGCGAGTACGGCGATCGAGCCCGGTTTGATGATGCCGGCCTTCTCGGCCGCGATGGTGGCCACGTCACTGCCCAGGAAGCGCTCGTGGTCGACCGCGATCGGAGTCACGACCGCGACCGCGCCGTCGCCGACGTTGGTCGCATCCCACGCGCCGCCCATCCCCACCTCGACGACGGCCGCGTCGACCGGCGCCTCGGCGAAGGCGGCGTAGGCCATCCCGACCAGGACCTCGAAGTACGACACCGGGACCGGTGAGGCGGCGTCGACCATCCCGACGTACGGCGCGATGTCGTCGTACGTCGCGGCGAAGCGCGTGGCGTCCAGCGGCTCGCCGTGCAGCGAGATCCGTTCCGTCATGGAGTGCAGGTGGGGGCTGGTGAAACGGCCGACCCGCAGGCCGAGCCGGCGCAGCAGCGTGTCGATCATCCGGCTCGTGCTCGTCTTGCCGTTCGTGCCGGTCACATGGACCATCGGCTGGCTCTTCTGCGGGTCCCCGAGCAGGTCCACCAGCGCGCCGATGCGGTCCAGCGACGGCGTGAGGTCGTGCTCCGGGGTCCGGGCGAGGATGGCCCGCTCGACGCGGGCCAGGGCGGCGGCCGCGCTGGCC
>JALYMU010000329.1 GCA_030773595.1 Actinomycetota bacterium | reverse complement strand
GTGCTGCGCCAGTCCCGCCGCGTCGGGGACCAGGCGGCACTGGCCGCGCCCGCCCGCAAGGCCAACCTCTACGGCGCGCTCGCCGTACGCCGCGGCGCGCGCCGCGCCGTCGCCGGGGCGGTCGTGGTCGTCGTGGACGACGTCGTGACGACCGGGTCGACCTTGGTCGCCGCCGCCGCGGCACTGCGCGACGCCGACGCGGTGGTGGTCGGCGCCGCCACGGTCGCCGCCACGCGGCGGCGGCACAGCCGGAGGCGGTCCGCCACCGGGCCACTACCGGCCGTGGCCTCGACCCACTAGCGTTTCGTCATGGCACCCGTCCGGGTCCGTGGTTGCGTCGGGTTCAAGCCTTCGGGCCGACCCGGCAAGCCGATGCCAGCCGCAGGCGAAACGGCCCACGTAAGGCGACTTCTCGTCGACCGATCACGGTGCGGCTTAGAAGTAAGTCCTGCCCCGCCGATGGTCCAGATGGCTATCGGTCCGGGAGAAGGGCAGTAGTGGCGGTAGCGCTGCGAACCCCTCAGCAGGCGGATGTGGGGGCGAAGACCAGGTCGGCCGGACGGGTGCTCCTGCCGCTCCCACAGTGGCCACGAGCAGGAAGGTCGTGTACGTGGAGATCGTCGTCAAGGGTCGTCACACTGAGGTCCCGGACCGCTTCCGTCACCACGTCGGCGAGAAGCTGGCCAAGGTCGAGCGGCTGGACCACAAGGTCATCAGCATCGACGTCGAGGTGTCCAAGGAGCACAACCCGCGCCTGGCCGACCTCAGTGACCGCATAGAGCTCACGATCCGCACGCGCGGACCGGTGATCCGCGCCGAAGCCGCCGCTAGCGACCCCTATGCGGCGCTCGACGCCGCCTGCGCCAAGCTCGAGTCGAGGCTGCGCCGGGCGGCGTCACGGCGCAGGGTCCACCACGGCGGCAAGACTCCGGTGTCGGTCGCGGACGCCACCGCAGGGCTCGAGGTCGAGGTGAGCAGCCCGGCCACGGCCGTCGCGCACGCGCCGGCGGCGGCGCCGGCGATGACCGGGGAGCCCCTCGCCGAGGACGACTCGGCCGAGCTCGGTGGCGCAATCGTCGCGGACGGCCCGATGGTGTTGCGAGAGAAGGTCCACGACGCTTCGCCGATGACGCTGGACCAGGCGCTCTACGAGATGGAGCTCGTCGGTCACGACTTCTTCCTCTTCGTCGACAAGGAGTCCGCTCGCCCGAGCGTGGTCTACCGTCGGCGCGGCTACGACTACGGCGTGATCCGGCTCAACGTCACCTGAGTCCGCACGGTCGGTGGCTGGGCACGGTCGGTGGCTGGGCACGGCATTGCAGCCACGCCGGGATAAGACACCTGCGTCCCGCCGCGGCATCGCGCGGCGTGCCATGATGCAGGCGCAGGGGGACGGCAGGCGCAGGAGGCGACCGGTGAGCGAGCACGGTACGGCGATCCCGCCGGCGGCGTCCTCGGTGGGCGAGCCGGTCCGCGTCGTGGTCGTGGACGACCACGCGCTCTTCCGCCGGGGCCTGGAGATGGTGCTGGCCCAGGAGGACGACATCGACGTCGTCGGGGAGGCCGGCGACGGTTCGGAGGCCGTCGAGAAGGTCAAGGACCTCGCGCCCGACATCGTCCTGATGGACGTGCGGATGCCCAAGCGTGGCGGTATCGACGCCTGCTTCGCGATCAAGGAGGCCGTCCCCAGCGTCAAGATCGTGATGCTGACGATCAGTGACGAGGAGGCGGACCTCTACGAGGCGATCAAGGCCGGAGCCAGCGGCTACCTGCTCAAGGAGATCAGCATCGACGAGGTCGCCGACGCCATCCGTGCGGTGGCCGGCGGTCAGTCGCTGATCAGCCCGTCGATGGCCTCCAAGCTCCTGACGGAGTTCGCGTCGATGATCAAGCGCGGTGACGAGCGCCAGCAGCTGCCCGTCCCGCGGTTGACCGACCGCGAGCTGCAGGTGCTCAAGCTCGTGGCCAAGGGCCTCAACAACCGCGACATCGCCAAGTCGCTGTTCATCAGCGAGAACACCGTCAAGAACCACGTCCGCAACATCCTGGAGAAGCTCCAGCTGCACTCGCGCATGGAGGCGGTCGTCTACGCCGTGCGCGAGAAGCTGCTCGAGATTACCTGACGCGTCCCGCCGGACCTGTCGGTGTCGCCTGGCAGCATGCCGGCGTGCCGTCGCCCCGGAAAGCGTCCCTGTCCCTCGCGCAGGCCCGGCGCGTCGCCGTGGCGGCGCAGGGGCTCGCCACGCCCCGTCCCGGCCATCCCGGGATGCGCCACGTCAGCGCCGTGGCCGCACGCGTCGGCGTGGTCCAGATCGACAGCGTCAACGTCCTCGCCCGGGCGCACTACCTTCCGCTGTTTAGCCGGCTGGGGCCCTACGACCGGACGTTGCTCGACCGCGCCTATAGCGCCGCACCGCGACGGCTGGTCGAGTACTGGGCGCACGAGGCGAGCCTGGTCCCACCGTCAACCCATCGCCTGCTCCGCTGGCGGATGGCGCGGTGGCGCCACGAGGCGTGGGGCGGCATGCGCCGCGTCGCGGCGGACCATCCGGGTCTGGTCGCCGCGGTGCGCGAGGAGGTGCTGACCCGCGGGCCTCTGACGGCGGGTGAGGTGGAGCGAGCGCTCCAGCACGACGCGCCCCGGGCGACCGAGCACTGGGGGTGGAACTGGTCACTGGTCAAGCAGGCTCTGGAGCACCTCTTCTGGGCCGGGGAGGTCAGCTCGGCGGGTCGCACGACCGCCTTCGAGCGCCGCTATGCCGACCCGGCGCGGGTCCTGCCGCGTGAGGTACTGGAGGCCCCCGACCCGCCGGAGGCGGAGGCGTTCCGCGAGCTGGTGCGCATCGCCGCCCAGGCATGCGGTGTCGCGACTGAGCCCACGTTGCGCGACTACTTCCGGCTGCGTCCGGTGGAGTCGAAGGCAGCCGTGGCGGAGCTCGTCGACGCCGGTGAGCTCGAGGCCGTCACGGTCCAGGGCTGGGCCCGTCCGGCGTACCTCTCCACGAGCGCCAGGCTGCCGCGCGCGGTCGAGGCCCGGGCCCTGCTCGCACCGTTCGACCCGCTGGTGTGGGACCGCGGCCGAGTCGAGGAGCTGTTCGGCTTCCGCTACCGGATCGAGATCTACGTTCCCGCGCCGGCGCGGGTCCACGGCTACTACGTGTTACCGTTCCTGCTGGGCCAGCGTCTCGTCGCGCGCGTGGACCTCAAGGCTGACCGGGCGAGCGGCGTGCTGCGCGTCCGTGGCTCCTGGGCGGAGCCGCACGCGCCGTCCTCGACGGCGACGGCGCTGGCCGAGGAGCTGGCCGCCATGGCGGACTGGCTCGGTCTGGGCAGCGTGGTCGTCGAGCCCGTCGGAGACCTCGCCGCTGCCCTCGCGGCTAGTGGACGTCCTTCATGATCCCGGTGGCGAGGCCGAAGATGCCGCCGACCACGATGACGATGACGCCCAGCCAGGCCAGCCAGGCCGAGGCCACGATGATCCCGACCCCGCCGAGAATGAATCCCGCGATGATGACCACCACGGCGATCCACGACGTCGCGCGACCCCGCGTGCTGCCCTCGACCATTGCTGCGCCTCCTCGACCACGTGCGGGCTCTAGCGTGTCGCATCGCGACCCGGCGTGCGAGCCCGGGGTGCTCGACGGGCCCGGCGGCGCCACCCGGTCACACTGGCTGCTCGGCCCGCAGCTCACCGGGGAGCAGGCCGCCGACCCACGCGTCGTAGCGCTGCCCGCGCGCGGCGAGCCTCGACCGGCAGGTGCCCTCGACCGTGAAGCCGACCCGCTCGGCCATCCTGCGCGAGGGCCAGTTGCCGACGTAGGCCCACCACTCCACGCGGGCGACGGCGAGCGTGTCAAAGGCGTAGCCACAGGCCAGACGCAGTGCGGCCGTGCCGACGCCCCGGCCGCGCGCCCACGGTGCGATGGCGTAGCCGACCTCGGCCATGCCCTTGCCGTCGAGCCGGAGGTCGATGGCACCGGCATAGGCGTCATCACCCGTGGTGACGGCGAACGTCGCCATCGACCCGTCGGCCCAGCCCGCCGCGGCGTAGTCCTCGACGAAGAAGACCGCGTCCGCCTCGCCGTAGGGCACGGGGATGGTCGTCCACCGTTGCATCTCGTGGTCCTGGCAGGCGCGGGTGATCGCCGGGACGTCGTGGCGGCGAGGCGGCCGCAGAGCGACCGGGCTGGCGCGGAGGACCGGTGGAGGGGTCAGGAGCACGCTCGTCACCGAGCCATTGAACCGGGCAGGACATGGGCGACCAACCCGTTATTCCGGTGCCAGCGCATACGATGAACGCTACGGCGGTGGAGCGCCGTACGGCGGGTGTCCCGACCGGCGCCGACGTCTGTCCGACGCCGGCCCGCGCGGCAACCACGTCGGAGCTCCGCTGCGCGACGATCTGCCCGAGTGCTCACACCACGACCCACCGACGCCAGGAGAAGAACGAGTGCCCGCGCTCCTCGACAGAATCCTCCGTGCCGGCGAGGGCAAGACCCTACGCAAGCTGCAGGCGATCGCTGCACAGGTCAACGCCATCGAGGACGACTTCATCTCGATGTCCGACGCCGAACTGCGCGGGATGACGGATGAGTTCCGCAAGCGTCTCGCCGACGGTGAGAGCCTCGATGACATCCTCCCCGAGGCGTTCGCGACGGTGCGCGAGGCGGCCAAGCGCACGCTCGGCCAGCGCCACTACGACGTCCAGCTCATGGGCGGCGCGGCGCTGCACATGGGCAACATCGCCGAGATGAAGACCGGTGAGGGCAAGACCCTCGTCGGCACCCTGCCGGCCTACCTCAACGCCCTGTCCGGTAAGGGTGTGCACATCGTCACGGTCAACGACTACCTCGCCGAGCGCGACTCCGAGTGGATGGGCCGGGTGCACCGCTTCCTCGGCCTCGAGGTCGGCGTGATCCTCGCGCGCATGCAGCCGGCCGAGCGCCGCCGCCAGTACCTCTGCGATATCACCTACGGCACCAACAACGAGTTCGGGTTCGACTACCTGCGTGACAACATGGCCTGGAGCCGCGACGAGCTGGTCCAGCGGGGGCACAACTTCGCGATCGTTGACGAGGTCGACTCCATCCTCGTCGACGAGGCGCGCACCCCGCTCATCATCAGCGGGCCGGCCGAGCAGAGCGGGCGGTGGTATGAGGACTTCGCCCGGATCGTCCCGCGGTTGAAGCGTGGCGACAGCGAGAAGGGCATCGCCGGGGACTACGAGGTCGACGAGAAGAAGCGCACCGTCGGCATCCTCGAGAGCGGCGTCGAGAAGGTCGAGGACTACCTCGGCATCGACAACCTCTACGACTCGGTCAACACGCCGCTCGTCGGCTACCTCAACAACGCGCTCAAGGCCAAGGAGCTCTTCAAGCGCGACAAGGACTACGTCGTCATGGACGGCGAGGTCCTCATCGTCGACGAGCACACCGGGCGCATCCTCGCCGGACGCCGCTACAACGAGGGCATGCACCAGGCCATCGAGGCCAAGGAGGGCGTGAAGGTCAAGGACGAGAACCAGACGCTCGCGACCATCACGCTGCAGAACTACTTCCGGATGTACGACAAGATCTCCGGGATGACCGGCACGGCCATGACCGAGGCCGCGGAGTTCTCCCAGATCTACAAGCTCGGTGTCGTGCCCATCCCGACCAACCGGCCGATGCAGCGCAAGGACCAGGCCGACCTGGTCTACAAGACCGAGGACGCGAAGTTCAGCGCGGTCGTCGAGGACATCGTCGAGCGCCACGAGACGGGGCAGCCGGTCCTCGTCGGTACGACGAGCGTGGAGAAGTCCGAGCTGCTCTCGACGCTGCTGAGCCGGCGCGGGATCCCGCACGAGGTCCTCAACGCCAAGCACCACGAGCGGGAGGCCGCCATCGTCGCCCAGGCCGGGCGCAAGGGCGCCGTCACCGTGGCCACGAACATGGCCGGGCGAGGCACCGACATCGTCCTGGGCGGCAACGCCGAGTTCATGGCCGACGCGGAGCTGCGCCAGCGGGGTCTCGACCCGGTCGACACGCCGGAGGACTACGAGGCCGCGTGGGCCGACGCGCTCGACAAGGCCAAGCAGTCTGTCGCCGCCGAGCACGAAGAGGTCAAGGAGTCTGGCGGGCTCTACGTCCTGGGTACGGAGCGCCACGAGTCGCGCCGCATCGACAACCAGCTGCGCGGCCGGTCCGGCCGTCAAGGCGACCCGGGCGAGTCCCGGTTCTATCTCTCCCTCGGCGACGACCTCATGAGACTGTTCAACGCGGCCATGGTCGAGAGCTTCCTCACCCGGTTCAACATCCCGGAGGACCAGCCCATCGAGTCGAAGATGGTGAGCAACGCCATCCGCTCGGCGCAGACGCAGGTCGAGGCGCAGAACTTCGAGATCCGTAAGAACGTCCTCAAGTACGACGAGGTCCTCAACCGCCAGCGCCAGGTCATCTACGAGGAGCGCCGTCGAGTCCTCGAGGGCGCCGACCTGCACGAGCAGGTGCGCCACATGATTGACGACGCGGTGCGCGGCTACGCCGAGGCGGCCACCTCCGAGGGCTACCCCGAGGAGTGGGACCTCGACCAGCTCTGGACGGCCCTGCGCACGCTCTACCCCGTAGGCCCGAGCATCGACGACGTCATCGAGTCCGCCGGCGGCGAGCGGGCGGGCCTGACCAGCGAGTTCCTCGTCGAGGAGCTCGTCTCCGATGCCCAGGCGGCCTACGACCGGCGGGAAGAGCAGCTCGGCAGCGAGGTCATGCGCGAGCTCGAGCGCCGGGTCGTCCTCTCGGTGCTCGACCGCAAGTGGCGCGAGCACCTCTACGAGATGGACTACCTCCAGGAGGGCATCGGCCTTCGGGCGATGGCCCAGCGTGACCCGCTCGTGGAGTACCAGCGCGAGGGCTTCCAGCTCTTCGCCGCGATGATGGACGGCATCAAGGAGGAGTCCGTCGGTTACCTGTTCAACCTCGAGGTGCAGGTCGAGGAGACCGCCGATGTCGGGGGGCTAGAGGCGGCACAGGCGGCCCCAGCCGACCTCGACGACGCGCCGGCCGAGACCTCCGCGACGCCGGCGGAGCCTGTGGCCGGCGGCGTCGGGCTCGTCGGCGCCGCGGGCGACCCCGTGACGGCCGACGACGTCGTCGTCGAGGGCGCTGCGAGCCGGACCGGTCCCTCCACCCGGGCGATGGCCCGGGCCGACGGTGGGCGGCCCCACCCGCAGGTCCGCGCGAAGGGCCTCGAGGCTCCGCGCCCGGCGCGGTTGGAGTACACCGCCCCGACCGTCGACGGCGAGGCCGGTGTGCAGCACCGTACGGCGGACATCGCGGCGGCGGCGGGCGAGGACTTCGGAGACGTGGCGCGCAACGCGCCGTGCCCGTGTGGCTCGGGCAAAAAGTACAAGCGCTGCCACGGTGACCCGAAGGCTCGTGCGAACGCCGGCTGACCGACGGGGGAGCAGGCAGGTGTGGCCGGAGCCGGAGGAGCCGGTCCACGGTGGGTAGCGCGCGCGTTGCGGCGGCCGGTTGGCCCCAAGACGTCGACCTCGCCGCCTTCGTTGCCGCCCTGCACGCCATGGACACCGCGGCGGGACGGTGGGACGGGCGCAGCCGGCGCGGTCCGCTGCGGCCCAAGGACGCCTACGTGCAGCGGGCCCTGGACGCCTGTGGGCTGCTGGTGGATACCGCGCGCTGGCCCGAATCTGGGCCGACTGCCTCAGGCGCGGCGCCCCACGCGGGACGCGAGGTGTGGGTGCACGCCGACGTCATGCCAGGCAACCTGCTGGTGCGCGACGGTCGGCTCGTCGCCGTGATCGACCTGGGCGCCGTGGCGGTCACAGACCCGGCCGTGGACCTGATGCCGGCGTGGAACCTGCTGCC
This sequence comes from Actinomycetota bacterium, assembly GCA_030773595.1. Taxonomy (GTDB): domain Bacteria; phylum Actinomycetota; class Actinomycetes; order JALYMU01; family JALYMU01; genus JALYMU01. Next base: position 4,127 of record JALYMU010000329.1, on the reverse strand, counting down.
TCTGCGCGCCCGGTCGACGTATCGACGGACGCTGCTGCCGACGACGCGACGTGGGAGCGGGGGCGGGGTGGGCTCTCGTGCAGGCCGTCGGTGCTCTCGCGTACTACGTCGACACCAATCCCGTCATGGCCGACACGGCCCGGGCGACCCTCGCCGCGGTCCTCGAGTGAGGGGGCGCCACCGACGCCGGCGCTCGGCCGAGGAGGCGGCGGTGCCCGCCCTCCTACTCAGGCGACCTGCAGGACGGTGCACTGCCAGCGGCCGTCGATGCCCTCCAGCCGCATCGCTACCGCGTGCACCCGCCCGGCCCGCTGGATGACGGCGGTCACCTCGGCGACACCGTCGTCGGGCTCGCAGACCCGCACCGAGCGGACGAGCGGGCGGAACCCCCGCACCGGTCCGGCGCCCGCGCTGATTTGCGCGCGGCGCTGGATGGAGGCGTAGACCTCGCTGGTGCTCCAGCGCAGCAGCTGCGTCGGAGGTCGGCTTCCAGCGAGCACCTCGAGCAGTCCCTGGACGAACCGCCCGGCCCACGCCCCGGGATCGGGCAGCGCTGCTCGAGGCGTCGGCTGGCGCGCGAAGTCGCCGTCGTCCTCCACCGGCGCGGACCGCACGACCCGTAGGCGGGTCGGCGCCTCGGGCGAGGCGGGCACGCCGGTCATGAGCCGGAAGCCGAGGTCCAACGCCTGTTGGCCGTCTTGAGCCGTCCCGCCGGGACGACGCATCGCCCGGGGGCGGCGGGTCGCCGCCAGCTCGTCGTCGTACGGCGGCTCGCAGGAGGGGGTCGGGAGCCTGCGTGGCGTGGACGCGGCGCGGGCCGTGCTGGGCAAAGCGGTGTTCTCCTCACCGGGAATCGGCAGCCGGGGCGACGTCGGCGGCATCGGGGCCGCTGGGCGGGCGGCCGTCATCGGTGCTCGGGGATGCGCAGGATCTGGCCCGGCCGGAGCAGGTCCGGGTCACCCCCGATGACATCGCGGTTCGCAGCGTGCCATCGCGGCCACTCCCGAGCGATCTCCCCCACGGTCGCGTCCGCGCCCAGGTGTCGTTCCACGAGGCTCCACAGCGTGTCGCCCCGACGCACGACGAGGTTGTCCTCGACCTCCGGGTACACCTGACGCGCCGACGTGACCAGACTCACGCCGGACCCCGTCCGGGCGACCTTCGCCGGGCGCGTCGGCGTCCACGGAGCCGAGGTCGGGCGGTCCAGGTCGGGCAGGGCCCCGGCCGGCTGCGAGCCACCTGCCGCCGCCCGCGGACCCGGCGCCGCGTGCGCGTCCGTCGGTCGGTCGAGGTCCGGGACGGGGATTCGGCCGAGGACACCGGAGCCGGACCCGGGCACGGCGGCGGACCCGGACGTCCCCACCTCGTCGGGATCGGCGGCGGCCGTGGCGACGACGGTCGAAGCGGAGCTCGCTGACGCGGCGAGTGCCGACGTTGGGGACGTGGCCAGGCCGACTCCCACCACGGCCGCGGCCAGGCGACGAAGGACCGCCGGGCTGGCCCGCGAGCTGAGCCGGTGCAGCATCCCGGCACCGACGCCAGCCGCAGTCGAGGCGAGCGCCACGGTGAACGCGAAGGTCAGCCAGGTGAGCACCACCCACGCCCCGCCGGCGCCGCAGAGGGCGACGAGGTCGTCGAAGCGAGCCGGGCCGCTCGCGCGTACGGCGCGCAGCGGGCCCGCCGTCCCGGACCAGAGGGCTGCGGTTCCCAGCGCATAGGCGGCGGCCACGACCGTGGAGAACAGTACGGCGCGCAGGTGAGCGGGCGTCCGCGTCCGGGGGCGTGTGCTCGGCGCGACGCGCCGACCGGCGGCGTGGCCCGCGGGGGGTCCGGCCGGTGGGCATGACGCTGCGTGGTCACGGCGGCCACGGCGCGTCGACGATGTCACCCGTTCGCTCCAATACCTTCGTTTGCCTGTGTTTGCGTTGTCTACCGTGGGGTCCTGGCGCCGGTCAACCCTGGGCGGGAGGAGCACGCGATGCGGTGGGAGCGGCTGTTCGCCGATTTGGAGGGCCAGCTCGATGAGTCGGGCCGGGCCGACCTCGACGCGGAGGTCGCCGACCGCACGCGAGCGGAACGCTCCGCGATACGGCTCGTCGACCGCCTCCGCGCCGCATCCGGGTCGACGGTCACGGTGGTCCTTGACGGCCGCTCCGTCGTCGGCCGGGTCGCCGACGTCGGGGCCGACTGGGTGCTGCTGGAGGAGACCGCCCGGGTGGCGTTGGTCCCGCTCCGTGCCGTCAACACCCTCCGCGGGCTCGGCGCACGCGCCCGCCACCCCGGTTCCGAGGGGCCGGTGGCGGGCCGGCGAGAGCTGACGGCGGTGTTGCGTTCGCTCGCGCGCGACCGGGCCGATGCGGTGCTGTCCCTGACCGGCGGCAGCGAGGTCAGCGGCGTCATCGAGCGGGTCGGCGCCGACCACCTCGATCTTGCCGAGCGAGGGGGCGGCGGGGACGGCCATCGGCTGACCGTGCCGCTGTCCGCACTCGTGGTCGTGCGCACGTCGATCTGATCGCGGCCACGGCGCGGTTGGTGCGCTGGGCCTGCCGGTCCGTCAGTCGCCAGGGACGAACGCGTCCTCGCCCCGCCCGAACGGATGCGCCGCCACGAACGTGCGCGTCTCGGCGTACATCCGCTGGATGAACTGCTCGAGCTCGGTCACCTCGACCCGCCACTGACCGCGGCCGCCGATCTTGATAGCGGGGAGGTCGCCGGAGCGCACGAGCGCGTAAGCCTGGGCCGCCGAGATGTTGAGCGTCTCCGCGACGTCACTGAGCTGGAGGAAGCGGGGGGACCCCGGGGACGTGGCGGTCATCGCGGCACCGGTCATCCTCTCCCGTTGCGGTCCGGACCTGGACCGACGATCTGTCATCCCCGTGCGGGTCAGTGTTTCAGCCGCGGGCGCCGATCTGTCCACCCCGTCCACACGGACCTGCCTGTGGACAACATCGGTCGCGCCACTCGTCGGCGGGTCACCATGACGAACCGATAGCAAGGCCCGTGGACGAGGAGGCACCGGTGGAGCTGGCGACACCGACGGTGACGCGACTGGCGCGGCCGCGATGGCTGGACCCACGACTGCTCCTCGGCGCGTTCCTGGTGCTCCTCTCGGTCGTGCTCGGCGCCAAGGTCGTCGCGGAGGCGGACGACACCGTGCCGGTGTGGTCGGTGACCGAGGACGTCGCGCCGCACACCGTCTTGACCGCGGAGGTCCTGCGCAGCGTCGACGTCCAGCTCCGCGACGCGAGCTCGTCCTACATCAGCGCTCGCGACGCCGGACCTGTGGGGTACGTCGCGACGCGCGAGCTGCGCGCCGGCGAGCTGTTGCCTGCCGGTGGCGTCGCGCCCGCCGATCTCGCGGACAAGCGACGGGTGACCGTGGAGGTGCCGCACGCAGTCGCGGACGGCCTCGTGCGCAGCGCGGTCGTGGATGTCTACGTGGTCCCCGACGACCGAGGGGCAGGCTCCGGGGCGAGCCCACGCCGCGCGCAGCGGGTCCTCGAGGGCGTCCCCGTCGCCGGTGAGCCCGCCGGTGGAGGGCTGCGTGGCGGCGCGCGCGGAACCGTCGGCATCGAGCTGCTCGTGCCGCAGGACCGCGTCGAGCAGCTCCTGACAGACCTCGCCACCGGGACTCCCGCGCTCGTCGAGGTCCCGAAGCTTCGCGCCGACTCGGACCCGACACCATGACCGTGCACGTCGTGACCGCGGTCACCGGCGCCCCGTGGGAGGCGGCGCTCGTCGCATCCCTCGAGCGCGGGCAGAGCCGCGTGGAGGTCGTACGCCGCTGCGTCGATCTTGCCGACCTGCTCGCCACGGCGGCGGCGGGCACGGTGGACGCCGTCCTACTCTCGGCCGACCTACGCCGGCTGGACCGCGACGCGTTGGCGCGCCTGGAGGCGGCTGACGTCGCCGTCGTCGGGCTGTTCCCGGCCGAGGACGAGGACGCCGAGCGGCGGCTGCGGCAGCTGGGCATCCAGCACGTGCTCCCGGCCGATGTGGCTGCCGAGCAGATTGCCTCCGTGGTCACCGACGCGGTCGCCGCGCGCCGGTCGGCCGCATCCGGCTGGTCGCACGCCGCAGCGGGCACCGGCGACCCCGACGCCGCAGCGGCCGAGACGGCCGCGCAC
>JALYMU010000328.1 GCA_030773595.1 Actinomycetota bacterium | reverse complement strand
GTGCTGACGCACCGCGGGCAGCGTCGTTCCGGACGCCGTTGTCCGGAACGCTTCACGGCGTCAGCCGCAGCCGCCGCTCAGCACGAGGTGCCGGGAGTACGCCGGGACGGTGAGGAACGACGGGTATTCCGCACCGAGTGCCATGTCCTCCAGCAGCTCCCGCGCGTGTGCCAGTCGCTGGACGGCGTTGTCGTCTCCGGACACCTCTGCACGGAGCCGGTCGGCCTCGTCGGCGAGGATGTCGCGCACCAGCTCGCGGGTGACCGCCGGACCGTCGTCCGTGCGCCCGCCCCAGCGGACCCACTGCCACAGCTGGGATCGGGAGATCTCCGCCGTCGCCGCGTCCTCCATGAGGTTGTCGATGGCGACGGCACCACGCCCGCCGAGCCACGCCTCGAGATAGCGCAACGCCACGGAGACGTTCGCCCGCACGCCGGCGAGCGTCACCGACCCCGGCGTCGAGCGGACGTCGAGCAGCTCGGCTGCCGTCAACGACACCTCCTCCCGCGTGCGGTCGCGCTGGTCGGACCGGTTCCCGAGGACGGTGTCGAAGACCTCGCGGCAGACGGGCACGAGGTCCGGGTGCGCCACCCAGGACCCGTCGAACCCGTCGCCGGCCTCTCGCTCCTTGTCGGCGCGGACTTTCGCCAGGGCCTGGGCCGTCACCTCGGGGTCCCGCCGGTTCGGGATGAAGGCCGCCATGCCGCCGATGGCGTGCGCGCCGCGCTTGTGGCACGTGCGGACGAGCAGCTCGGTGTAGGCGCGCATGAACGGCACGGTCATCGTGATGGCCGACCGGTCAGGGAGGAGGTAGTCGGTGCCGCGCTCGCGAAACTTCTTGATGACGCTGAAGATGTAGTCCCACCGGCCCGCGTTGAGCCCCGCCGAGTGCTCGCGCAGCTCGTAGAGGATCTCCTCCATCTCGAACGCCGCGGGAATCGTCTCGATGAGGACGGTGGCGCGGATGGTGCCGCGCGGGATGCCGAGCTCGTCCTGGGCGAAGACGAACACGTCGTTCCACAGCCGCGCCTCCTGCGCGCTCTCCAGCTTCGCCAGGTAGAAGTACGGGCCGCTGCCGCGCTCGACCTGCCGGCGGGCGCAGTGGAAGAAGTAGAGGCCGAAGTCGACCAGGCTTCCGGACACTGGTGCACCGTTGAGGCAGAGGTGCTTTTCCGGCAGGTGCCAGCCGCGCGGACGGACCACGATGGTGGCCGTCTCCTCGGCGACGACGCGGTACTCCTTGCCCTCGGGTGACCTGAACGAGATGGTTCCTCGTACGGCGTCGAGCAGGTTGACCTGCCCGTCCACGACGTTGTGCCACGTCGGCGAGCTCGCGTCCTCCAGGTCCGCGAGCCACACCTTCGCGCCGGAGTTCAACGCGTTGATGGTCATCTTGCGGTCGGTGGGCCCCGTGATCTCCACCCGCCGGTCCTCGAGACCGGGAGCGGGCGGCGCCACCCGCCAGCTCGGGTCCTCGCGGACGTCGCGTGTCTCGGCGCGGAAGTCGAGGTCCTCACCTGCCGCGATCCGCTCGTACCGCTTCCGGCGAGCCTGGAGCAGCTCGGCGCGGCGCGCACCGAACCGGCACTCGAGGCGTGCGACGAAGGACAGTGCCTCGGGCGTGAGGATCTCGCCGTAGCGCGGCCCGTCGGGACCGACGACGGTCATCCCGTCGTGGGCCGCCGCCAGCCGTGCGGTCGACGCGTCGAGCACGGCGGTCATCAGAACTGCTCCTTCTCCGTCGAGCCGGCCAGCGCCAGCGTGCCGCTGCTCGGGTTGAGCGCGGTCGCGACCGCATCGAAGTAGCCGGTGCCCACTTCGGCCTGGTGCTTGACGGCGGTGTAGCCGTCGCCGACGGCGGCGAACTCGGCCTCCTGCAGCCGAACATAGGCGGACATGTCGTTGTGGGCGTAGTCGCGCGCCAGCTCGAACATCGAGTAGTTGAGGGCGTGGAAGCCCGCCAGGGTGATGAACTGGAACTTGTAGCCCATCGCGCCCAGCTCCTTCTGGAAGCGCGCGATGTCGGCGTCGTCCAGCGCCGCCTTCCAGTTGAACGACGGCGAGCAGTTGTAGGCGAGCATCTTGCCGGGGTGCTCGGCGTGGATGGCCTCGGCGAAGCGACGGGCGAGCTCGAGGTCGGGTGTGCCGGTCTCGACCCAGATCAGGTCGGCGTACGGCGCGTAGGCCAGCCCGCGGGAGATGACCGGCTCGATGCCGTTGCGGACGCGGAAGAATCCCTCGGCGGTGCGCTCCCCGGTGGAGAAGCGGGCGTCTCGCTCGTCGACGTCGCTGGTCAGCAGGTCGGCGGCGAGCGCGTCCGTCCGCGCCACCACGATCGTCGGGACGTCGAGCACGTCCGCCGCGAGCCGCGCAGCGTTGAGCGTCCGCACGTGCTGGGCGGTGGGGATGAGCACCTTGCCGCCGAGGTGCCCGCACTTCTTCTCCGAGGCAAGCTGGTCCTCCCAGTGCACGCCGGCCGCACCCGCCGCAATCATGGCCTTCATCAGCTCGAAGGCGTTGAGCGGTCCGCCGAAGCCCGCCTCGGCATCGGCGACGATGGGGGCGAACCACTCACGCTCCTCGGCGCCGCTCGCGACGTCGATCTGGTCCGCGCGCAGGAAGGCGTTGTTGATGCGACGGACGACCGCCGGGACGGAGTTCGCGGGGTAGAGGCTCTGGTCGGGATAGGTCTGCCCGGCGAGGTTGGCGTCGGCCGCGACCTGCCAGCCGGACAGGTAGATCGCTTCCAGGCCGCCCTTCACCATCTGCACGGCCTGGCCACCGGTCATGGCACCGAGGGCATGGACGTAGTCACGCGAGTGCAGCAGGTCCCACAGCCGCTCCGCGCTGCGCCGCGCGAGGGTGTGCTCCTCCTGCACGCGTCCGCGAAGGCGCACGACGTCCTCGGCGGTGTAGGTCCGCTCGATGCCCGCCCAGCGGGGGTCAGTCGCCCACCGCTCGGCGATCTCGCGGGCGGTCGGAGTCCGTGGGCCGCGCTGCGCGCGCTCGGACGGTGACGGAGTGATCTGCGCAGAGTCGCAGTCGGGACCGGTCAGAAACATCGTCGTTCCTCTCGTTCGGCCAGCTTGTTGGTGACACCATGTCCGCGTCGGAGTGCCGATGCAGGAGCGAAAGCCCAAGAAGATCTGCGATTCTTCTCCACGGCGAAAGGAAGCGCTGTCATGGACGAGTGCGCCGACGGGTCCCTCGACGCCATCGCGCTCGGCCGTCGCGTGCGCCATCTGCGACGTCAGCGCGGCATGACCCTCGACCAGCTGGCCGCCGCGGTGGGCCGCTCCCCGTCGCAGCTCTCGGTGCTGGAGAACGGCCGGCGCGAGCCGCGGCTGACCCTCCTGCAGTCGCTCGCGGGCGCGCTGGGCGTTTCGATGGGGGACCTGCTCGCGCCCGAGCCCCCGAGCCGCCGGGCGGCGCTGGAGATCGCGCTGGAGCGGGCACAGCGCGGTCCGCTGTACGAGCGGCTGGGGCTGCCCGCCGTACGCATCGGTCCGCGGCTGCCGACGGAGGTCCTCGAGTCGCTCGTCGGGCTGCACGACGAGCTCGCCCGCCGGGTCGAGGAGCAGGCCGCGACGCCGGAGGAGGCGCGGCGGGCCAACGCCGAGCTGCGCCGAACGATGCGCGAGCAGGACAACTACTTCCCCGACGTCGAGGCGGCGGCGCGCGAGCTCCTCGTCGCCGCCGGCCACACCGGCGGACTCGTGTCGCGGCGCGCCGTCACCGCGATGGCCGAGCACCTCGGATTCACGTTGCACCACGTCGACGACCTGCCGCGCTCGACGCGGGCGGTGACCGACCTCCGGAACGGGCGGATCTACCTCCCGCAGCCCGAGGAAGGCGCCGGGCGTGACCCGCGCTCCGTGGCGCTGCAGACCCTCGGGCATGTGGTCCTGGGCCACGAGCGGCCGCGCGGCTTCGGGGACTTCCTCCGCCAGCGGGTCGAGGCCAACTACTTCGCCGCCGCGCTGCTGCTGCCGGAGCAGGCCGCGGTGGCGTTCCTGCGCGAGGCGGCGGCACGACGCGCGGTCGCCGTCGAGGACCTGCGCGACGCCTTCGCCGTGTCCTACGAGATGGCGGCGCACCGCTTCACCAACCTCGCGACCCGCCATCTCGGCATCCCCGTGCACTTCATGCGCGTGCACCGGAGCGGAACCATCTACAAGGCCTACGAGAACGACGGCGTCCGCTTTCCCAGCGACGTCACCGGCGCCATCGAGGGCCAGCACGCGTGCCGGCACTGGACGGCCCGCACGGTCTTCGAGGTGACCGACCGCAGCGCGCCGTACTCGCAGTACACCGACACGTCGTCGGGCACCTACTGGTGCACCTCGCACGTGGAGACCACGTCGGCGGGGGAGTTCTCGGTGAGCGTCGGCGTGCCGTTCGCCCACGTGAAGTGGATGCTGGGGCGAGACACCACTGCGCGGGCGGTGTCGCGATGTCCCGAGGACACGTGCTGCCGACGGCCGCCCGAGTCGCTCGGGCGCCGGTGGGAGGGTTCCGCGTGGTCCAGTGCACGCGCCCATTCACACCTGCTTGCCGCGCTGCCTCCCGGCACGTTCCCGGGCGTGGACGAGACGGACGTCTACGCGTTTCTCGAGCAGCACGCACCGGCCCGTTCATAACCCTTCGTACGTGAGATCGCGGCGGCGCGCCGGGCCAGTCGCGTCATGTCCGAACGCTCGATCATGCAGGGATCTGCTGACGCAGTAACGGGTGAGGCCCGGGAGGATTCCCTCCGGGCCTCGCCCTCCCCTCCGTCGTACGGCGGTCAGCGCTCGCCGAGACGCGCCTTCAGCCCGTCCAGCTCGGTCCAGAGCACGGTCGGCAGCTTGTTCCCGAACTTCTCGAACCACTCGCTGATCTGCGGCACTTCGGCCCGCCACTCCTCCGCGTCGACGCGCAGTGCGGCGGCGATGTCCTCACGGCTGGCGTCGAGCCCGTCGAGGTCGAGATCGTCGACCGACGGCACGTGCCCGACAGGTGTGTCTGTCGCCGAGGCCCGGCCCTCGATCCGCTCGACGACCCACTTCAGCACGCGGCTGTTCTCGCCGAAGCCCGGCCACAGCCAGCGGCCGTCCTCCTTGCGGAACCAGTTGACGTAGAAGATCCGGGGAAGCGCCTGGGCGTCGCCCCGCTTGCCCATCTCGACCCAGTGGGCGAAGTAGTCGCCGGCGTTGTAGCCGATGAAGGGCAGCATGGCCATCGGGTCGCGCCGGACGACGCCGACCTTGCCGGTGGCGGCCGCGGTCGTCTCCGAGGACAGCGTGGCGCCCATGAAGACACCGTGCACCCAGTCACGCGCCTCGCTCACGAGCGGGATCGTCGTCTGGCGCCGGCCGCCGAAGAGGATCGCCGAGATCGGCACTCCCTGCGGGTCCTCCCACTCCGGCGCCGCGATCGGGCACTGCTGGATCGGCGTGCAGAACCGGGAGTTGGGGTGCGAGGACAGCTCGCCGGACTCCGGCACCCAGTCCCGGCCCTTCCAGTCGGTCAGGGAAGCGGGCGGCTCGGGGCTGTAGCCCTCCCACCACACGTCGCCGTCGTCGGTCAGGGCGACGTTGGTGAAGACGGAGTTGCCGCGCTGGATCGTGCGCATGGCGTTGGGGTTCGTGTCCCAGCCCGTGCCGGGCGCGACGCCGAAGAAGCCGTACTCCGGGTTGAGCGCGTAGAGCCGGCCGTCGGGACCGAAGCGCATCCACGCGATGTCGTCGCCGAGTGTCTCGACCTTCCACCCGGGGATCGTGGGCTCCAGCATCGCGAGGTTGGTCTTGCCGCACGCCGACGGGAAGGCCGCCGCGATGTAGTGCACGCTGTCCTCCGGCGAGGTCAGCTTGAGGATGAGCATGTGCTCGGCCAACCAGCCCTCGTCGCGTGCCATGGCCGAGGCGATGCGCAGCGAATAGCACTTCTTGCCCAGCAGGGAGTTCCCGCCGTACCCGGAGCCGAAGGACCAGATGGTCCGCTCCTCCGGGAAGTGCGAGATGTACTTCGTCTTGCTGCACGGCCACGCGACGTCCTGCTCGCCCGGCTCGAGCGGCTTGCCGACCGAGTGCAGGCACGGCACGAAGTCGGCGTCCTCGCCCATCCGCTCCAGCACCCGCGAGCCCATGCGGGTCATGATTCGCATGGACGCGACGACGTACGCGGAGTCGGTGATCTCCACGCCGAACATCGGCCGCTCGGCGTCGAGCGGGCCCATGCAGAACGGGATGACGTACATCGTCCGGCCACGCATGCAACCGCGGTAAAGCTCGGCCATGGTGGCCTTCATCTCGGCCGGGTCCATCCAGTTGTTGGTGGGACCCGCGTCCTCGGCGTCGACCGAGCAGATGAAGGTGCGCTCCTCGACCCGCGCGACGTCGCCCGGGTCGGTGCGCGCCCAGAAGGAGTTCGGCTTCCGCTCGGGGTTGAGGCGGACGAGCGTGCCCGCCTCGACGAGCTCGTCGGTCAGCCGGGTCCACTCCTCCTCGGACCCGTCGCACCACATGACCCGGTCAGGCACGGTGAGCGCGGCCACCTCCTCCACCCAGTCGAGCAGGCGGCGGTGTGCGGTGGGTGTCGGTGCGAGGACGTCAGCGGACATGACGAGGTGTCCCTCCAGGGTCGCCGTTGACCGATTGCGGACGGTACGGCGAGGTGCCGTCGTCCGCGGGGGTGCCGGACACGGTACGCCCCGACGGCCGCAAGGGCGACATCTCGCGTGGTGAGACGAGTCACAATCTCCGCCGCGCCCGCCGCGACACCGCAGAACGTCCGGGTCAGCCGGCCGTGCGTACCCGCACCGGCGCCAGCGCAGGAGACGCGGCACGCACGGCACCGCCGTCAACGGCAGGTGGCAGGGGCGTGACCCGAACGGCTCAAGCATCCGGCCGCGCCGCCGATGCACTAGTGGAGCCGCCTCGGACGGTGGCGTCGTCGGACGGAAGTGAGGCAGCAGTGGACGGGATGGACGAGATCGTCCAGGAATTCCTCGTGGAGAGCCACGAGAACCTGGACCAGCTTGACGGCGACTTCGTGGCGCTGGAGCAGACGCCGCACTCGCGCGAGCTGCTGTCGAGCATCTTCCGCACCATCCACACCATCAAGGGGACGAGCGGCTTCCTCGCGTTCAACCGCCTCGAGGCCGTGACGCACGTCGGCGAGAACCTCCTGAGCCGCCTGCGCGACGGCCACATGCAGATCTCGCCGGAGACCACGGACGTCCTGCTCTCGATGGTCGACACCGTCCGTTCGCTGCTGTCGGCCATCGAGGCCACGGGCGAGGAGGGCGACGTCGACGTCGACGGTGTCGTCGCCGCACTGACCGCCATCCTCGACGGCCGTACGTCGACCGCGCCGGCTGCAGTGCCGGCCCCTGCGGCTCCCGTCGCGCAGACCGTCGAGGCGGTCGCCGAGTCGACCGTCGAGCAGGCAGCTGCCCCGACGCCCAAGCCGCGCAAGCGCGCCGCGTCCCCGCGCCGCAAGGCTGCGCCGAAGGCCGTCGC
>JALYMU010000327.1 GCA_030773595.1 Actinomycetota bacterium | reverse complement strand
CTTGTTCACGTACTCGGAGTACGAGGCGTGCGTCTTCGGCTTGAGCGCGTGCGTCTTGGCGCGGAGCCATCCGGTGAGGTACTGGCCGACCGTCTCCCGGTCGTCCACCTTGACCGAGGCATGCACCCTGTTGGCGACCTTGGCCATCTCCTGTGTGGCCTCCCGCTTGGTGGTGAACCCGCCCCGGCGCATCGTCCTGCGCTTGCCGTCGAGGCTGGGCAAGTCGACCGCGAACCCCCACGTCCCGTGCTTGTCGTCGGTGGCGAGCTTTGGGCAGGCAGCCCCGGCCAGCTTCCCGACCGCCGTGCGGCACCCGCAGCGGCGGTAGACGCGCCCGCTCGGCGGTAGACGCGCCCGCTCATCGGTCGGTGCCGGTGCCGTCGGGGGCCTCATCGATGTAGGCGAACTCCGGGGACAGATCGCCTGGGTTGAGCTCGAGCTGGCGGATGTACTCCCGGTAGTTCCTCACGGCGTCTTCCGCTCGGCGCAACCGTTCCTCGGCCAGCTCAAGGCGGCTGAGAGCGTCCTCTCTCGCCTTCGGGGTCGTCGCCTCGCTCGCCTCGAATCGTGCCCGCTGCACCTCGCCTCGAGCGGCGCTCCACTGCTTGTACAGACCATCTAACTTTCGGAATTTCAGCGGGACGCCAGCCTTCCAGGCGTTCATGTCCTCCGTGCTGGCTCCCCAGCCCCCATCGCGCAACGCCTCAGGGAACGCCCCCTCGTTGGTGAACCACTTCGCGGCAGGCCAGGTCGGAACGACGGCGCCCGGCAGCACCTCGGTCATGGCCTCACGACCGATCGGGAAGAGCAACTGCAACGGCGGCACACCGAGGGCGCGGGCGAGGACCACAAGCTCAGCGATGTCTAAGACCCCGCCACGGTCGCCGCGTTCGAGGTCTGAGATCCGGGACCGGCCGACCCGGTGCCCCAGCTCCGCCGTGCGATCGGAAAGCCACTGGACCTTGCGCTCGCCCCGGAGGCGCTTGATCTCCAGGCCGACGCGGTGCGTCGCGTCTTTGGCCCACTCGCGGTTCGTCATTTTGCGAATCCTAGAGGACCCCTGCGTCAAACGCCACACTCGGTGTTACGCTGCGGACTACGAATGACACGCCTGTCGTTCGTAGTCCTACACACACCGGAGGCCCGCAGTGCCCACAGCGCCGCACTACACGCACGACGTCGTGCTCGCCCTACACGACGCCGGCCCGACCTGTCCCCTGCCGCTGGCCAATCAAGCGCTCAGCATCTCGCGGGCGCACGGCTATGCCCTCGCCAGGCGGGGCGAGTACCCGATGCGCCTACTGAAGCTGGGCAGCTCTTACCGGGTCGTCACCTCGGAGCTCAAGGCCCTGCTGGGAATCGATTCGAGGGCGGCATGACAACGCCCGCCCCGCTGGAGAACGGGACGGGCGCCGTGGAACTGAACGTGCCGGGCGGGCACGCACAGCTTACCGCCACCGACCGACCGAATCTCGCCGAGCACGCCGCCGCCTACGCCCGCGCCGGGCTCGCCGTGCTGCCTCTGCACACGCCTGTGAGCGGGCGCGGGTGCTCGTGTACCCATCCGGGTTGCCGCTCGGTTGGGAAGCACCCGCGCACCCGCAACGGCAAGGACGACGCGACCACCAACCTGCGGAAGATCGCGGCGCTATGGACCTGCTGGCCCGACGCCAACATCGGTCTGCGACCGGCCGAGGGCGTGGTCGTGCTCGACGTTGACCCCCGCGCCGGAGGTGCTACCTCGCTGGCCGCACTGCTCGACGTTCCCGGGCGCGAGCTGCCGGCGACGTTGAGCGCGAACACCGGCGGGGGAGGCCTGCACATCTGGTTTCGCTGCCCCGGGCCGTACCGCGGGCAGCTCGCCCCGGGTGTCGACCTCAAGGGCAGCGCCGGTTATCTCGTGGCGCCGTCGAGCGTGCACGCCTCGGGCCGTCGCTACTCCTGGGCAGCCGCCCTGCAGGTCGCACCCGCACCGGCGTGGCTTCGCCCGTTGATCCGGCGTCCGGCGTGCGCCCCGGCGCCCCGGTACCTCGTGCCCACGGGGGGCAGCGCCGACGACGGCCTCGTGCGCACGGTTGCCACCGCGGCCGAGGGTGGCCGTAACGCCGCCTTGCACTGGGCCGCCTGCCGAGCGGCGGAACGCGGCGCCCCCGCCGAACTGCTGGACCGGCTGCGCGATGCCGCCCGGTCGGTCGGCCTCGATGACCGGGAGATCGAGCGGACGATCCGCTCGGCTCTGCAGAGCCGGAGGGGAGCGGCGTGACCGCCCCGGACTACAGCCACATCCGGCCGCCCGACCCGGTGTTCCCGGTGCCACCCACGCCGTTGAGCAAGGCGACCGCCCCGCCTCCGTTCCCGAGCCAGGCGCTCGGCGGGTGGGCCGCAGAGATGGTGCAGGCGGTCGCCGAGGCCACGCAGACCGACCCGGGGATGGCCGGGACGCTGGTCCTCGGCGCACTGGCCGCCGCCGCCGGAGGGCGCGCCGAGGTGGAGGTCCGCGCGGGATGGCGGGAGCCGGTGAACCTCTACGTCGTCGTCGCCGCCGCGCCGGGCACCCGCAAGTCGGCCGTGTTCCGTGCGGTGATGGATCCGCTGCGGGCCGCGGAGCGCAATCTCGTGGACGCCGCCGCCGCCTCAGTGTTCGAGGCGACGACACAACGGGAGGTGGCCCGGCACGCCGCCGAGGCCGCCACCCGCAAGGCCGGCGCCGCCGACAAGCCACAGCGGGACGAACTGCTCGCCGAGGCGATCACCGCCCGGGAACTGGCCGAGGCGATCACCGTCCCGCCGATGCCGCGCCTGCTGGCCGACGACGTCACGCCGGAGGCCATGACGTCGCTGCTCGCCGAGCACGGTGGGCGGCTCGCGGTGATCTCCGCCGAGGGTGGCATCTTCGACGTGCTGGCCGGGCGCTATTCCAAGGCGCCGAACATCGACGCCGCGCTCAAGGGCCACGCGGGGGACAGCTTGCGAGTGGACCGCAAGGGCCGCCCGCCGGAGTACGTCGAGCACCCGGCGCTGACGATGGCCCTCACCGTGCAACCGTCGGTGCTGGAGGGCATCGGCAGGATCGGGGAGTTCGCCGGCCGCGGTCTGCTCGCCCGTTTCCTCTACGCCCTGCCGATGAGCACGGTCGGTCGCCGCAAGGTCGCCGCCGACCCGGTGCCCGAGGCCGTGCGCGAGTGCTACACCCAGCGGCTTCAGGCGCTCGCGGAGGCCCTGGCGCCGTGGGCCGATCCGATGGTGCTCACCCTGTGCCCGGCCGCCGCAGAACTGCACCTGACCGCCGAACGGCAGCTCGAACCGCGGCTCGCCCCCGGCGGAGACCTGGCCGGGATCGTGGAGTGGGCCAGCAAGTACCTCGGCGCGGTCGCCCGCGTCGCCGCGTTGCTGCACCTGGCCGAGCACGGTGCCTGCGGTGCCCGACGGCCCATCGGCGAGGACACCATGCGCGCCGCCCTGAGCGTCGGGGACTACTACCTCGCGCACGCCCTGGCCGTGTTCGACCTCATGGGCGCCGACCACAGCCTCGACGCCGCCAGGGCGGTGCTCAGCCACCTGCACGCCCGGGAGATCGGCGAGACCACCGTCCGCGACCTGTTCACCGCCCTGCCCCGCTCGCGCTTCCCCAAGAGCGCCAACGTGGCCGCCGCCCTCGAGGTGCTGGAGGACTACGGATGGTGCGCCCGGCAGCCGCAGCCCGAACACACCGGCCCGGGTCGGCCACCGTCGCCTAGGTACCGCGTCCACCCGCCAACCATCGCCGCACAATCCGCACAATCCGCAAAAACCCTGACGCCGGTCGGTTCTGCGGATTCTGCGGATTCTGCGGCGACGATTACCGACCAGCGGGGCGCCGCGTGACCGCGACCGCGCAAGCGATGCGACTGCTCCGCCAACAGCTCGGCGCCGAGGTGGTGTCCGACACCGGACCCGACGTGATGGAGGTCCGCCCGCTGCGTCACGGCCTCGCCCCGTGCTCGTCCCGCACGGCATGGCCCGAGCAGAGGAGAACCAACTACGGGCTGCCCTCGACGTGGCGACGCGGCCGGCCAACAGGAGGAAATCCGCATGACAACCCCCGAGCCCGAGTCGCGCACCTGGTACGCCCGGATCTGCTGCCCGTCCTGCTACGGCCCCGTGCGGGTTCGCCCACACGAGAAGGAGGGCCGCTGCCGGGGCTGCCGGCCAATCCGCCAGCACTCCCGCCCGCGACGTGAGCAGACCAGCTTCCTCAAGTTTCTCGAAGGACACCAGGCGGCGACCCAGTGAGCCATGCCGTGCGGGCCGTCAAGCGCACCGAGGCGACCGGGCGTAAGGCCCCGGTCGCGCACGCCGGAAGGAAGGGCGAACAGCGAGTCCACTTCCTCTCGCGATGACCGACCCTGCGCCCCGCACGGCATCCCCCTCCAGCTACTCCAACCGGAAAGGCAAGACCATGACCAGTGAACGAGCACGTATCGGCGCACTGAGCACCCTCACCCAGAGCGCCACCGCCGGCGGCTACACGTTGCCCACCGACGTCGTCGACGCCCACGCCGTCTGGCAGCGGCTCCGCCAGGTGGAGCTCCCCACCCCCCGGCAACTCCACATCGAGGACGCCGCGGGCCGGATCGTCCACACCGTCACCAGGGGCGAAGCCCTCGACCTCCTCGAGGTCGGTGCTGAGTTCGACCGGGTCGAACGCGAGCGCCGGGCCTACGACCAAGCCCTCACCGTGCTCCGGCTGGCCGTCGAACAGGCCGGCAACGCCGCGGTGAACGCGGCCAGTGACGCAGCCGACCGCATCGTCACCGAGCATCTGCGGCCGGCACACACCGCGCTGCTGCAGCGAGTCCGCGAGGTGGTCGAGCTGCTGCGCCCGCACATCGACGCCGCGTACCACCTCGACGCGCACGGGGTGATGACCGCGTCGGCCAAGGTCCGCGCCGCGTACCTCGAGGTCCCCGCGCTCGTCGACAGATGGCGCCTGATCAACGACGCCCGCAACCGCGCCAACCTCATCGGGCTGCGCACCGTCGAGTACGACCACGACGGGGTGTTCGCCACCTTCGAGAACCCGATGGCTCTCGTCCCCGGATGGACGCCGACGGTCGGCATGCCGCGCATCCCGTTCCCCGAGGGCGCCACTGCCCGGCTCTTGTGGATCGCGTCGGAGGAGGTGGCACCGGCCCGGCCGTGGCTGCCTACCTTCGCCGAGCAGGACGCCGCGTACTGGTCCATCTTCGGTGAGCAGATCACCCAGGCCCGGCAGAACCAGCACAACATGCGGGCGATGGCCGAGATGGCGGTCGGCATCGAGCGACACGACGGCGGGGAGCCGCAACTCACCGCGCCTCCCACGACGGCGCAGCGCCGCGAGGCGTTCGCCGGCCGCCTGTTCGGCACCACTTCAGGCGTCGAGGTCAACGGCGGGGCGGTGACGGAGTGAGCCGCCGGGACGGGCGCCGCGACCGCATCCGCTGGAGCGGACCGCAGCCCACGCCGGGCGAGGAACAGGTGGCCAACGCCAACCCCGACTTCCCCAACCTGACCCCGGTCAGCGACGACCCGGCCGAAGCCACCCGCGCCAAGTGGGATGCGCTCCTGCCCGACAAGCCCGTGCCGCTGATCTGGGAGCGCGACAGGTGGGCCGACGATGTCGACTGACGCCCCGACCCCCTCCCCGGTGAACCATGATCGACTGTGGGGCGGACGACGGCTCGGAGGCGACCGATATCCCCCCGAGCCCTGTATCCCCACCGTCCCCCCGCGCCTGACTTCCCCAGCAGCAGGGACGTCTGAGCCCTCCGCACCACCGGCGCCCCTCCGGAGCGTCCCGTGTGCCTACCGGGTGGGGTCCACCCCCCACGGGCCACAGGAGCCCCGGACGCTCCGGAGGTGCCTCGCAGTCCAGAGGTCTCTAACGTTTCCCGCACGCGCGTGCGCGCGCACGCGCGAGGCGACCGTCATCGCCACCAGTGCCTCGCTGAGCGCCTGGCAGTCCTCGGCTGGTGCCTGTTGCCTAGGGCCAGCAAGGTGTGCGCCGTTCCCGGCTGCCCGGTGCTGATCCCGCAGACGGACCGGAAGTGCGCGGCGCACGCACTCGAGTACGAGGCCCAGCGTCGCGCTGTCCGCGGCTCCAAGGAGCGGCAGGGCTACGGGCGGCGGCATCAGCGACTGCGAACCGAGTGGGCGAGGAAGGTCGGGACCGGGACCGTGCACTGCGCCCGCTGCGGCGAGCTGATCCCGGCTGGTGCTCCGTTCGACCTGGGTCACACCGACGACCGCGCCGGATACCGCGGCCCTGAGCACCAGGCGTGCAACCGATCGGCCGGCGGTCGGAACTCCCGAGCCGACCAGTTGGGCCGTGCGCGCCCTGTGGAAAAAGTTGTGAGTACGCCGGACGCCTCCGGCGGTCGTCCGCCCTCATCGCCCCTCCGCGGGACACCCGCCACCCCGGTTCCGCCCGTCGCGCGTGGAGCCATCCCGACCCCGAGGAGGGGACGGGGCGATGAGTAACGCCAAGACGAAGCGCGGCTCGGTGATGGCCTGGCGATCGTGGCGCGTGCAGCCCGGAGTTGGGCCGCTGCTCGCCCCGGCGGGCACCCTGTACGGGCCGATGATGGGGCACGCATCTCCGTGGCTGGACGGAGTGCAGCGCGCCGTGTGCACGCCGTCGCCCAGAGTCATCGAAGGCGGGGCATGGGACAGCACGCCGCACGAGCCACCGGGGGATCGGTGCGAGTGCGGCATCCGCGGCGACCGCAAGCTAAAGGCACTGTTCGCCTACAGCCAGACCGGTCAGATGATCGACACGGCCAACGGCAGGACGGGCGCCATGGTCCGTGGCTGGCACGACGACCGGACGGTGATCGGCGAGGTTGAGCTGATCGGTCGACGGCTCCCACGGCGGCGGGACGACACCCCGTCGACGCTGTGGGCCGAGAAGGCTCGGGTCGGCGGGCGGGTGTTCTTCGCCCGGCCGCTGTGGGACTTCGCCGACGCCTTCGAGCGACTGCACCCGTGGTCGCGGGCGGTGCGTGTGGAGACGCTGCGGGAGGCGTTGAGGGCGGCCCAACCGCGGGCGGGCCAGGGAAGCGGACGTCGTGGCGGTCCCACCCCGCGGACAGATCTCAACGCATGGCAGTTCACGGGGCTGAATCGGCTATGAGTTCCTGCGATGCCGCACCTCGGGAGCGGGTGCTGTGGGCCATTCCGCCCGAGGCACTGTCGGAGTGGCTGCGGCTGGCCGGGCCGATGGAGAACCTGAGGAGGTGGCGCACGTTTGCCCCTCTGTCTCGTCCGAGGAGGCCTCTGCCACACTCCGCCTCTGGAACTTGCCTAGGGGGCTTGGGTGGGGGCGACGTGGAAGCCGGCTTTTACGGCATCAGCTCGATCGGTTCTCCCATGGGCGACGGGGTCACCGGAAGCCGCGCTGCGCTACTCGACGGCGTCCTCAAGACCAATGGACCTACTGCCGCATAGCAGGTCGCAAACGAGTTCATCTGCGGTCGGCTTGGCCTGCTTGTAGGTCTGCCTGTGCCTCCGGGGACCATCGTGACCCTGGACGACGGTTCCCATGCGTACGCGATGATGCGGTTCGGCATCCGTGGCGACCGGCTACCGCCGGTCGACCCTGTCGAAGTGGTGTCAGTCCGCCCTCATCTGGCGGCCCGAGTGGTCGCCTTCGACTCGCTGGTGATCAACGGCGACCGCCACAGCGGAAATCTGGCGTTCGCCCAAGAAGTCGGACTCAGCGTGTACGACCACGGCCATGCGCTGCTGGGGACTCAGGATGGAGCTGCCGAGGTGCGCAACGCCGGCACCTGGATGGTCGGCGTCTGACGCCTGGCGGTCACGGCGGCGATCTGGCACAAACGACCTACGACCACCGACTCATCTAGACGGCTCGGAAGTCGATCGACGGCCTGAACATGCGCCATCGCTGAAAACGCTTCGTATATACGTGAAAACCGGCACGCTCGCACCCCTTTAGGGAGGCGGTGTTGTCGACGCCGACGAAGGTGATGACGTAGCGGGCACCGAACGAATGACCCTGCTCGGCTATCCGGGCCATTGCGGCGCTCATGATCCGCAGACCGCGGAACGCAGTGGGGGTGAACGCGTTCTCCAGCAGCGCCGTGTCGGCGCCGAGCACCGGAAACGCTCGGCAAAAATAGTCCTGGATGAAGTCATTGTCCCGATGGTCGAACAGCCATTGGATGTAGCAGGGAATGTCGTCGCTCGTTACGGCGACGAAGCACATGCCCGCGCCTGATTCCAGCAGGCGCAACCGGCGCACGCGCTCCCATTTCTCCTCCGGTGGCAATGGCGCGTCGCGGGTGCCGAGGATGTGAGGAACGTCCTGATCGCCGATCGGCCGGACACGGATGTCGATTAGTGCTTGCGGCGCGGGGTGCGGCACATCCAGGTCCCGCTTCAGACCGTATGCCTTGTGGTCGGATCGCATCCGCTGGCGGACGGTCTGATAGGCCTGGGAGGCGAGGTCGGCGTCCCGGAGCGACCTGACCAAGAATCTCGCTTGGGAGGGCAGCGTGCTCATAGCATGCTTTCTAGCTCAACCGGCCACGACCAGCCATGTCAAGGAGTGGGGAGGGGGAGGTCGCCCTACCGGGAGATCACCCGCCTGGCGCCTCAAGTGGACGGCTGAAAGCCGCCGCTCCTCAAATGGTGCAGCCTGCCTAGCTTGATGTTGTGTTGGCCGCCTGCTTGGTGTGCGCGGCGCGGGGCGGCCTGCCTCGACTACGCCATCGCCGCCGATGAGCGGTTCGGCGTGTGGGGCGGGCTACTGCCGGATGAGCGGCGGGAGATGCGGCAGGCCGCGGCCTGACTGTGGCAGCCTCAGGCCCGTGGACTATCGAGTCACGATCCAGAACACGAAGTACGGGCCGATCAACGCCTACGTCAAGCAGGTCGACACCGGATACGTGGCGTTCGTCTCCGGCACCGAGTACCCCGACTTGCCGGTGAGGCAGACCCCACCCGGCAGCAGCCCCCTGGCGAATAGCGTCGAGGAAGCCGTTGAGCAACTCCGTCGAGCGCTGACATAACACTGAGCCCTGCCGTCGTGACGACGGCGGGGCTCAGTTCTTGTGATTCAGCGGCGGCGCAACAGCCCCAGGTCATCGACCGAGGGCCGCTTGCCCGGTATTGGCTGGTCGTTCCGGCCGCATAGCGGACACGTCACCTGGAGGATCAGCCGTTCGTCTGGGCGCAGCTTCCTCGGGCGCACGTGGGCCGCCTCCACAATCTTCTCCAGCTCGCCGCTCTCGAACATGTCTTCGCTGACTGCCAGGACGCCGCGACTGGCGAAGAGGTGCCAGTGCTGCCCGTACCGCGGCAGCCACCGGGCCACGACGACGGCGACCTCACGAGTCGTCATGGCAGCAGAGCCTTGTCGATCGCCGCTTCGAGGGCTCGGGCCAGCGCTACCGCCTCATCGGGGGTGAGCGCCACTTCCCAATCCTCGCCGCCCCACGCGCCGAACAGCGCCACGCCCCGCTGGAGCTTGCTCGACTCCGGGAACTGAGCGCGGACACAGACGGTGTCGTACTCCGGGGGATCGATGCTGTCGACCACGGGCGGGAGGCCACCCGTAGCGACGGTGCCCCAGAGTTGCCCCAGGTGGTCACCGTCGCAGTTCGGCGAGTTGAGGCACCAGCTCGGGCACCAGGCTTCCTCATTGGAGGGTGTCCCGGGCGCATCTGCGGGGGGCGGGCCGTTCTCTTCTCTAGCGTTAGTCACGGGTCTCTCGCCTTTCTGAGGATGGTGAGGGATCAAGGGCCTCGGTTCGGTGTGTCACCACCGGGTCGGGGCCCGCCTTGCATGTTGAGGATGAACCTCGTCGCCAGGCTGCGCAGAGGGCACATCCATGGCACAGGACACCGGAAGACTCCGGCAGACGATGGCAAACGTCGGAAGACGTTTCCGCAGGTCGGACGACGGATCGCCACGTATGCGCAGGTCAGTAGGACCGGCATAGGTGTTCGAGGACAACACCCTCATCAAGGAGGCGGTGGAGAGCCCCGGCGAGGGCCGAGTCCTCGTCGTGGACGCCGGCGGATCGCCGCGGTGCGGACTGGTGGGCGGCAAGCTCGGGGTGTCCGCGGCGACCAACGGCTGGGCCGGCCTGGTGGTCCACGGCTACGTGCGAGACATCGACGAGCTGGCCGAGCAGCCGCTCGGCATCCGCGCCCTGGGAGCCATGCCGCGCAAGAGCGAGCGCGGACTGCACTCCGGTCGGGCGGGCCGCCCAGTCACCTTCGCCGGGGTGGTCTTCGAGGAGGGGGCCTGGCTCTGCGCCGACCGGGACGGGATCGTCGTCCTGCCCTCGGCGCCGAGCGGCGGGTAGGCCCTCAACGGCGGCGGAGCAGGCGGGTCAGCCGGCGCACCCGGCTTCTTCGCGGCTCGGGGGGAGCGGGCTCGGGTGCGTCGGCCAGCGCCGCGGCGCGCTGGTGCAGCCGGGCACGGACGTCGTCGGCGCTGTAGGACCGGCGCTGGCGTTCGTTGCGGGCCAGGACGGCACCGGTAGCGGCGACACCGGCCAGGCCGGCCAGTCCGAGCAGCTTCCACGGGCGCACGCTCCGTAACGTAGCGCCCGTGGCGGAGCTGGCACTGGACGAGGCGGTCGAGCTGACCCGCACCGGCGACGTGTGGGTGTTCCGCGGCGCCTCGATGGCCGACCGGGCGATCCGGGCGCTGACCAACGCGCCGGTCAA
>JALYMU010000326.1 GCA_030773595.1 Actinomycetota bacterium | reverse complement strand
GCACCGGCCGACGCCGGTGCCGCGGTGCCTCCCCTGCTCAGCGCGTCAGCGCAGGTCGCCGTCCGTGGGCGTCTCGGTCTCCGGCGGCAGGACGACCAGACCGAGCTCGCGGGCGTTCGCCAGCCGCTCGTTGGCCGGCAGGACCCGCACGGTGTAGCCGAAGGCGCCGGTGCGCTCCAGCTTCACCTCGCCGTCGAAGCGGTGCCGCCCGCCCTCGTAGGCCTCGCCGTGACGTAGGGACACGACAGAGGTCGAGGTCAGGCAGTCGGTCGCATCGACCCGCCCGTGCACCACCTGCACGTCGACGTCCTTGGGCGCGAGCCGGCCAAGCGAGACGAAGGCCCGCAGCTCCAGCGTGCTCCCGAGCTCGGGGGTGTCCGCGACCCCGGCCGACTCGACGTGGTCTACGCGCACACCGCGCCAGCCGTCGCGGACCTGGTGCTTCCACGCGGCGAGCTCCCGGGCACCGCGGTAGTCCGCCCGGTCGAGCGCCCGGCCGGACTCGGCCGCCGGGACGTACAGCTGCTGGACGTAGTCGCGGACCATGCGCGTCGCCAGGACCTGCGGGCCGAGAGAGCCGATCGTGTGGCGGACCATCTCGAGCCAGCGTGTGGGCAGGCCGTCGGCGCCGCGGTCGTAGAAGCGGGCGGCGACGTTGTGCTCGATGAGGTCGTAGAGGGCGGCGGCCTCGAGGTCGTCACGGTGGTCCGGGTCCTCGACGCCGTCGGCGGTGGGGATCGCCCAGCCGTTCTCACCGTCGTACATCTCATCCCACCACCCGTCGAGGATCGACAGGTTGAGGCAGCCGTTGAGCGCGGCCTTCATGCCCGAGGTTCCGCACGCCTCCAGCGGGCGCAGGGGGTTGTTCAGCCAGACGTCGCAGCCCGGGTAGAGCGTCTGCGCCATCGCGATGTCGTAGTTCGGCAGGAACACGATGCGGTGACGGACCGCCGGGTCGTCGGCGAAGCGGACCAGCTCCTGGATGAGCTTCTTGCCGCCCTCGTCGGCCGGATGCGCCTTGCCCGCGATGACGAGCTGGACCGGACGATCGGGGTGCAGCAGCAGCGAGCGCAGCCGCTCGGGGTTGCGGAGCATGAGCGTGAGCCGCTTGTACGACGGGACCCGCCGGGCGAAGCCGATCGTGAGCACGTCGGGGTCGAGCACGCCGGAGATCCACCCGAGCTCTGCGTCGCTCGCGCCGCGTTCCTGCCAGGACGCGCGAAGCCGTCGCCGGACGTCCTCGACGAGCTTGGCGCGCAGCTGACGGCGGATGCCCCAGACCTCACCGTCGGGTGCCTGCTCGACGGCGGCCCAGCCCTGCCCCTCGTCGAGGCTCTCCCAGCCGCCGCCCTCGCGGGCGGCCATGGTCAGGACCTCCGGCGCCACCCACGTGGGGGCGTGGACGCCGTTGGTGATCGAGGCGATCGGCACCTCCGCCTGGTCGAAGCCCGGCCAGAGGCCGGCGAACATCCCGCGGCTGACGATGCCGTGCAGCTGCGACACGCCGTTGGCCCGCTGCGCGAGGCGCAGGCCCATGACGGCCATGTTGAAGACGTTCGGGTCACCGCCTTCGTAGGTCTCCGCGCCGAGGGCAAGGATGCGCTCGACCGGCACGCCGGCGGAGGCGTTGTCCCCGCCGAAGTGCTGGGCGATCAGGTCGCGCGGGAAGCGGTCGATGCCGGCTGGCACCGGTGTATGGGTGGTGAAGACGGTGGCCGCACGGGCGGCCTCGAGCGCCTCGTCGAACCCCAACCCGGAGTCCTCGGTGAGTTCGCGGATCCGCTCCAGGCCCAGGAAGCCGGCGTGACCTTCGTTGGTGTGGAAGACCTCAGGAGCCGGCGCGCCGGTGATCCGCGAGTGCGCGCGCAGCGCGCGCACGCCGCCGATGCCGAGCAGCATCTCCTGCAGCAGCCGGTGCTCGGTACCACCGCCGTACAACCGGTCGGTGACGTCGCGCTCAGGGCCGGCGTTGTCCTCGACGTCGGAGTCGAGCAGCAGCAGAGGCACCCGACCGACATGGGCCACCCAGACCTGGGCGACGAGCCGCCGCCCGCCCGGGAGGCCGACCGTGACCTTGACCGGCTCACCGCTCTCCTCGCGCAGCAGCGAGATGGGCAGGCCGTTGGGGTCGAGGACGGGGTAGCGCTCCTGCTGCCAGCCATCGCGGGACAGGGACTGGTGGAAGTAGCCACTGCGGTAGAGGAGTCCGACACCGACGATCGGCACGCCGATGTCCGAGGCGGCCTTGAGGTGGTCACCGGCGAGGATCCCGAGGCCGCCGGAGTACTGCGGGAGGACGGCGGTGATGCCGAACTCCGGGGAGAAGTAGGCGATGGAGCCCGGCGCGGACTCGTCCAGCCGCTGGTACCACCTCTTCCCCGTGAGGTACGCGCGCAGATCCGCAGCGGCCGCGCGGACCCGCGTGACGAAGGAGTCGTCCTCGGCGAGCGCGCTCAGCCGCTGCGGCGGAAGCGCTCCCAGGAGGGCCACGGGGTCATGGCCGACCGCCTCCCATGCGCGGGGGTCGATGGACCGGAACAGCTCCTGGGTCTCCACGTGCCAGGACCACCGGAGGTTGAGCGAGAGCTCACCGAGTGGCTGAAGCTGGGGTGGCAGGACGGTGCGGACGGTGAATCGTCGGATCGCCTTCACGGGCAGCAACGATAGCGGCTGGAGCACTCAGTGCCCCGTCGTCCCTGCAAGTCCTTGCAGGACTTTCCACATACCGGTCACCGCGTGCCGAAGGCGTCGCCCATGTGAACCGGCTCAGACCCCGCGGTAGTCACCTGACCTGGCGATCCGCACGCCGCGCGACCCCGCGACATGTGGTCGAACCCGCACACCCCGTGGTGTGGCTGCGCCGCTCGGGTGGGTAGGTTCGCACCCGATGACTGGACGCATCCCCATCACCGATGTGCAGCCCGCGGTGTCCTGCGGCAAGCACCCTGCCAAGGCGGTCGTCGGCGAGACGTTCTCCGTTCGGGCGACCGTCTTCCGCGAAGGGCACGACGCGGTGAACGCCAACGTCGTGCTGCGTGACGCCACAGGCCGCAAGGGCCCGTGGACGCCGATGCGCCGCCTCGCGCCCGGCGAGAGCGACGTCCCGCCCGGCCTGGGCGGCGGCACCGACCGATGGGTCGCCGACGTCACCGCGACCTCCGAGGGCAAGTGGAGCTTCGCCGTCGAGGCGTGGAGCGACCCGTGGGCAACCTGGCTGCACGCGGCGGAGATCAAGGTCCCGGCCGGTCTCGACGTCGAGCTCATGCTCGAGGAGGGCGCGCGGCTGCTGCAGCGCGCGGCGAAGGTCGCCGGCCGTCCGCCCACCGACCGGCGGCTGCTCCTCGACACCGTCGTCGCCCTGCGCGACCGGACCCGACCGGCGGAGGCGCGCCTCGCCGCGGCGACGCACTCGCCCGAGGTGACGGCGACCCTCGCGGCCTTGCCGCTGCGCGACCTCGTCGCCTCCACCGAGCGGTTCCCCCTGTGGGTCGACCGCGAGCGCGCGCTCTTCAGCAGCTGGTACGAGTTCTTCCCACGATCCGAAGGCGCCTACGTCGACCCGGACACCGGTGTCGTGCGCAGCGGGACCTTCCGTACGGCGATGGAGCGCCTCCCCGCCGTCGCCGCGATGAACTTCGACATCCTCTACCTCCCGCCAATCCACCCGATCGGCGAGGTCAACCGCAAGGGACCGAACAACACCCTGACTCCGGGACCGGACGACCCCGGGTCGCCGTGGGCCATCGGCAGCCGGCAGGGCGGCCACGACGCGATCCACCCCGATCTCGGGACACTGGAGGACTTCGACGCCTTCGTCGCGCGGGCGCGCGAGCTCGGCATCGAGGTGGCGCTGGACCTCGCGCTGCAGGCCGCTCCCGACCACCCGTGGGTGGAGGAGCACCCCGAGTGGTTCACGGTGCTCGCCGACGGCACGATCGCCTACGCGGAGAACCCGCCGAAGAAGTACCAGGACATCTACCCGATCAATTTCGACCGCGACCCCAAGGGGATCTACGCCGAGGTGCTCCGGGTCGTACGCCACTGGATGAGCCACGGCGTGCGTGCCTTCCGCGTGGACAACCCCCACACGAAGCCGGTCAACTTCTGGGAGTGGTTGCTCGGCGAGGTGCGCAAGACCGACCCCGACGTCCTCTTCCTCGCCGAGGCCTTCACCCGCCCGCCGATGATGCACACGCTGGCCAGGGTCGGCTTCCACCAGTCCTACACCTACTTCACGTGGCGGACCGCGAAGTGGGAGCTCGAGGAATACCTCACCGAGCTGTCCGGTCCGGCCGCGGCCTACATGCGGCCCAACTTCTTCGTCAACACGCCCGACATCCTGCACGCCTTCCTGCAGTACGGCGGCCCTCCCGCGTTCAAGATCCGGGCCGTCCTCGCCGCCATGTCGGTGCCGACCTGGGGCGTCTACGCGGGCTACGAGCTCTATGAGCACGTCGCCGTGCGCCCGGGCAGCGAGGAGTACCTCGACTCGGAGAAGTACCAGCTGCGTCCCCGTGACTGGGCGGGCGCGGAGGCGACGGGCCGCAGCCTCGCGCCGTACATCACCCGTCTGAACGAGCTGCGCCGCGCGCACCCAGCGCTCCAGCGGCTGCGCAACATCCGCGTCCACCGCACCGACTCCGAGCACGTCATGTGCTGGTCGAAGTCCGCGCCGCGCCCTGACGGCACCGACGACACGGTGCTCGTGGTCGTCAACCTCGACCCGCACTCGGCGCGCGAGGACACGGTGCACATCGACATGCCGGCGCTCGGCATGGACTACCACGACCGGTTCGTCGTCACCGACGAGATCACCGGTGAGAGCTACGTGTGGGGCGAGCACAACTACGTGCGGCTGGACCCGTTCGTCGAGCCCGCGCACGTCCTGACCGTGCGGAGGGCTGCAGGGTGAACGAACCGGTCGTCGACTCCTTTGCCGACGTGTCCGAGGAGATGCGGGACCCGCAGTGGTTCAAGCGTGCGGTCTTCTACGAGGTCCTCGTCCGAGCCTTCAACGACTCCAACGGCGACGGCACCGGGGACCTGAAGGGGCTCACCGAGAAGCTGGACTACATCCAGTGGCTCGGCGTGGACTGCCTTTGGCTGCCGCCGTTCTTCTCCTCGCCGCTGCGTGACGGTGGCTACGACGTCAGCGACTACACCAACGTGCTTGAGGAGTTCGGCACGATCGGCGACTTCGTCGAGTTCGTCGACGCGACCCACGCCCGTGGCATGCGCGTGATCATCGACTTCGTCTTGAACCACACCTCGGACCAGCACCCGTGGTTCCAGGCGTCGCGCAGCGACCCGGACGGACCGTACGGCGACTTCTACGTGTGGAGCGACACCGACGCGCCGTACCAGGACGCGCGGATCATCTTCGTCGACACCGAGGCGTCCAACTGGACCTACGACCCGGTCCGCAAGCAGTATTTCTGGCACCGGTTCTTCAGCCACCAGCCGGACCTCAACTTCGACAACCCCGCAGTGCAGGAAGCCGTCATCGAGGCTCTGCGCTTCTGGCTCGACCTCGGGATCGACGGGTTCCGGCTCGACGCGGTGCCCTACCTCTACGAGCGGGAGGGCACGAACTGCGAGAACCTCCCCGAGACGCACGACTTCCTGAAGCGCGTCCGCGCGGAGTGCGACCGGCTCTACCCGGACACGGTGCTGCTGTGCGAGGCGAATCAGTGGCCCGCCGACGTCGTGGAGTACTTCGGTGACCCGAAGACCGGTGGCGACGAGTGCCACATGGCCTTCCACTTCCCGGTGATGCCGCGACTGTTCATGGCTGCACGGCGCGAGTCGCGCTACCCCATCTCGGAGATCATGGCGCAGACGCCGGAGATCCCCGAGGACTGCCAGTGGGGCATTTTCCTGCGCAACCACGACGAGCTGACCCTCGAGATGGTCACCGACGAGGAACGCGACTACATGTGGGGCGAGTACGCCAAGGACCCCCGCATGAAGGCCAACATCGGCATCCGTCGCCGCCTCGCTCCCCTGCTCGAGAACGACCTCGACACTCTCGAGCTGTTCACCGCGCTCCTGCTGTCGTTGCCCGGCTCGCCGGTCCTCTACTACGGCGACGAGATCGGCATGGGCGACAACATCTGGCTCGGTGACCGCGACGGCGTGCGGACGCCGATGCAGTGGACCCCCGACCGCAACGCCGGGTTCTCGACCTGCAACCCCGGCAAGCTCTACCTTCCGCTGATCATGGATCCGGTCTACGGCTACCAGGTCACCAACGTCGAGGCGCAGCTCGCCAACAGCAACTCGCTGCTGCACTTCACGCAGCGCATGATCCAGATCCGCAAGGACAACCCCGCGTTCGGTCTCGGGACCTTCGTCGACCTCGGTGGCAACAACCCGAGCGTGCTCGCCTTCGTCCGGGAGTTCGGCGACGACCTCGTGCTGTGTGTCAACAACCTCTCCCGATTCGCCCAGCCGGTCGAGCTAGACCTGCGTCACTACGAGGGCCGCCGGCCGGTCGAGCTGCTGGGGGGCGTGGAGTTCCCGACCGTCGGCGAGCTGCCCTACCTCCTGACCATCGGCGGCCACGGCTTCTACTGGTTCCGGCTCGTGGGACGAGCGGAGGGTGGCGCCGCGTGATCGACACCACCGCCCTCCAGTCGTTCCTCGAGCGCCAGCGCTGGTTCTCCGGCAAGGGCCGCGGCGGCGAGGTCGTCGGCGTGCAGACCGTCGGCTGGCTGCGGCGGGAGCTGCCCGCCGTACGCATCGCGCTGGTGGACGTCCGCTACCGCGACGGCGTCCTCGACACCTTCCAGCTGCCCCTCGTGCACTACCCGCACCCCGTCGACCGGCTCTCCCACGCCTTCGTCGCCGAGGAGCGCGACGGCGAGGCCGGCCAGACATGGCTGTACGACGCGCTGCACGACAAGGACGTCACCGGCCTATGGCTCGAGGGCATCGACGCAGGCTCCGGTGCCGGGATGAGCGGCGCCGAGGGAGTGTCGTTCCATCGCGCGCCGGGCGAGCCCTCGCTGCCCGTCGGCGCTCCCTCCATCGTCATCGGCGCCGAGCAGAGCAACACCTCGCTGATCTTCGGGGACCTGGCGATCCTCAAGGTGTTCCGGCGGGTGTCCCCCGGGCTCAACCCGGACATCGAGGTCCACGACGCGCTCGCGCGGGCGGGAAGCACGCACGTCGCGCAGCCCCTGGGCTGGGTCGAGGGCTGCTGGCAGGACCGCGCGTCAGGGCAGACGGTCAACGGCAGTCTCGCGATGGCGCAGTGCTTCCTGCGCAACTCGACCGAGGGCTGGGAGCTCGCCAAGACGAGCGTGCGAGACCTCCTCGCCGAGGGTGACCTGCACGCCGACGAGGTGGGCGGCGACTTCGCCGGCGAGGCGTGGCGCCTCGGCAGGGCGACCGCCGAGGTCCACGCCGACCTGGCCCGCACGCTGCTCACCGGGACGTTCGGGTCCGAGGAGCTGCGCCGGCTCGCGCACGGCATGCGCGCGCGGCTCGACGCCGCGGCGGCCGAGGTCGAGGAGCTTCCGCCGTACGTCGACGCACTCCGGGCGACGTTCGACGAGCTCGCGGCGCTGGACGCGCTCGTCCCGGTGCAGCGCATCCACGGCGACTTCCACCTCGGGCAGGTCATGCGCACGCTCGACGGCTGGAAGCTGCTCGACTTCGAGGGCGAGCCGGCGAAGTCGCTGGAGGAGCGACGGGCACTGGACTCCCCCATCCGCGACGTGGCGGGCATGCTGCGCTCCTTCGACTACGCCGCCCACCATCTGCTCTACGCCGACGAGCGCGTCGACCCGCAGCGGGAGTACCGCGCGACCGAGTGGGCAGAGCGCAACAAGGAGGCCTTCTGCGACGGCTACGCCGCCGCCGCCGGCCGGGACCCTCGCGAGAGCGGCCCGCTGCTGCGAGCCTTCGAGACCGACAAGGCGGTCTACGAGGCCGTCTACGAGGCGCGCAACCGGCCGACGTGGAAGCGCATCCCCCTGACCGCGATCGAGCGTCTCGCCTCGGCGGGACAGCGGAGGACGATGTGACGACCATGACGCCCCTGCCCGTCAGCCGCGAGGCGCTGGACCGGCTCGCGGGTGGAGCTTCCCACGACCCGCACTCGATTCTCGGACCGCACGTCGGAACGGACGGGGTCACGCTGCGCGTGCTGCGTCCGTTCGCCCGCTCCGTCGTCGCCGTCGTCGGGGAGACCCGCCACGAACTGCGCCAGGAGCACGCCGGCGTGTGGGTCGCGGTGCTGCCGGGCACGGACATCCCGGACTACCGCCTCGAGGTCGCCTTCGAGGGCCCGCCGACCCGTCAGGACGACCCCTACCGTTTCCTCCCGACCCTCGGCGAGGTCGACCTCCATCTCATCGGTGAGGGCCGCCACGAGGAGCTGTGGCGGGTGCTCGGCTCGCACGTGCGGACCTACTCCGCGCCGTTCGGCGACATCACGGGCACGTCGTTCGCCGTGTGGGCGCCGAACGCCAACGGCGTGCGCGTCGTCGGCGACTTCAACTTCTGGAACGGCGCGGCGCATCCGATGCGCTCGCTCGGCTCCAGCGGTGTCTGGGAGCTGTTCGTGCCCGACATCGGCGACGGGACGCACTACAAGTACGAGATCCTCGGCCGCGACGGGGTGTGGCGGCAGAAGGCGGACCCGCTGGCGTTCGCCACCGAGACCCCGCCGGCCACGGGGTCGGTCGTGTTCACGCCGCGGCACGAGTGGTCGGACGAGGAGTGGATGGCGGCCCGGGCACAACGCCGGCCGAGCGAGGCGCCGATGAGCGTCTACGAGGTCCATCTCGGCTCGTGGCGCAAGGGCCTGGGCTACCGCGAGCTCGCCGAGGAGCTGGTTGACTACGTCACCGACCTCGGGTTCACCCACGTCGAGCTGCTGCCGGTCTCCGAGCACCCCTTCGGTGGCTCGTGGGGCTACCAGGTCTCCTCGTACTACGCGCCGACGTCACGCTTCGGCTCCCCCGACGAGTTCCGCTACCTCGTCGACCGGCTCCACCAGGCCGGCATCGGCGTCATCGTGGACTGGGTCCCCGCGCACTTCCCCAAGGACGAGTGGGCGCTGGCCCGCTTCGACGGCACGCCGCTCTACGAGCACGCCGACCCCCGTCGCGGCGAGCAGCCCGACTGGGGCACGCTCGTCTTCGACTTCGGCCGTCGCGAGGTCCGCAACTTCCTCGTGGCGAACGCGTCGTACTGGCTCGAGGAGTTCCACGTCGACGGCCTGCGGGTCGACGCCGTCGCGTCCATGCTCTACCTCGACTACTCGCGCGAGGAGGGGCAGTGGTCGCCGAACGAGTACGGCGGTCGCGAGAACCTCGAGGCCGTGGCGTTCCTGCAGGAGATGAACTCGGTTGTGTACCGCCGCTCGCCCGGCGTCATCACGATCGCGGAGGAGTCGACGGCCTGGCCGGGCGTCTCGCGCCCGACGCACCTCGGCGGTCTGGGCTTCGGCTTCAAGTGGAACATGGGCTGGATGCACGACTCGCTGGACTACATGGC
>JALYMU010000325.1 GCA_030773595.1 Actinomycetota bacterium | reverse complement strand
GCTCCCGACCTTTCGGTCGGAAGCCGGGCCTTCGGTGTCCGTGCGGCTCAGCCGCGGCTGACGACCAGCGGCTCCTGCGACTGGACGTTCAGCGTGCTCGGGCTCGGCCGGAGGTTCGCGGAGACGTACCCCTCCGTCAGCTTGAGGACGTCGAAACCCTGCTGGATGTCACTCGAGTAGATGTGGCCCTTGTACCAGTACGCCGACCACGACCCGCCGAGGACCAAGCGCTCCTTCGAGAGCGGACCGCGGTCGAACCACGCGAGCTCGCGCGGGTTGTCCGGGTCGGTGAAGTCGAACACCGACACGCCACCCTGGTACCACGACTGCACCATGATGTCGCGGCCCGGAACCGGGATCACGTTGCCGTTGTGCGCAACGCAGTTCTCGGTGTTGCTCTGGGTGCGCGGGATCTTGAAGTACGACGCGTGCCGCAGCTTCGGGCCGGTGTCCGTCTGCTCGATCCGGAAGATCGCGTTCGCACCCTTGTTCGGGCCGACGGTCGGGTTGCACGTCGGGGCGCCACCGCCGCCGAGCTCGTCGGTGAAGACGACCTTGCTGGCGTCGTTGCTGAACGTCGCCGAGTGGTAGAAGGCGAAGTTCGGGTCGGTCACGGAGTCGATGACGCGCGGCTCGACCGGGTTGCGGATGTCAATGAGCACGCCCTGCCCCATGCACGCTCCGGCGGCGATGCCCTTCGACGGGAACGCCGTGATGTCGTGGCAGCCCGAGGTAGCCCGGGTGGAGGCGTTGCCGGGGAAGCCGCCGTCCGGGAACAGCACCGGCTCCGCGATGACCGACGCGTTCTGCGGCGCCGCGTCGGGAATCTCGACCACCGAGATCTTGTCGTGCGGCAGCTGGCAGTCGGGGAAAGTCGCGGCGGGGAAATACGACGAGACGTAGATGAGACCACGGTTCTTGGCCGGGTCGGGCACGAGCGTGTTCGTGTGCGACCCGCAGTCGGTCTCGATCGACTTGATCAGCGAGGGCTTCTCCGGGTTGGTGATGTCGAACAGCCGCACGCCCTCCCACGACTCCTTGATGGCCGCCGACTGAAAGACGCTCTGGCACCCGTCGTTGCTGCGCGAGGAGTCCACCGACAGCACGAGGACGTTCTTGTAGATCGTCACGTCGTTCTGCGGACCCACACACTCGATGACGGACGCGACCTTCGGCGAGGCCGGCTTCGAGATGTCGTAGATCGTGACGCCGTTGTAGTTGCCCTGGTAGGCGTAGTTGCCCTTGAACGCGAGGTCGCTGCTGAACGCGTTCTCGGCCGAGAAGGGTCCGACTTTGGGTACGGTCGTGAGGAGCTTCAGGTTGGCCGTCGATGCCATTTGTCCGACATCGAGCTCAGCGCCCGAGTCGTCCATCGCGGCGATCTCTTCCTCGGTGAAGCAGTTCTCCTCGTCGAGGTGCTCGCCCTGGTCCTCGCCCTTGTTGACGCAGACCTCGGGGTGGGCCTGAGCCGGTGCGGAGATTCCGATAAGGGCGCTCGAGGCGAGCGCGGCGGTGGCACTGAGCGCGAGCCACCGCTTCGGGGACGACGTCATTCGACCGTGCCTTCTTTCTGTGGGTTGCACCGACGTGGTGCCAAACAGACCCGCGGTCGCGGGCGTGGGGGAGGTGAAGGGCTGGCGCGGGGCGAGCACCCGCGGTGTCAGTGCGTGGACAGTACCTCGGTGAGGCGGTTGCCGCAGCAAGTTCGAGACACGTGGTTTGAAAAAAGGACGCGGCTCGTTCGGGAGGAGGGAGGCGCACCGACGAGGCCGCGCCTCCCTCCGCCCGGCCGACGGCGCTACCGCGCGAAGACCTGGAACTCCGCGGCGCGGACGTCGTCGCCGGCAGTGCTCGCCGTCACGCAGTCGGTCGCCGAACGCGCGTCCTTGTCCTGCTCTCCGGCGAAGTCGGGACCGCCGGTGCACTGCGACGTCAGGACCTCGAGCCGCAGGTGCGTCGCGAGGGTCTGCGGCACCGCGAAGGAGCGCAGGTTGAGGTCGCTCACCCGCGGCCGCGGCCGCGTCGAGGGGAACGCGTCCGTAGCGCTGGTGTAGACCGACCGGTACGACGCCGGGTCGGTGCAGTTCGCCCCGGTGTTGGCGTCGCAGGCGAGCACCCGGAACGATCGGAGTGCCGTGTAGCGGTTCTGGCCTCCGGCGTCGACGTCGTCGGCGATGGCCGGCCGCAGGGCCGCGCTGACCTGCACGCGACGGACCACCTGAGCCGCGTCGCCCGCGAGGTCCACGGTGACGCCCTTACCGGCCACGGGAGCGGCGTTGACCGATGCCCAGTTGGTGGCCTCGGTGTCGTCGAGCAGGCGCTCGACGTTCACGCCGTCGCCCGTGCCGGTGGCGCCCGACGCGGTGGAGGCGAGGTTGCGCTCGATGAGCACCGGCACGTCACGCACCTGGCCCGGCTTGATCGTGAAGGTGAACCTGGTGTGCCCGAACCCGCGCCCCACCGCGACCCCGCTGTACGTGCCGGGAACCATCCGCACGGTCGTGCCGAGGGCGGTGCTCGGGTCGGTGTCGGACACCGGTACGGCTCGCGCCTCGTGGTCACCGAGAAAGAACTGCACCGGTGCACCCTTCGCCGCGCCCGCCGCGACGAACGTCGCCTGCCCGTCGGCCGCGCTGCCCGAGGCGAACGACGGGACCGGGTCGGGGTCGGTGTTCGTGTTGCTCGACGCGCCGACCCCGAGGCCGCGGCTGGCGAACACCGACCACAGCAGATCCTGGTCCTTGCCGCCGGTGCGGATTTGCTCGGCGGCGAGCATGGCGTCCCGCGCGTCGACCATGCTCACCCGGCTCTGCGCCATGAGCAGGAACGAGTCGAAGACCAGCTGCATCCACCGGCGGTTGCCGGGGCACTCCGCGTAGGCCAGCCTGCCCTCAGCGCACACCTTCTGCGTCGCCGCGTCGCCCGCGCCGTGCCGGCGAACCATCGCCTCGCGGACGGCGTGGTTGGTGGCGCTCCAGATCTCACCGTCCGCGTGGACCTGCGGGCCGATCATGTCGTAGCCGACGTCGCTGTAGTTGAGCGGGCTGCGGCTCATGTCGTAGTTGCGGATACCGGCCACGGGGTCGCCGGTGACGTAGGCACCGACGACGGTGGCGGTCTTCCCGGCCGGCCGGTAGCCGTGCTCGCGCGCGTACTCCGTGGCGACCAGGTCCGACCAGCTCTCACCCATCGCACCGGCCTGCGGGCCGATGAGGCCGGCGTCGGGGCCGGCGACCATGCGGTTGCTGATCGCGTGGCCGTACTCGTGCGCGATGACGCTCATGTCGTAGTCGCCGTCGACGCACGGCGCATAGAACGCCGCCGCGATGGGCTGCCAGAGGTACATGTTCGTGATCGGCTTCTGGCCGTCAGGGGGCGTGAACTGGTTCGCGTTGTCGCGGATAGCGGCGTGCCGCGCGCCGGCCTGCGCGTTGCCCTGCTCGGAGTCGCCGCCGAGGCCGCCCTTGGTCCCGTTGTCCTCCTGGAGGTTCCACGCGGTCTCGGTGAAGCCCAGGCCGTAGGACCAGTCGTGCATGCGGTTGTGGCTGGCGAACAGGTTGGACATCGCCGCCTCGACGTCCGCCTCCTCGGGGCTGTCGAACGTCGCGGGGTCGCAGCCCTGCTCGTACCACTGGTTCGTCCACGTCCCGCGGTAGTTCCGCTCCGGTGAGGTCGCGTACGTCCGGACGCCGATCGTCCGCGATTGGTTGCTGGCGCGGTTCTCCGCCGTACGGGCGCCGTTGCCCATGGTCGTGAACGTCGGCAGCCCCGCGACCGTGTCCCATGCGCTGCCCGTCGACGCGTCGCGCACGGCCTCGGTGCAGCCCGGCTGCGTTCCGGAGAGGCACCACGTGCTGCGCGTGTCGGTGCTGGAGTAGTCCGCCGGCGGGTTGGCGGTGAAGACCGCCCAGGTGGGGTCGTCGGTCGCGTGGTCGACGAGGTCCTCGCGGAGCAGGACATCGCCCGTCACCGCGTCGACGTACACGGTGTAGCCCTCGGCGTGCCCGTCCTCGGTGGCCGTGACGACGACCTGGTACGCCGACCGTGCGCCTTCCGGCACCGGCAGCGCGACGAGCTCGGCCGTGGCCTTGCCTGCGGAGGCATGCCCGGCGGCGTCGCGTCGCGCCAGCTCGATCGCCTCGTCCTCGCTGAGGCGCGGCTGCGCCGGTTGCTCCGTGCCGCGGGTCAGCGAGGAGGTCACGGACACGATGGACCCGTGCACCACACCGACGGACACGAGACCGTCGTGGGCGGTGCGGAGGTTGCCGAACGTCTGGCGCAGCAGCACGGCGGAGCCCTTGCCGATCCGGTTCACCGCCACGGTCTCGAGCGCGTCGAGAGACTCCTGGGTGAGCCCGAAGAGGTCCCGCTCCTGGGCCAGGTACGCGCGGGCGGCACGCTCCGGGTCGGCAGGCAACCCGGTCGCGAGTGGCGCGCCGCGGTCGACCACGACCGCAGGCGTCCCGAGCCGGCCGAAGCGGGTTTGCACGCCGTCGGCACGGGCAGCACTGCGCTGGCTCGCGCTCGCGGCTGCCGTGCCCCGGGCGTCGGCGTCGCGGTGGCCGCGTGCCTCGCCCTGGATGTCGGCGCCGCTCGGGGGTCCGTTCTCGGCGGCCGCGGATGTCGGGATCCCGGCGGCGACGGTGGCGAGCATGGCGCTCGCGAGTCCCGTGGCCGCGAGCCGCCTCGCTGTCCTGGTCCTGTTGCTGGGCACGCGCGCTCCTCACCGACGCTCGTGGCGCCGTCGGATGTACTCGGTGCGCGGACAATATGCGGGAACGGCTGTCGTGTCACCCCCTGTCGCGAAGTTGTCACGCGCGGCGCGCGTGGGCGCCGTACGCAGATGCGCCGTGACCGTGGTCGACACAGCCTCGGTGCCCTGGCGGGACATCGACGCCTGGCGGGAGGAGTTCCTGGCCTACTTCGACACCGGCGGGGTGAGCAACGAACCGACCGAGGCCACTCGACCTGCTGATGAAGAAGATCAAGCGCGTCGGGCACGGCCTCCGCAACCTCGACAAGTACCGGCTAGGCCTCCTGCTCGGCTGCGGCGTCACCTGGCACACTCCACAACCAACACGAATCAGAGGCCGGCTACCACGTTTGGCTGCGTAGACCCCGATTGCGGAAGGACCCGGATGTTGCTGCGGCCGGCCCTGTTGCTGATGGTGATCCTCGGGGGGTGGGCGGCGACCGCCTGGTTGGTCGACGTGTGGGACGTGACGGTCGTGGAGCCGGCGTGGCAGGACCGCCTCGTGCTGGTCCTGACCACCGGTGGAGCGTTGGCCGGTGCGGCGGTCGCCCTCGTGGCCCGTAGGCGGTTGGGGCTGGCAGCGGAGGGCGGCGTGGTCGCGGCCGGGGTGCTGCTCGGCGCGGCCGGTACGGCGGCGCTGCACGGCACCCGCTGGGGGTGGGCCGGCCTGTACGCCGACTCCTCCTTCCGCACCCAGATGGCGACCCGGTACGCCGAGACGCCGGCGCTCGTCGACTACGGCTACCGCGACCTCCCTGCCTACTATCCACCCGCCCTGGGGTGGCTCCAGGGCCG
Organism: Actinomycetota bacterium; assembly: GCA_030773595.1. Lineage (GTDB taxonomy): Bacteria > Actinomycetota > Actinomycetes > JALYMU01 > JALYMU01 > JALYMU01. Next base: position 1,256 of record JALYMU010000325.1, on the reverse strand, counting down.
GCTCGCGGCCGTCACTGGCCTGGCGGGCTGGGAGGCGATGAAGCCGGTCCAGCTGCTCGTCGGCGTGCTCGTGCCGCTGGCGGCGTACCTCCTGTGGCGGCCAGTGGTCGGCGCCCTGTCGGCGTCCGCGGTGGCCAGCCTGGTGACGATCTGGAAGGCGGACCTGCAGAAGCCCGACGAGTGGCTCGTGCTCAGCTGCCTGCTGCCGTGGTGGCTGCTGGCCGTGCGGGACCTCCGCGCGCCGGGGGTCGAGCGCTGGCCGTCCTGGCGGCTCGGCGTCGTGCTCGGACTCCTGCTGCTCTTCCACACCTACTGGTTCCTGCCATTCGGCGTGGCGACGCTGCTGGCGCTGGCGTACGACGCCGTGCGAGCCCGCCGCCGGCCACGGCTTGAGCCGCGACTGCGCCTGCCGCGGGCGCTGGCCATCGGTGCGGTCGGCCTCGCGGTGTCGGCCGTGTCGTGGGTACCTGTGGTCCTGGCGAGGCTGCGGCTGCCCTCGGACGGCCTGCAGATGCGCTACTCCTACCTAGGCGGCCACATCCCACCCTTCCCCTCGCCGGTCGATGCGTCGGAGGTCGCCGGCCTGGTGGGTCTGGCCTGGCTCGGGTGGGCAGCCTGGCACCGGCTGCACAGGCACGACCTTGGCGACCGCACCGGCGAGGTCGCCGGAGCGCTGGGTCTGGCCCTGGCCGGCTGCCTGGCCACGCTGGGCCTAGGTGCACTCGCCGAGCGGGCCTACGTCGGGTTCCTCGCCTTCAAGACGAAGGACGCCGTGATCGCGGTCCTGCTGACCGCTGGTGTGCTCGGCGCCGCCGACTGGCTGCGGCGGGGGCTCGGGCGACAGCAGGGTGGACGACCGGCTCGCGCGTCATGGGTGGCCCATCTCGCTCCCGTCGTGCTCGCCGGCGCTGCGGCGGCCAGCGCCGCGTACTACCTCGCCGATGTCTGGGTCACCGGTCGCAAGGCCCTGGTCGCTCAGACGACCCGCTACCCCGACGGGTCGGTGCCGACCGGTGATCCGGCACAGGAGCCCTACATCCGCACCCTGTTCGTGGACCCGAGCGACCCGTCGGTCGTGGCGGTCCGCGCGGCATGGCGGGCGCTGCGCCCCGACGTACCGCTGTCGGAGGCCGTCCTGGTCACCTCGCAGGTCGACCTCCTCGCCACGACGCCGGTCCACGGGTTCGTGGCCTACAAGAGCATCTACTCCCACCCGAACGGCCGGTTTGAGGACCGCGTGGCGCTGCTCGAGGAGG
>JALYMU010000324.1 GCA_030773595.1 Actinomycetota bacterium | reverse complement strand
CGCCGAACCGGCGGACGCCCCCCACATGTTTCAAGGCACTACCCCAAGTAGAGGGCGGCGGGCGATGCGGACACCGGAGGACGACGGCGAGGCCGGCTTCACCCTCGTGGAGCTGCTCGTCACCATGTCCGTCATCGCCGGCTGCCTCCTCGGCCTCATCGGCATGCAGCTCCGCGCGCTCGAGACCACCACCACCGCCAGGCAGCGCCAGCAGGCCACCCAGCTGGCCAACCGCACGATGGAGCAGGTCCGGGCCCTGCCATACACCACTGTTCAGATGGGCCTCTCGTCCGCGGACCTCATCGCGCCGGACCCGAACCTCTGGAACGTCTCCGGTGTCTGGCGGTTCCGCCCGACGTACCACACCTCGCTCGACGAGCCGCTCGTGGTGAGTGCAGCTCAGGTCAGTGCTCCGCTGAACCCCCATGTCCAGCCGGCCGCGAGCACAAGGGTCGGCAACACGCAGTACGACGTCCGCGCCTACGTCACCTGGGCTGGGCCGACAGCCGCGTCCGGCTACTGGGTGACCGTGGTAGCCACATGGACGCCGAAGCAGAACAGCGCGCCCAAGAGCGTCGCGCTCCGCTCACGGATCTACGCACCATGACCCGGAGGATCTCGATGCGGTGGCTGCCCTCCGCACTGCGCGACGCGCGGCGCGAGGACGGCTTCACGCTGTTCGAGATGCTCACGTCCATGGTGATCTTCAGCGTGGTGCTCGCGGTCGCGATGCAGATCCTGACCACCGTGCAGATCCAGGCTCGCGACAACCTCGCCCGCGTCGACGCCGTGCAGCAAGCTCGCCTCGGCCTGGCCAACGTCGACCGCCAGCTACGCAGCGCCCAGGCGGTCTATCTCTCGACCGACGGCATGACCCTTCGCGCCTTTCTCGCCGTCGGGACCCCACGCTGCGTCGAGTTCCGTGTCGACGCCACGTCCGCCACCCTCACGACGAGGACCTGGACCGACCCTAACAATCTCGGTGAGCCTCGGCGCACCGCGTCGTACGTCGTCAACGCCGGCCGCACCCCCACCGCACCCGCGTTCACTGCCCCGCCCGGCTACGCCGCTCCGCTGGTCGACGTCCGGCTGCTCGTCCAGCCGCAGACGGGCACGGCCGCACCCGTCGAGGTCGGGACCTCCCTGACCGCACGCAACGGCACCCCGGGCGCAGCGACGTCGAATGTCTGCACCGAGGCCGGGACGCTCCCGTAGGAGGGCGAGGATGTTCTCACGACTGTTCGACCGGCTCGGCCACGACGACCGTGGTGCCACCATGGTGGTCGCGATGCTCGTCGCTGCCGTGTCCTTGAGCCTGGGGCTGATCACCGCCTCCGCGGTGACCCTCGCGAACCGCGACTCCGGCCTCGACCGCCAGCGCGCGGTCACCATCGCTGCCGCGGAGGCGGGCATCGACTCCATCATCGCGGAGGTCCAGGCAGCGGCCGTCACCGGCCGCCCGTACCTCATGCCCTGCCGCTGGCCGGCCACCGGTACGGCGGATGTGGGAGCGCGTCCGGACGTTACCTCCGTCGTCGCCACCGTGCAGTACCGCATGGCCGACGGCGGTGTCGGCTGCCCGGTCGCCCCGGGACGCCAACCGGTGTCCGCCATCATCAACTCCGTCGCCGAGACGGCGGCGCTCGCGGGCGCGCAGACCCGCGGCAAGCGGGCGATGGAGACCGAGGTCAAGCTCACCGCGAAGGTGGACCCCAACGGCTACGCCATCTTCACCAACGGCAACCTGTCGGTGGTCAACAGCTTCTCCTACCAGGAGAGCACGGCGGGCGCCGGCGACGCGAACCTCTACGTCCAGGGCGGCTTCCAGTGCAGCAACTCCGCCGTGGCCATCGGCAGCGTGACGGTGCCGAACGGCGGCGCGACGCTGTCCAACAGCTGTGAGCTCGGGGGCACGCTGCGGACCCGGGACGGCGTGGACATGTCCGAGACGTCCCGCGTCCGCCTCGACGTCTACAGCTCCCGGGCGGGCCTGTCCATGTCGACGGGCTCCTCGGTCGGGCGGGACGTCACCCTGGCCGGTGCCTTCACAGGAGATCCGGCGCAGGTCGGTGGCACCGTGCGCCAGGCGCTGGGCAACCTCCGCGACCCTTCCCAGCAGGACTTCCCGGTCGTCGGATGGGACCCGGCGACGTGGACGGCGGCCGGGTTCACGGTCGAGGAGGTCGGAACCGACTGCGAGCGGATCAAGATCCGCATGATGTCGGTGACCACCCCCACGGCCTTCCACGGCGACTGCCGCGTGTCCTTCTCCAACAACAGCTCCCAGCAGTACCTGCGCACCGACGTCGCGGTCGTGACGGAGAAGGGCTTCGAGACCAACAACCAGTTCGAGCTCGCCTCGGACACCACGACGCCGCGCCGGCTCTGGCTCATCGACCCCATGACCACGGGCCTGACCCCGACCTGCGCCACCGGGGACGGCGGCATCAGCCTGAGCAACCGCACGAACATCGCGTCGAGCATCCACCTCTTCCTCTACTCCGGGTGCACGATCGCGGCGGCCAACCAGTCGACGCTCGTGGGGCAGATCTACGGCGGGTCCGTGTCGGTCGCCAACTCGCTGAGCGCGCAGTTCCAGAGCGTCGCCCCACCCGGGATCGAGCTCGTGGGCAACCCGGACTCCGGCTACCGCACCGACGTGCTCTACAAGCAGGAGGTCCGCGCGCCATGAAGGGCCGACTCGTGCGCCGCGTAGCGTGGGAACCGTGATCGTGCCTGAGGGTGCCGTCGTGGCCGTCGCCGCCCTGCTGGGACTGCTCGTCGGGTCTTTCCTCAACGTCGTGATCTGGCGCGTGCCCCGCGGCGAGTCCGTCGTGTCGCCGCCGTCGCGGTGCCCGTCGTGCGGCGAGGACGTGCGACCCCGCGACAACATCCCGGTCCTGTCATGGCTGCTCCTACGGGGCCGCTGCCGCCACTGCGGCACGCGGATCAGCGCGCGCTACCCGCTCGTCGAGCTCGCCACCGCCGGCGTCTTCGCCCTCATCACGGCTCACGTGGGCCTCGACTGGGACCTGCCGGCGTTCCTGTACCTCGCGGCCATCGGCGTCGCGCTCACGCTGATCGACCTCGACGTCAAGCGGCTCCCCAACGCGATCGTGCTGCCGTCCTACGGCGTGGTCGCCGCCTTGCTGCTCGTGCCGGCCGTCGCCGAGACCGCGTGGTGGCCCTACACCCGTGCGCTGGTGGCCATGGCGCTCCTGTACGTCGTGTACCTCGCCCTGGCCCTCGCCTACCCGGGAGGGATGGGGTTCGGCGACGTGAAGCTGGCCGGCGTACTCGGTCTCTATCTCGGGTGGGTGGGCTGGGACGCCCTCGCCGTCGGGGTGTTCGCACCGTTCTTCCTCGGCGCTCTCGTGAGCATCGTTCTGATCCTCGCCCGCCGCGCGGGTCGCAAGACCCAGATCCCGTTCGGGCCGTACATGATCGTCGGTGCCTTCCTGGCGCTGCTCTGGGGCCGGCCCCTCGTCGAGGCCTACCTGTCCGCGATGACGCCGGCGTAGGCGCCGGCGTAGGCCACCGTTCCGCCAGGCCCGGGTCAGCAGCCCGCAAAGTTGCCACCCGCACGGCTCAAGGTCTTCACCCGACCGGCCGACACCTTCCGTGTCGCCCCACGCCTGCCGGCGTGCGGGTCCACCCCTCGGAAGGGATATCGCGTCGTGGCAGCACGGTCCGCCATCGGCCTGGACATCGGCACGTCAGGTGTCCGCGCCGCAGAGCTGAGGTTCGCCAAGGGCGAGACGGTTCTCGAGCGCTTCGGTCAGGTCGCGCTGCGCGAGGGCGCCGTCCGTGACGGCGAGGTCATCGACACCGCAGCCGTCGCAAGCGCCATCAAGGACCTCTGGTCGCACACGCGGTTCTCCGGCAAGAAGGTCGCCATCGGCGTCGCCAACCAGCGCGTCGTGGTGCGTCAGGTCGAGCTGCCGTGGATGCCGCTGGCCGAGCTCCGCGCGAGCCTGACCTTCCAGGTGGCCGACCTGGTGCCGATGCCGGTCGACCAGGCGCTGCTGGACTTCCAGCCGCTCGAGGAGGCCGAGGACGGCAACGGCACGCGCGTGTGGCGGGGGCTGCTGGTCGCCGCCGCCCGGGACACCGTGATGGGCAACATCGCCGCCGTCCAGGCGGCCGGGCTCGAGCCGGTCATGGTCGACCTGACGTCCTTCGCGGTCATCCGTGCCCTTGCCACGCCGGACCACCTCGGCATGGGCGCGCGCACGGAGGCTCTCGTGGACGTGGGCGCTAGGGTCACGAACATCGTCGTGCACGAGGGCGGCGTCCCGCGCTTCGTGCGCATCCTGCTCGCCGGCGGTCAGGACCTCACCGACGCGGTGGCCGAGCGGATGGGCGTGCCCGCGCTGCAGGCGGAGGCACTCAAGCAGGAGATCGGCGTCACCGGTCAGGTCGTCGCGCCGGACCTGGCGCCGGCCGCCCGGGTTGTCGAGTCCGCCGCCGCCGGTTTCGTCGACGAGATTCGCGGGTCCCTCGACTACTACATGGCCTCCAGCGGCCTCCCGCCGGTGAGCAAGCTGCGTCTCACCGGAGGCGGTAGCCGCCTGCAGGGCCTCGCCGACCGGCTGCAGGCCGCGACGCGCATCCCCGTCGAGCGGGGCAATCCGCTCGAGTCCCTGCGTCTGGGCAGCACCGGGCTGTCCGACGCGCAACTCGCCTTCGTCGAGCCGCTGGCCGCCGTGCCGGTCGGCCTCGCCCTCGGAGTGGCCGCATGAGCACCATGACCGTCATCCCGGCCGTCACGGCCGTCGTCCCGCGGGTCAACCTGCTCCCGCCGGAGTTCGCCGAGCGTCGCCGCGTCCGGCGGCTGCAGACTGGCCTGGGCGCGGGCGTCGCGGCCTGTGCCGTGCTCGTCGGCGGCCTCTACGTCTCGGCCACGCACGAGGTCGACCGGGCGCAGCAGGAGCTCGACACCGCCCGGGCGGAGACCACCACGCTCACCCAGGAGGTCGGCGCCTACGCACACGTGCCGGTCGTCTTCGCCAAGGCCAAGGCCGGCAACGCGCTGGTCGCCGAGGCCATGGCGACCGAGATCCGCTGGTCTGACCACCTCAGCCGGATCGCCAACGAGATCCCGCAGGACGTGTGGTTCACCCAGGTCACGGTTGCGCAGGACGTCGCAGCGCCAACCGCCGCGGCGCCGACGGCCGCGACGCCGACCGCACCCGCCGGGCCTGCAGGGCCGGCCGGCGCCACCACGAGCCCGATGCTCGGCACGGTCACGGTCGCAGGCACCGCGATGGACTACCTGGCCGTCTCGACGTGGCTGGAGAAGCTCGCCGGGCACGAGGGCTTCACGAAGGCGTACTTCCACTCGGCGACGGAGGACGAGTCCCTGAAGTCGAGTGCCGGCAAGCCCGTCGTGAACTTCAACACCACGGCCGGCATCATCGACGCGGCGCTCGCGCCCCGCCGTACACAGGAAGGCCGCTGACCATGACGAAGACTCGTACCTGGGCCGCAGCGGGAGCGGCGGCCATGGTCGTCGTCCTGCTCGCCGGCTGGTTCCTCCTCATCTCCCCGAAGCGCGGTGAGGCGCAGGACCTGCGCGACCAGACGACGACACAGCAGGCCGCCAACGGCATGCTTCTGACCAAGCTCAAGCAGCTCAAGGTCGACGCCGAGCAGCTCGAGGCCAAGAACGACGAGATCGAGCTCGTCGGGAAGCAGCTTCCCGCAGAGCCGGCGCTTGCGGCGCTGGTCCGCCAGCTCACCCGCACCGCGCGCGACGCCGGAGTGCGGATGAACTCCGTCACGCCGTCCGAGCCGGCCCCGCTCGGGGCGCCGACGGCCGCCGCCGGCGAGCACCTCGAGCAGGTGGCGGTGACGCTGTCCGTCACTGGCTCGTTCTACGAGCTCGAGCGCTACCTGGACTCGCTCGAGGGCATGACCCGGCTGTTCCAGGTCACCGGCTTCTCTCTGGTGCCCAGTGCCGAAGCGGCCTCCGCTGCGGCCGCGGGCACGCCGGGCTCGACCGCGACAACCCCCACGGGGTCGGGGACCGAGGGCGACCTCGACCTGACGATCAACGGGCGGGTCTTCGTCCGGGTCGCGGCTCCCGGCACGACCGCTGCCTCCGGTACGGCGGGCGCGCCCGCCCCGGGCACGAC
>JALYMU010000323.1 GCA_030773595.1 Actinomycetota bacterium | reverse complement strand
CCCGTGGCCCGGACGAGTGCGTGCGACTCAGTAGCGACGCCCGCCCTGGGGCTTGTTCTTGTTGGTCAGCCGCCCCAGCATCTCCTTCGCCTTGCGCTGGTTCTCCGGCTTCGCCGCCTCGCGGCGGGCGATGTCGAGCGCCTTGAGCGCGATACCGGACTTGAGTGCCTTGCCGATCATTCCCATGGGAGCTCCTCCGTCGTCTCGGGTGTCGGACCAATCCTCCCCACGCAGGCTCCGGCTCAGACCTCCGCCACGGTCCGGCGCAGCGATGGGTCAGGCCAGCGACCCGCGGCGTACGGAGGTGAGCCACGCCTGCGCGTCACGGAAGTCGGCGTCCGCGGTGCCGACGCGCATCGTCGGCGCCACGCCGTCCGCCCGCGGGTAGGAGCCGAGGAAGCGCACGTCGGAGCACACCCGGCGAAGACCGGTGAGCGCCTCACCGACCCGCGCGTCGGCGACGTGACCCTCGCAGTCGATCGAGAAGCAGTACCGGCCGAGACCCTCCTTGGTCGGACGGGACTCGATGCGGGTGAGGTTCACGCCCCTGACCGCGAACTCGGTGAGGATCTCCAGCAGCGCGCCGGGGTGGTCGTCGGCGATGAAGGCTACGAGCGAGGTCCGGTCGGTACCGGTCGGGGCAGGAGGCGGGCCGGGCCGCGCCGCCAGCACGAAGCGGGTGACAGCGGCGGCGTTCTCGCCGATGTCCTCGGCCAGCACGGCAAGGCGGTAGCGCTCGGCGGCGATGGGAGCGCAGACGGCGGCGTCGTACGGCGCCTCGCCCGACCCCACCGCCGCGGCGGCCGCGGCCGTGGACAGGGCCGTGACGACCGAGACCCCGGGAAGCGCTGCCGCGAGCCAGCGGCGGCACTGGGCCTCGGCGTGCGGGTGGGTGCCCACCCGCCGTACGTCGGTCAGGGCGGTCCCAGCCCGTGCGGCGAGGACGAACGTGACCGGGACGAGCACCTCGCGGGTGACCATGAGCAGGTCGCCGCTCGCCAGCTCGTCGAGGGTTACGGCCACCGAGCCCTCGATGGAGTTCTCCAGCGGGACCATGGCAGCGTCCGCGTCGCCCCGGCGTACGGCGTCCAGCGCGGCGGTCACGGACCGCTGCGGCAGCTGCTGCGCGCGCGCGGCAGCCGGCAGCGAGCGCAGCGCCTGCTCGGCGAAGGTTCCCTCGGGACCGAGGAACGCGTAGCGGGACGGCGGGACTCCAGGCACATGTGCAGCGTAGGGACGCCGACGCGGGCCCACCCGGTCACCCCGGGAGGCCCGCGTGGCGGGAGCGCCTCGTGTCAGGACTCTCGTCAGGAGACGGCGAGCTTCTGCGTCGCGCTCTTGACCCAGGCGTGGTCGGTGTCCGTCTGCTTGTAGACGCGGTAGTACTTCGTGCCCTTGGTGGTCGGCTTGAACGAGAAGCTGTACGAGCTGCTCGAGCTGAGCGTCGCGGTCGCGAGCGTGACCCACTTGCCGTCGACGTACTGCTGGCGAAGGACCGTGTCACCGGGGTGCGCCGGCGTGACGGTGCCACGCAGGGTCAGAGTGCTGCCGAGGCGGACGGTCTTGGCGGACAGCGACGCGGTCATGATCGGGCGGACGTAGACGCGGGTGTCGTCGACCGCGGCTGCGTAGCCTGACCCCGCGGCGAAGCGCGCCTGGTACTCCACGCTGGAGAGCGCGGCGTGCGTGCCGGAGAACGTGCCGTTGGACGCCGTCGTCCGCGTGCTCAGCAGCCCCCAGGTCGTCGTCCCGCGCTTGCGGACGTAGAGCTTGACCGCCTTGCCGGCGAGCGGGGTGCCGTCGGTGGTGGTGAGGCCGCCCGAGATCGTCGTCTCGCCGCCGTACACGATGGTCCTCGGCGAGGTCGTGACGGCAAGGGTCGTCGCGGCGGGCGCGACCGACGAGGCGGTCATCCGCGCGGCGACGGCGGTGCGGATCGAGGGCAGCAGCGGGTAGGCGTAGTTGCCCGGGCAGCTCTTGGTCGAGTAGTCGCGGTGACCGGAGATGACCGGCATGGTGACGACGGTGCCGTAGGGGTACTTCGTCGCCGAGCCGCCGGCGGAGGTGTAGGTCACCGTGCCCAAGGGATTCAGGCCGTAGAGCCCGAGTTTCCACGCGAAGACCTTCTCCAGGATCGTCAGCATGGCAGGAGTCGGCGCGACGACGTCCTGGTTGCCCATCATCGAGACGCCGAACGTGTAGCTGTTGAAGCCGCCGGTGTGGGCGCCGAGAACCGGCTTGTCGATGCCGCCGTAGCGACCCTCGAACAGCGTGCCGTACTTGTCGACCACCATGTTGTACCCGAGGTCGCACCAGCCGAGCGACTTGGTGTGGTAGGCGTACATCGACCGCATGACCGCAGGGCTCTGCTCCGGCGTGTATTCGTTGCCGGTGACCGTGGTGTGGAGGATCCCGCCCTTGATCGTCGCGGTCAGGCTCGGCGTGCAGGAGCGCAGCGACTCGTCGGCACCCCAGCTGGCGCGGCTGACGTAGGCCGGCTGCCGCTCGGCGGCGTGCGCGACCGAACCGCCGAACGTGCGCGTCGCGCTCGCCGCCGAACCGTCCGCGGGCGACGTGCCAGGGTCGATGAGGACCACGCGCAGGTTGCGGGGCTTGTCCGCGCCACCGTCGACCCGCACCTGCACGCCGTCGCTGGGACCGACGTACAGCGGGTCCGACCCGACGCGCGAAGCCCGCGCCTCAGGCGTGCCGGGGTCACCGATCGAGTTGCCCTGGACCTCGATCTCGGTCCAGTCGCTCCAGCGCCCGCCGGTGCGGGTCCGGACCTGGACGGCCACGTCCTCGACGGTCGGGTCGGCCGTCCACGTGACGCCAACGGCGGAGAACGGTGAGGTCCGCGTGCGCTGCGTGGCGACGAGCGGCTTCAGG
>JALYMU010000322.1 GCA_030773595.1 Actinomycetota bacterium | reverse complement strand
GGGGCGACACCTGCCACGTCGACGCCGTCGACAGGTGGGGGAACATCGTGTCCGCCACGCCGAGCGGTGGGTGGCTGCAGAGTTCGCCGACGGTCCCCTCGCTGGGCTTCCCGCTCGGGACGCGTGCGCAGATGTTCTGGCTGGATACCGAGTCGCCGAGCGGGCTCGCCCCGCGCAAGCGTCCGCGCACGACGCTGACCCCGACGCTCGTGCTTCGCGACGGGGAGCCGGTCCTCGCGCTCGGCACGCCCGGCGGCGACCAGCAGGACCAGTGGTCGCTGACGTACTTCCTGCGCCTCGTCCACGGCGGGCTGGACCTGCAGGCCGGGATCGACGCGCCGATGTTCCACACGAACTCGTTCCCGTCGTCGTTCTACCCGCGCCAGTCGGCTCCGGGCGAGGTCGTGGTCGAGTCGCGATTCGGTGACGGGGTCGTTGCCGACCTCGAGCGCCGGGGGCACCGCATGACCGTGTCCGACGCGTGGTCCCTCGGCCGGCTCTCCGCGGTGCGGCGGGACCCCCCGAGCGGGATCCTGCGCGCGGGCGCGAACCCGCGCGGGATGCAGGGCTACGCGGTGGGGCGGTGACCGTCCAGCTCGCGCAGGTGCCGCAGCGCGGATGCGCGAGCCGCCTCGACGTGCTCGGCGGCGAGCGCGGCCGCGCGCTCGGCGTCGCGGGCCTCGATGGCCTCCACGAGGTGCAGGTGCTCGGTCCACGACTCCGGGCCGCGGGTCGCCGCCGACTGCCGGAAGATCCAGCGCGTGCGCCACGCGAGGGAGCGCACGAGGACTGCGAGCATCGTGTTGCCGCTGAGCGCGACCACCTGCTCGTGGAAGTCGGTGTTGAGCGCCGCCAGCTCGTCGAACGCACCGCGCGTGATGGCGTCCTGGGCAGCGGCGAGGACGCCGCGCAGACTCGCCCCGTCGCGCGAGGCGCCGCGCTGTGCGGCGAGCGACGCGGCGAGGGACTCGAGCGACCGCCGCACGTCGAACAGGTCGTGCACGTCGCTCTCGCTCAGCCGGCGCACCATGGCGCCGCGGCGCGGGAGAGCGACGACGAACCCGTCGAGCGAGAGCGCGCGCAGGGCCTCGCGCACCGGGTTGCGCGACACGCCGAGCTCGATGGCGATGCGGTCCTCGACGAGCCGCTGGCCCGGGGCGTACGCGCCCGAGACGATGCGCTCGCGGATCTCGTCCTCGACCTGCTCGCGCAGCGTGCGGTGGCCGTCGCCGATGGTCCTGAGCTGAGTCACGTGCCCATCCCGCCTCGATCCCGTCGCCGGCCGCCCGAGGATGGCACACAGTATGCAGAGTGACTCCGGCTGGGGGGCGCTCACCGCGGCGCCGTCCCCACTGGGGTCGGTCGGCGTCGCCGATTGGGCGCTGGCGGTGGCGCCGATCCTGCTGCTCGTTGTGCTCGTCGTCCGCGGGCGGCGCTCGACGCCGGTGAACGCGGTCGTCACGCTCGCCGTCGCAACTCTGATCGCCGCCTCCGCATTCGGCGCCACCCCGCTGGGGCTGGCCGTCGCCCTCGGCAAGGGGGCCTGGACCGGGCTGTGGATCCTCCTCGTGATCTGGGCGGCGCTGCTCCTGCACGCGGCGTGCCGGCGAATGGGGCTCGACGGGATGGGCGGCGCGCTAACGTCGATCCTCAGGCGCAGGACCGAGAACGTGCTCGTGGTCGCCTGGATCTTCCCGTCGTTCGTGCAGGGTGTCGCCGGCTTCGGCACACCGATCGCGGTCACGGCACCACTGCTCGTCCTCATGGGCGTACGGCCGGTTCTCGCCGTCGCGCTGCCGCTGATCGGGTACCACTGGGCCGTCGGTTTCGGCTCCGTCGGCTCGTCGTTCTACATGGGCGCCTTCACCGCGGGGCTCTCGCGCGGGGAGACCGCGCAGTACGCGCAAGGGACGGCGTGGCTGCTCGGCGCGAACGCGGTGCTCTCCGGCGTCCTCGTCGCCCTCGTGTTCGCCGGCCTCCACGGCCTGCGCGAGGGCTGGCGCCTGATCGTGCTCGCCGGCGCCGCCATGGCCTCGGTCCAAGCGGTGACGGTCCGGTTCGAGCCGGGGGTCGGCGCCCTTGCCGCCGGAGCGGCCGGGCTGCTCGTCGTCGCCGTGCTCGCCGTCGTCGGTCGCGCCGGTGCCTCCTCGACGGTGCGACGCGAGGTCGTCGCAGCGCCCGCGCCGGGCCCGGGCACGCCGCGCACGGACGAGATCCCGGAGGCGCCCTCGTACCGCCGGCTCGCGCTCGTGCTCCTGCCGTACACCCTGCTGCTCCTCGGCGTCCTGGGCGTACTCCTGCCGCCCGCGTCACGAACGTGGGCGCGCTCGACCCTCGCGTGGGGCCCGTCGTTCCCCGCCACCGAGACGAGGCGGGGGTTCGAGGTCGCACCCGTCTCGGACTACCAGACAGTGGCCGCCCTCGGTCACCCGGCCAGCTTCATCGTCCTCGCGACCCTCGTGTCGATGCTGCTGTGGCGGCTCGCGCGCCGGTGGCCGCGGCGCGGGCTGGTCGAGCTCGCCGGCCCGTGGCTCGCAGCGTCCCGCAAGGCGACGCCCTCGGTGATCCTCCTCGCCTCCCTCGCGACCGTCATGGCTGACACCGGCATGGTGCGGACGGTCGCCGTGGGCGCGGCGGAAGCCACGGGTCCGGCGTTCCCGCTGCTCGCCGGCCTGATCGGCGCGGTCGGGTCCTTCACGACCGGCTCGACGACGAGCTCGAACGCCCTGTTCAGTGCGCTCCAGGCCGACGTCGCCCGGCTGATCGACGTGCCACCGAGCGCCCTGCTCGCGGCACAGATCTCCGGCGGCAACATCGGCAACTCCGTCGCCCCGATGGTGATCCTCCTCGGCGCAACCGCCGTCGGCATACGCGACCAGGTCCCGGCGATCCTGCGGGCGGTGCTGCTGCCCGCGGCCGTCCTGCTCGCCTCGGTTGTCGTCGGCACCTCCGTGCTCGTCTACGCCTGACGCGCTGCGCCGTACGCTCCGCCCGGTGGCCGGGCGAGACCGAGGGGACCCGTGGGCGAGGTTGGGCTGTTCCACCACGCCCAGGGGCACAAGCCGCGATTCCTCGCGTCCGCGGAGCAGCTCAAGTCCGCGGGGCACGTGGTGCAGACACCCGCCTTGTACAACGGACGCAGTCCATCGGCCGCTCCGCCGCCGTCCGGCCCCTACGCCGGTCGCCCGCCCTGCTCGCCGTACGCCTGCAGCGCCTCGCGCGCCTCCCGGCGTACGCGGTCGGCCAGCTCCGGCGGCTCCACGACCTCTCCCGCGCCCCCCAGCCGCAGCGCCAGGCGCACCACCCAGCCGGGCTCACGCGTCCGCAGCCGCACGAGCAGGCCCCCGCCGTCGTGCTCCTCGACGCTCTCGCACGGGTAGTACTCCGCGACCCAGCGCGCCGCCGGTCCGAGCAGGAGCGTGACGACCTCGTCCTCGGGCGAGGGCTGGAACAACCCGTCGTCGATGTCGCGCGATCGTGCCTGCGCGGGCACCCGCGCGGGCTCGTCGAGCACCGTCGCGCCCTCCACCCGGTCCAGGCGGAACAGCCGGACGTCCTCGACGCGGCGGCACCACGCCTCCAGGTAGGTCCGGCCCTCGACGATCAGCAACCGCATCGGGTCGACGTCGCGCTCTGTCGTCTCGTCCCGGCCGGGCACGTAGTAGCGAAGGTGCAGCGCGCGGCCGGCGGCGAGCGCCGTGCGTACGGCGGGCAGGTGCTCGCTCTCGGCCTCGACGGTGACCGCGACGCGGGAGCTCGAGGCCGCCGCGTCACCGGCCGCACGCTCGAGCTTGGCGATCGTGCGATCGAGCGCGTCGCGCTCGTGCAGGCCCGGGATGTCGGCCAGGGTCCGCAGGCCGACGAGCAGGGCGAGCGCTTCGTCGCCGCCGAGGCGCAGCGGTCGGGCGATCGTGTCGGCGTTAGCCAGGTGGATGACCCCGCCCTCGAAGCTCGCCTCGATGAGGTCGTCCGGCAGGTGCCCGGGCAGGCCGCATACGAACAGCAGCTCGAGGTCGTCGACGAGCTTGCGCTCGCTGACGCCGAAAGCGCGGGCGACGTCCTCGATGCGGGCACCGGGGCGGGCCAGCAGGTACGGCACCAGGGCGAGGAGCCGGCCAAGCCGCTGCGCCGCACCGCTCATCGCAGCACCCCCGCGGCCGCCCGCAGGCGGGTGAGCACGGCGTCGCGCACGGGCGGCGGGTCGACCACGACCGCCGCGGCGCCGAGGGCGCAGACCGCGTCAGCGAGCAGCTCGGGGTCGCTGAACGGCACCTCGACGAGGTCCCAGCCCGGGCGATCGGTGTCGGGGCGGGTCGACATCGCCTGCCGTCGGAGGAACCCTCCGCCGCCGGCACGAAGCCGCACCACGGCGCTGCCCTGCGGCGCCTGCGGCACCATCCGCGCGACCTCCTCGCGCAGGTCTACCCCGTCGGGGACCACGACCTCACCCGGCTCGCCCGCCGGGACCACCTCGCCGCTGACCCGGCTCAGGCGGAACACGCGCGTGTCGCCCCGGACCCGGTCATGGCCGACGAGGTACCACCGCCCGTGCCAGGAGACGACGCCCCACGGCTCGACCTCCCGCTGCTCGGCCTCCCGCCCGGGTCGCTGGTACGGGAACGTCACCGGATAGCGACTGCTCACGGCCCGCCACAGCGGGACGAACGCCGCCTCGTTCGTGTCCACCCGCGGGTCGATCCCCACGATGGTCGGCTCCACGGTCTCGATCCCGTAGGCCTGCAGCTTGCGCAGCGCCGTGGTCGCGGCACCGGCGAGGGAGGCCTGCTGCCATGCCTGCGCGGCAAGCGCCAGGACGGCCATCTCATCGGGCGTGAACTGCACCTCCGGCAGCGCATAGGCGTCGCTGCGGATGCGGTAGCCAAGCTCGTCCTCAAACCACGCGTCGTTCGTGCCGGTCTCGATGGGGATGCCCATCTCGCGCAGCTCGTCCTTGTCCCGCTCGAACGCCCGCTCGAAGGCCTCGTCCGAGCCGGAGTAGCCCGGCACCGCGCGACGGATCTCGTCGCGGCTGAGATAGCGCCGCGCGGCCAGAAGGCAGATCACGAGGTTGAGCAGCCGCTCGGTCTTCGCCTTGGACAACCCTTCCCCTCCTCCGCTCGCGCTGCGACCCTAACCCGCGCCTCCCGTCGTACGGCGGCACCGGGCCGCACCGTGCGCCCGCGCCGCGCCGTCGTGGTCGTGGTCGCCGGGAGCGTCGGCCCGGCCCGGCCGGGGCGCAGGCGCACCACAGCGCATCGGCCCCAGTGCGGCGGCGTCGTCGGCGGGGCTCCGTCGTCACAGCCACTAGCCTGCGGCTGGTGATTCGCTGGCGCGAGGGCATCGTCGAGACCGTGGGGACCCGCTGGTCCGGGGCGGTGGAGGTAACCTGCCGGTGCGCCGACGCCACCGTGCGTAGCCTCGCCTACCCCGCGCTCGTCGGGGAGCCGGCCGTGGGAGACCGGGTCCTGCTGAACACGACGGCCCTTGCAATGGGCCTGGGCACCGGGGGCTACGCCATGGTGGTCGCCATCCCCGACCGGCTTCCCGAAGACCCCCTGCCGGCGCCGGGGCACCTGGTCAAGGCCCGCTACACGCCGCTGCAGGCGACGGTGCTCGGAGTGGACGAGCAGGACTCGCCGCACTATGCGGCACTGCGCGACGCCGACGACCTCGCCGGGATGCCCGTCGTGGTGGCGGACCTGCACTCCGCGCTTCCCGCCGTGCTGGCCGCTGTCATTGCTGACCGGCCCGGTCTGACGGTGGCCTACGTGATGACGGACGGCGGTGCCCTGCCGGCGTGGTTCTCGCGCACGGTGGACGGACTGCGCCGTGCCGGGTGGCTCGGCGGGACGGTCACCGTCGGTCAGGCCATGGGCGGTGACCTCGAGACCGTCACCCTCCACACGGGTCTGCTCGCCGCGCGCCATGTCGTCGGCGCCGACCTGGCCGTGGTGGCGCAGGGCCCGGGGAACCTCGGCACGGGAACCCGATGGGGCTTCTCCGGCGTGGCGGCGGGCGAGGCGGTCAACGCGGCTGCGGTGCTCGGCGGTGCTCCGGTGGCATCGCTGCGGGTCTCCGAAGCGGACCCCCGCCCGCGCCACCGGGGGGTCTCCCACCACAGCCTGACCGCCTACGGTCGGGTCGCGCTGGCGCCTGCCGACGTCCCGGTCCCGATGCTGGCAGGGAGCTTCGGGAACGTCGTACGCGACCAAGCCGCGGCCCTCGCCACGCGGCACCGGCTTGTCGACGTGGCGCTGGACGCGCTGTACGACGCGCTGCTCGCCTCGCCGGTTCGGCTGAGCACCATGGGGCGCGGCCTGGACGAGGACCCGGCCGCCTTCCTCGCCGCCGCAGCGGCCGGCCGGCACGCCGCGTCGCTCGTCGTCACCGGCCGACCCGCAGATGCGCTGTCCCGCGATGGCTAGCGCGGAAGCGGCGGGCGACCCGGTCTAGCGGACGTCGAGCAGGTCGACGACGAAGATGAGCGACTCACCGGGCGCGATCACCCCGCCTGCACCACGGTCGCCGTACCCGAGGTGGGGCGGGATGACGAGCTGACGCCGTCCGCCCACGTGCATCCCCTGCACGCCCTGGTCCCACCCCGCGATGACCCGGCCGCCACCGAGAGGAAAGCTGAACGGCTCGCCGCGGTTCCACGACGCGTCGAACTCCTCGCCGGTGGAGAACGCCACGCCGACGTAGTGCACGACCGCCGTGCGCCCGGCCGTGGCCTCCGCGCCGTCGCCGACGACGATGTCGCGAATCTGGAGCTCGGTCGGCGGCTCGCCGCCGGGGAAATCGACCTCGGGCTTGTCCGTCATGTCCGTCCTCTCGCGCCGGCGCGTCCGGTCAGTACATGCCGACAACGTCGAGGGCGAACGCGGCGGCCTGGCCGCCCTGGCCCGACGGGAGCGCCAGCACCACGCGGCTGCCGAGCTTCTGGCCGGCCAGCGCCTTCGCCAGGCCCGGAATCCGGTCCGCCTTGATCGTGACAGGGGACTTCTCGTAGCTGGAGAACGTCGTCTTGCCGCTCTTGTAGTCGGCCTGCACGGCCTGGAGCACGAGGTTCTTCTTGGCGTCGATGGCGTCGCCGTTCCCACGGATGACGACGGCACTGAGCGGCTTCGCCGGAGGCTTGGCACCCTTGGCGAGGGTGATCGTTGCGGCCTTGCCCGACTCGGTGGAAACCTTCGGCAGGCCGGCCGGGACCTTGTCGACCGGGCTTCCCTTGGCGGTCAGGTCCTTGCCGAAGCGGTTGACGATGTCGACGACGAAGACGAGCGTGTCATCGCCCTTGATTCCGGCCTGCTCGTTGCCCTGGGGGCCGTAGCCCTCGGCGGGCGGCAGCACCAGAAGCACCCGCGAGCCGACCTTCTTGCCGACGAGGGACTTGTCCCAGCCGGGCACCACACCGCCGACGCCGATGGGGAAGCCGCTCGCCTCGCCGCGGTCGTAGGAGTTGTCGAAGACCTTGTTCTCGCGCCAGGTCTGGCCCAGGTAGTTGGCGACGAGGAGGTCACCGCTCTTCACCGTGTCGCCGTCGCCCTCCTCCAGGACCTCGGCCTTGAGCTCCTTGGGCGGCGCAGAGCTCGGCGCCTTCACGGTCGGCTTCTTGCCGGCGTCACCCGAGACCGTGGGTAGACCCTTGGTCGTCGGTGCCGCGGCCTTGTCTTCGGCCTTCTTCCCCTCCCCGCCACATGCGGTCAGAGCCATCAACAGGCAGAGCAACACGGCGATACGACGCACGACGTCTTAGTCCTCGATGTCGGGGAGCAGGTCCGGTCAGCCTAGCCTCCGCGCGCAAACCGTCCGAACGGCCCGTCGGGATGGGGGCTCGAATGCGGGTCAAGGTGACGTTCGTATCTGCTCCGGGACACCTGCTCGCGCGCTCCGGGTCACATGCTCGCTCTGCTCGGGCGCGAGCATGCGACCCTCCGCTGTGCCCATGTGCTCGCACGCGTCCCTCCGCTGGCGCTCCGGGACACCTGCTCGCGCGCTCCGGGTCACATGCTCGCTGTGCTCGGGCGCTCGCATGCGACCCTCCGCTGTGCCCATGTGCTCGCACGCGTCCCTCCGCTGTGCCC
>JALYMU010000321.1 GCA_030773595.1 Actinomycetota bacterium | reverse complement strand
GCGCCCGCCGGTGCGGGTCCGGACCTGGACGGCCACGTCCTCGACGGTCGGGTCGGCCGTCCACGTGACGCCAACGGCGGAGAACGGTGAGGTCCGCGTGCGCTGCGTGGCGACGAGCGGCTTCAGGGCGGGCTCGGTGGTGCGGCTCTCGCGGGCGGCGACCGAGCGGCCGTGCTCGGAGGACTCCTCCGGCGCGGGCGACTGGGCCAGGGCGGTCGCGTCGATGCCGGACAGCGTGATCTCACGCACGCTCGGCGCGACGGGACGGGCATCGGCGGAGGGGACAGCGGTGGTCGGGAGGACGACGAGGGACGACGTCATACCCGCCAGAAGCAGGGCGGTGGGCAGGCGGCGCATGATAGGGCTCCTTGGGAGGGGGTAGGCGTTCCCAGAAGCCGTCGGCAGGCGCGGTGGGCTGCTTGAGCGCGGGGCGGCATCGGTGTTACTGGCGGCGTTTCCGCGCGACCCGGGCTGGCGTACGACGTGAGGGACGCGACGACCTCCCCCGCAACTCCCACGAACCTGCCACGAGTGGTCGAGTCCGGTCCGCGGGGCCACCGCAGGGTCGCGTTGACCTTCGACGCCGACATGACGCCAGTGATGCTCCGCCGACTCCAGACCGGTCAGATCTCCTCGTACTACAACTCCGCACTCGTCGACGAGCTACGCCGCAGACGCGTACCGGCGACGCTGTTCCTCACCGGGTTGTGGATGCAGCGCTACCCGGAGATCACCCGGGAACTGGCGGCCGACCCGCTGTTCGAGCTCGGCACGCACACCTGGCGACACCGCGCGTTCACCGCAGACTGCTACGGCCTCCCCACGGTCGGGCGGTCACACATGCTCGAGGAGGTCACTCGCGCGCAGCGGTTGCTCGATGAAATCGCCGGTCGCCGTTCGACGCGACTGTTTCGCTTCCCCGGTGGGTGCTACGACGGCGCGGCGTTGCAGGCCATCGCGCCCGCGGGCGTAACCGTGGTGCAGTTCGACGTCGCGGGCGGGGACGGCTTCCAGCCCGAGATCAAGCCGATCGTGCGGGCAGTCCTGGACGGCGCACGTGCCGGATCGATCGTCGTCCTGCACATGAACGGCGCTAACACCTCTCCCCGGACCGCGGACGCGATCGGACCGATCGTCACGCGGCTCCGCGGGCAGGGCTACACCCTGACCACGGTTTCGGGCCTGTTCAAGGACTGAGCACACCGCGCGGTCCCGGCCGCCCTCATGGTGGTCCCCAATGGAGCTCGACGTTCGAGGGCCGCTACGCCGCGGCGGCGCCCGAGGGTCCTGCGCTCGCCGGATTGCCGATCCGCCCGGCGCGCCCGCCCTCGCCGGTTGCTTCGGGACTTACCGAGCGGCGGCGCTGGGCGCCCCCGGGCCCGTCACGCGGCCTGCCGAACCGTCAGAGCCCGGCGGCCCGGCGTACCTCGTCGTCGTCCATCCACGGCATGTCGAGGTGCTCGGCCAGCACGGCTGCGTGCCCGTCGCACAGCAGGTACACCCGGCGTGCGTCGAGCACGAGCACTCCCCGGTCGGCCCGCCGAGGGCAGGGCGCCGGGGGCGGGAGCGGGCCGGAGCCCGTGCCGACGAGCGAGTGACCCATGTCGCAGCGAACGCCCGTGGCGACGAGCTCGCGCAGCATGCGGACCGACTGACCGCTCCAGGGCACGGGCACCGCTCCAGGATGCCCGGGCCGGGCAAACGGGCGGCTGCGCACGAAGCACCCCGGGCCGGGTGCTGCGCCGGTGCGGCAGGCTGTCGGCATGATCTCGACCGAGGACTACCTGTGGTACGTCGACCAGGCCCTCGACGGCATGGTCGCGATCGTCGCCGAGCTGGGCGACGATCTGGCGAACCGGCGGCTGGACCACCCCGGCGCCAACTCGCCGTACGCCGTGCTCACCCACTGCCTGGGCGTCATGGACTACTGGGCCGGCTCGGTCGTCGCCGGGCGGGCGGTCGAGCGCGACCGGGAGGCGGAGTTCCGCGCATCGGGCCCGGTGCGCGAGCTGGTCGAGCGGGCGGCCCGCGCCCGCGAGCAGCTGCGCGCGGACCTGTCACGGCTCGATCCCGAAGCGCGCCCCCGCGGCACGCCGCGACCCGCCGACGTCGACCTGCCGCTGGCGCGGACCCAGGGCGGCGCGCTCGTGCACGTCTACGAGGAGCTCGCGCAGCACCTGGGGCAGCTGGAGGTCACCCGGGACGTGCTGTTCGCCCGCGGCGTGTCGGTGGTGTGAGCCCCGGACTGCGGGCTCGTCCCCCGGCCCGGCCCGTCTCGACGCGCCCGCCCCGCCCTGCCTCGATGATCGTGAAGCTCTGCCCCCCGGACCGACGCAGAACCCTTCGTGATCAGCGAGGTGGATGTGCGGTCATGGCACTGCGCTGGCGCTGGACGCAAGGACTCTCCTGCCGCAGCCGGCGCAACGTGGAGCGGACTTCGTTCAGGGCCACCCGATACACCCATGCACGGCGCGATGTCGCGTGACGGACCTTCGACCAGTCAGGACTGCACGGGCGTACGCCTCCGCTGTGGCCTCCTCGCCGAACTCCGCGTCCCAACGGCGAGTACGACGGCGCGACGCACCTCGCCGTACGACGCGGCGTACCACTGCTCGAAGTCCTCGTCCCGGGCTGTCCCTCGCGTGTCGCTGCATGCCTGACAGACGCACGAGAGCGGCTTCCCCTCTAGTGCCGTTGCCGCGAGCCGCCTCGGGAGGTCCGGCGCTTCGCGCTGGCTTACCCGCCGGCCGGGGCCAGTGCTCCGGACTCCGCCGGCTACTCCTGCTTCCCCCGACTGCCCCAGCCCGAGCGCCGGCCGCGGTCTCGGGCCGACGAGCCCAGCCCCCGGCGGAGCGCCACAATCGGCGCGGCGACGAGGCCGAAGACGCCGAACTCCAGCCACGACACGTACGCCGGCGCCCACCCGTCGACGAGGCGCACGCGCTGAGGGTCGCCGGGCACGTACGCCACGCGGGTCCGGTCACCCGGCTCGTAGTCCGCTGTCGCCCGGGATCCGCGCCTGCACCGTGCGCCCTTCCGCCTCGTATCGGACCTCGACGAGGTCAGGCAGGCGGCGACGCATGTCCTCACCGGTCACCTCGGCGTCGACCTGCCGTAGCGCCGACACGTCGCGCAGGTCGCGGTTCTGCCACCACGACACGAGCGCGCCGCCACCCGAGATCAGGAGTACCGCGGCGACGAGCGCCAGGACCCGTCGCAGCCAGTGGTGCGTGCGCGGCCGGTCCTCCGTGACGGGCGCGTGCGGGGTCGTCGTCATGCTCCGACCCTCCCCGGACGCGGGTTGAATGACACGTCCGTGGTGACCACCCGGCGGTGTGGCGCGCCGGCGGGCGGGTGGCACGGGCGGTGGGCGCGTGGGGCGCCGGTGCCGGTCGGCGCGAGGCCGTGGGCGGCGCCGGCCGCGCCCGCCATAGCCTGCGGACATGGACCGTTCCGCCGTACGCCGGTTGCTGGACGCCGTCGCAACAGGCGACGTCGCGGTCGACGACGCGCTCGCGCGGCTGGCCAGCGGGCCCCTCACCGGCGAGGACACCGGCGTGCTGGACCTCGGCTTCGCCCGGCTCGACACGCACCGGGGGGTGCGCACGGGCGACCCCGAGGTGGTCTACGCCGCGGGCAAGACGCCGGAGCAGACGGTGGCACTGCTGCAGGCCCTGACCGAGCGCTCACCCGGGCGCCCGGCGGTGGCGACGCGGCTCCCCGACGCGGCGGTTACCGCCGTACGCGCCGCCTTCCCCGACGCCCACCTCGACGAGACGGCCCGGGCCGTGGCGGTCGGGGAGCTTCCGCCCACGTCGGGGACGGTGTGCGTCGTGGCGGCCGGCACGTCGGACGCGCCCGTGGCCGCGGAGGCGGCATTCGTTGCGCGGGCGTTCGGCGCCGGGGTCGAGCGCATCGACGACGTCGGGGTTGCGGGCCTGCACCGGCTGCTCGCCGTACGCGACCGGCTCGACGCCGCCGACTGCCTCGTCGTCGCGGCCGGGATGGAGGGGGCCCTCCCCTCGGTCGTGGGCGGGCTCACCGGTGTGCCGATGGTCGCCGTGCCGACATCGGTCGGCTACGGCGCGAGCTTCGGCGGGCTCGCCGCGCTGCTCGCGATGCTCAACTCCTGCGCCCCCGGCGTCGTGGTGACCAACATCGACAACGGCTTCGGCGCCGGCGTCTTCGCAGCGCGGGTCGCCCGGCGCGCGGCGGGGCAGGCATGACGCTCGCGTGGTTCCAGTGCCTCGCCGGGGCGAGCGGGGACATGTTCCTCGCTGCGCTGGTCGACGCCGGGGCGCCGCTGGACGTGGTGCAGGCCTCGGTCGACGCGGTCGACATCGAGCCGGTGCGGCTCGTCGTGGAGCCGACGGAGCGGCACGGCATCGGGGCGACGCGGGTCCAGGTCCACGTTCCGCGTACCACGGTGGTCCGCACGTGGGGCAACATCCGCGACCTGCTCGACAAGGCCGAGCTTGACGACGGTGTGCGAGCGCGGGCCTTGGACGTCTTCCAGCGGCTCGCGACGGCGGAGGCCGCCGTGCACCGGACCAGCCCGGAGCAGGTGCACTTCCACGAGGTCGGCGGGCACGACGCCATCGCCGACGTCGTCGGGACGTGCGCGGCCCTGGAGGCACTCGGCGTGGACGACGCGGTTGCCGGGCCGGTGGCCCTCGGGCACGGGATGGTCCGCAGCGCCCACGGGCTTCTGCCGGTGCCCGCGCCGGCCGTCGTCGCGCTGCTCGCCGACGCCGGCGCTCCGGTCCACAGCGGCCCCGCGCCGTACGAGATGTGCACGCCGACCGGCGCGGCACTGCTGGCGGCGACCGTACGCCGGTGGGGCGCGCTCCCAGCGATGCGCGTCTCGGCGAGCGGCTTCGGCGCGGGCAGCCGCGACCTCGACGAGGTGCCCAACGTGCTGCGCGTGGTGCTGGGCGAACCGGTCGCCGACGTGTCGCCTGCCTCGTCCGCGCTGGTGCTGGAGGCGAACGTCGACGACCTCGACCCGCGGCTGTGGCCGCCCGTGATCGCGCGACTGCTCGAGGCGGGCGCCTCCGACGCCTGGCTCACGCCGATCCTGATGAAGAAGGGCCGTCCGGCGCACACGCTGTCCGTGCTGGTCGCCGCGGAGCAGGTCGAGGCGGTACGCCGGGTCGTCTTCACCGAGACCACGTCCCTCGGCGTGCGGGAGCAGCCGGTGGCGAAGTCGGCGCTGGAGCGGCGGATGCTGCGCGTCGACGTGGGCGGCGAGCCGGTCGACGTGAAGCTCGGGCTGCTCGGTGGCGCGGTCGTCAACGCACAGCCGGAGTACGAACACGTGGCGGCGGCGGCTGCCCGGCTCGGGCGGCCGGTGAAGTCCGTCCTGGCCGCCGCCACGGCAGCCGCGCACGCCGCGCTCGAGGGTGGCGGATCCGGGGCGTGATCGACGTCGGCGTCGCGGCGACCGCGTTCGCCGTCGTCCTTCCGGTCGAGCTGCCGGACAAGACCTTCATCGCGACGCTCGTGCTCTCCACCCGCTACCGGGGCCTGCCGGTCTGGGTGGGAGTTGCCGCGGCATTCGCCGTGCAGTGCTTCGTCGCGGTTGCCGCCGGCACTCTGCTCGCACTGCTGCCCCGGACAGTGGTGCTCGGTGGAGCGGCGCTGCTGTTCGCGGTCGGGGCCGTGGTGCTCCTGCGCGGTGTGAGCGAGGCCGACGCGCACGAGGCGGAGGAGGAGCGCGAGATCGCCGACCGAATTCGACCGGCCGCAACCCCGCTGCGGGCCGCGGCGGCGAGCTTCATGGTGCTCTTCGTCGCGGAGTGGGGCGACCTGTCACAGCTGTTCACGGCCGGGCTCGCGGCCCGGACCGGCGACGCGGTCAGCGTCTTCGCCGGTTCGTGGCTGGCACTCGCCGTGGTGGCCGGTACGGCGGTGCTGCTCGGTCGGGCGCTGCTGGCGCGTGTGCGGCTCGCACTGATCCGGCGTACGACCGCAGTCGTGTGCGCGGTCCTCGCCGTGCTCACCGCCGTCGAGGCCTACCGAGCGCGGTAGCCGCGCGAGCAGCGCCAGGAGCAGCAACGCCCCGACGCAGTAAAACTGCTGCAGCGTGCGCCCGACCGAGTACGGCGCGTTTCCCGTCCCGATCAGCTCGATCCCCCACCAGGGCAGCGGCAGGGTGAACCACAGCCACACTGCTGTCGTGAGCAACCATCGCCGCGTGGACCTCCCGTCACCGACGACGGCGGCGAGGGCGACGACGACCCAGGCGAGGTGATGGATCCATCCGACGGGCGACAGGAGCACGGCGAGCAGCCCGACGACCGCGACGGCGCCCACGTCGTCACCCGCCGAGCTGAAGCGCCGCGCCGTTCGAAACCCCCACACAGCGACCGCCGCGGCGAGCACCAGCCACAGGAGCGTCCCGGCCGTATCGTCGGGGCCGACGCGGAGGACGACTCCGCGCAACGACTGATTGGCCGTGCCCGCGTTGGCGCCGAGCCGGTCTGCGTCGAAGACCGCGCCGGCCCAGAAGTTCAGCGACGTCTCCGGGGCCGCAAGGGCGGCGGCCAACGTCAGTGCGGCGGCCGTGCCGAGAGCCCATGCCGCCGCAGTCTGGCGCCCTGACAACCACAGGTGTACGGCGAAGACTCCAGGGGTGAGCTTCACCGCAGTCGCAAGGCCCACCCATGCACCGGCGTCACCACGCACTCGTGTACGGACAACGCCGACGAGGCACATTGCCACGAGGAAGACGTCCACCTGGCCGAACATGTAACCGTCGCGCACCGGCAATAGCCAGGAGCACGCACCCACGAGCGCGCCCGCCGCGAGCGGCCATGAGCTGCCGAACCGGTCGAGGAATGCGCGGAAGGCGAGGCGGACGACGAGCGCCAGGGCAGCGACCTGCGCGAACGTCCAGAGCCAGTCGACCAGGCGCTCGGGAAGCACGGCGAGGGGTACGGCGGCGAGCGCCGCGACGGGTGGATAGGTGAACGGCAACAGGTGCGGCGGGTCGGTCAGGTGGCCGTAGACCGGGCGACCGGACAGCAGGGAGCGCCCGGCCTCGCGGTAGACCTCGAGATCTACCAGCCGCGGCGCGGGCGCCTCGATGAGGTAGGACCGCAGCAGCGGCACGAGGGCCAGGACGGCGACCAGCACCCCGGCGGCCGCGGTGCCCGTGCCCGGACGCGGGCGGGGTCGCGTCGGGGCGCGGGAGGTCACCGCGGCATTCTCCCGGTACGCCGGAGTAGTGGACCGCTCGGCACGTACACCGACACGGCAGACGGGACCACCGCGACGGTCACCCGCAGTCCGCCCACGGGCTCGCCGTCGGCGTACACGCCGTCATCCCCTCCGCCGCGACCGTCACCTCGCGTCCCCGCAGCGTCCGCACCGCGGGGTGCCGCACGTGCGTGCCGCGGTAGACCGACGGGAAGATCCGCACGAACTCGGCCCGCGACATCGGACCGACCACCGTCACGTCGAGCAGCCCGTCGCACAGGTCGGCGTCCGGGCAGCCGTGCATCCCGCCGCCGTACGCCGGGCCGTTGCCGACCGCGACGAGCATCGCGTCGGTGCGGATGGCGCGCCGTCGACGGTCACGACGTAGGGGACGGGCCGGAAGGACCGCAGCGTTGCCGCGATCGCAAGGTCGTAGCGGAGTCGCCCCGGGGGCCACGCCATCCGGTTGGCGCGCTGGGTCACGACGGAGTCGAACCCCGAGGACAGGACCGAGAGGACGTACCGCGAGCCGACCGACCCGACGTCGAAGCGCGCGGTCGTCCCGCCAGGACTGCATCCGCCGCCGCGACGGGCCAGGCGCGCCCGCGCCCTGCGGCCGGGTTCACCAGCACGGCGATCTCGGCGGGCATGGCGCACGCTATCGCGGGCGACGTGCGGTTCCGCCCTGGGCCGAAGGGACGCCTTGGTCCCGCCGAGCACGGCCGGGCGTAATGCGGTGGAGGCCCGTACCGCACGCCGCGTACGGTCGTCGAGTGAAAGCGCTGCCGCTGGCCGACCCCGGTACGCCGGACACGCGGTCAGCGGCCCGTTTCCTGCTGTGGGTCGCCCGCGGGCAGAAGACCACCCTGGCGACCGGCATGGCGTTCGGCGTCGTCTGGATGGGCACCCAGGCCCTCGTGCCGGCCGCGCTCGGCCGCGCCATCGACGCCGGCGTCGCGCCGCGGGACAGTGGCGGCCTCGCGCGCTGGACCCTCGCCCTGCTCGCGATCGGCTGCGTCCAGGCCGTCGCCGGGATCACCCGCCACCGCTTCGCCGTCACGAACTGGCTCGTCGCGACCTACCGGGTGCAGCAGCTGCTCGCCCGCCACGCCACCGACGTCGGCGCCGCGCTGACCCGGCGTACCAGCGCCGGCGAGGTCGTCGCCGTCAGCACGTCCGACGCGCCGGCGGTAGGGCGGATCATGGACGTCAGCGCACGAGCGGCGGGCGCCGTCGTCGCGTTCGTCCTCGTCGCCGCAATCCTGCTCTCCACCTCGGTCCGGCTCGGGCTCGTCGTGCTCGTCGGCGTACCCCTACTGATGACCGTGGTCGGCGCCCTGCTGCGCCCGCTGCACCGCCGGCAGGAGGAGCAGCGCGCACGGGTCGGCCGGCTGACCGCGCTGGGCGCGGACACGGTGACCGGCCTGCGCGTGCTGCGCGGCGTCGGCGGCGAGCCGATGTTCGTGCGTCGGTACGTCGAGCAGAGCCAGCGGGTGCGCGCCGAAGGCGTCCGGGTGGCGCGCGTGCAGGCGCTCCTCGACGCCGCGCAAGTTGCCCTGCCCGGTGTGTTCGTCGTCGCGGTGACCTGGCTCGGCGCTCGGCTGACGCTCGCCGGGTCGATCACCGTGGGCGAGCTGGTCGCGTTCTACGGCTACTCGGCGTTCCTCGTGACGCCGCTGCGCACGGCGACCGAGGCGGCGGACAAGGGCACCCGCGCGCTGATCGCCGCCCGTCGCATTGTCGGCGTGCTAAGCGTGCCGCCGGCGTTGACCGACCCCGCTGCGCCGGCCGCCGAGCCGCCTGCCGGCGTCCCGCTGGCCGACGCCGCCAGCGGGCTCGTCGTACGCCCCGGCACGCTCACCGCGCTCGTGTCCGACGACCCGGACGTCACCGCTGCCATCGCCGACCGCCTCGGCCGGCACGCCGACGGCGCAGCGGTCACGCTCGGGTCGATCCCGTTGCAGCACCTGCCGCTCGACGCCGTACGCCGGCGCGTGCTCGTCCACGACGCCGACCCGCGGCTGTTCCGCGGGCGGCTGCGCGAGGAGCTCGACGTCACCGACCGAGCGTCCGAGGAGCGCGTACGCGCGGCGATCTCGGTCGCAGCGGCACAGGACGTGCTCGACGCCCTGCCCGGCGGGCTCGACGCCCAGGTGGAGGAGCGGGGGCGATCATTCTCGGGCGGCCAGCGCCAGCGCCTGGCGCTCGCCCGCTCGGTCGTCGCCGACCCGGAGATCCTCGTGCTGGTCGAGCCGACCAGCGCCGTCGACGCGCACACCGAGGCGCGGATCGCGCAGCGGCTGGCCGAGCACCGGGCGGGGCGTACGACGGTCGTCGTGACGGCGAGCCCGCTGCTGCTCGACCACTGTGACCAGGTGGCGCTGGTGCGGGACGGCCGGGTGGTCGCGACCGGTCGGCACCGGGAGCTGATGGAGCGGCCGGACTACCGGGCGGTCGTGCTGCGCGGGGAGGAGGACCGGTGAGCACGGCGCTGCCGGACCCGTGCGCCATCGCCCCCGAGCCGCCCCCGGACCTGCCGGTCGCGGACCGCGCCGCGCTGCGCCGCCGTACGGCGGTGCTCGTCCGCACGCACCGCCGCCCGCTGGTCGCCTCGGTGCTGCTGCACGCCGCCGCCGCGGTGGCCGGGCTCGCCGGGCCCGTGCTGCTCGGCCGCAT
>JALYMU010000320.1 GCA_030773595.1 Actinomycetota bacterium | reverse complement strand
GCCGACCCCCTCGCGGCGCGGGGGCACTACGCGCGCAGCAAGGCGATGGCGGAGCGCGTCGCGCTGGCCGCCGACGGCGGCCCGCTGGCCGTCGTCGCGGTCCGCCCGCACCTCGTGTGGGGACCGGGCGACCCGCAGCTGGTCGAGCGAATCATCGGGCGGGCGCGCGCGGGCCGGCTCTTCCTCGTGGGGAGCGGCGCGGCGCTGCTCGACACGACCTACCTCGTCAACGCGGTCGAGGCCGTCCTCGCCGCCCTGGACCGCTGTGAGCAGGCGCGCGGGCAGGCGCTGGTGGTCTCCAACGGTGAGCCACGCCCGGTCGCCGAGATGCTGGCGCGGATCTGCCTCGCGGCGGGCGCCCCCGTCCCGCGGACGCGCGTCCCGGCGCGGGTCGCGTGGGCCGCAGGTGCCGCGGTGGAGGCAGCGTGGCCGCTGCTCCGGCGTACCGACGACCCACCGGTCACCCGCTTCCTCGCCGAGCAGCTTTCGACGGCGCACTGGTTCGACCAGCGGCGGACCCGCGCGCTGCTGGGCTGGCGCCCGCGGGTGAGTCTCGAGGATGGGCTGGCGGAGCTGGCGCGTGCGTACAGGGGGTGACGCCACGGCAGCCCCGCGACGACGGCTCCCCCTCCAGGAGCCGCCGCGCGGGCTGCCTGCGTCGGGTCAGCTGGTCTGCGTGTCCCCGTCCGGCGCGGCGGTGTCGTCGTCGTCGGCGTCGGGCCCACCGTGACCGTGGTGGTGCCCGCGACCGCCGAAGCCACCCGCCTCCTCGCCGGTCACCGCGAAGCTCTTGTCCAGATCCGCGGTGAGCCGCTCGCCGTCGGCCGTGACGAGGTGCGCCTCGTACACGCCGTCGGAGTCGGTCTCGATGCGCTTGATCGTCGCGCCAGGGTACTTCTTGAGCACCGCGGCACGGACCTTGTCCGCCGTCGTCCCGGTCAGCAGCTCCTCGTCCGGGTGGTGGCTGCGCGACTCGTCGCGCGTCCCGCACTCGGCCGAGGACGAGGAGCTCCCGGGCGTGGGCGTGGTGTCGGCGGCGTTCGCGGTCAGCGTGCCCGCGAGCAGGCGCGCGCGAGCAGGCCCGTGGCGACCAGACCGGTCGCGTTCAGCCGGCGCGTCCCTTGCTCTGCTCGTGCTCGTTCATGGTCTTGCCTCCTTCGTCGTACCGGCCCTCGGTGGGCCGGTAGTCAGCAAGGTTCGGGCGGGCAACTGTGCTGGCACTTCGGTGTGGCCGTGAAGCGGCTGGGAGTGTGGAGGGCAGGACCTAACTCCGGGGTCATCCGTGGGCGTCTGTCGCGATCGGCGCCGACCGGCACGCCGCCTTGGGGGACGTACTGTCATGCCGAGTCGAGTACCTTCGCCGGTCGCGTCGGCTCATGGACCCTCGCGTCCGTACCGTGTTCGCTCGTGACCGCCCCCGACCACCGCCCGCAGACACAGCAGGGCTACGACACCCTCGCCGACGACTACGCCAAGCTCCTGCCGGGACTCAACGCGGAGACCACCCTCGACATCGCGATGATCGGTGACTTCGCCGACCGCTGCGCCACTGCACAGCTCGGCCCCGTCATCGACGCCGGATGCGGCACAGGTCGCCTCAGCGCCCACCTCGCCGCCCGCGGCCTGGACGTCTTCGGAATCGACCTGTCCCCGCGCATGGTCCAGGTCGCCCGGCACGCCCATCCGCACCTGCGCTTCGACGTCGGCGCGCTGGAAGACCTCCCCGCCCCGGCCGCCACCCTCGGCGGCCTGCTGGCCTGGTACTCCCTCATCCACACCGCCCCGGACCGGCTGCCGGCCACCGTCGGCGAGTTCGCACGCGTGCTCAGA
Organism: Actinomycetota bacterium; assembly: GCA_030773595.1. Classification (GTDB taxonomy): domain Bacteria; phylum Actinomycetota; class Actinomycetes; order JALYMU01; family JALYMU01; genus JALYMU01. The sequence goes on along the minus strand of JALYMU010000320.1, from coordinate 6,769 downwards.
CCAGGGGCCTGGCTGCTGACGGCCTTCCAGTCCGGCGACGGTCACCGCGTGGAGCGCACCAGCGCCTACGGGCACCCGGTGACGCTGACCAACTACCGCCACGCCCCCCAGCACGTGATCACCGTGCTGGACGAGGCCGGGGTCGACGTCCATGCCCAACTGCACCGCGGCGCTGAGGGAGTCGAGAAGACACCGCAGGCCGTCCTGCTCGCCCGACGACGCTGAGAGGACGACCGCTCAGCCCGCACCCAGCGCGCGATCACGGGCGGTCACCGACGCGCGACCATGTCGACCTGGTCCGAGAGGTCTCAGCCTCAACGGCCGTCCCCGAACACGGCCGGGCTCGCCGTTCTGTGTGACCCGCTGGTGGCGAGGCGCGCCAGGATGCAGGACGTGGACGACACCGAGCAGATCATCACCCTGGAGAGGGTCTGTTGACATCGGCGACTCGCGGCAATGGGGCGGAGGTCGATCAACTCCTCGACGAGGACTTCAGAGAGATCGGCGCTTCTGGTCGGCTGTGGTCGCGCAGCGAGATGATGCAAACCTTGGCAGCGGATGGCAGCAGAGGCGACGCCGTCATTGCCGACGCCGAGATGCACGCCTCGGTCTAAGGTCGCGCCGGAGATACGACCCCACCGCAAGGCGGCACAGGTTGCGTCAGACCCGGAGGGCAAGCCCCCTCGCGACCGGCCCTGCCAAGATCGATCTTGACGCAAGATCGAGCGAGCGCGGTGGCAAGCGGCTTGACATGGTCGGGTCGACGTACGGCGCGCGGACCGCGCACCAGTCACACCGCCCGCACGGCCAGTTGCACGTCCCCGACGAACCGGGAGGCGGCCTCCAACTTTACGACAGCTCCTCGGACGTTGTTCCCACGCGCCCGCACAACCGGTGCGCGCGCCGCGAAATCGGGCGGCGCACACGCCAGCCGGCCGGCCGACGCGACGGCACCCTTCTCGTTGATGAGCCACCGCCGTGTAGCGCGTGCGCCAGCACTCCGACCACCCGGAACAGCGACCCGGCCACGTACGCGCTGTCGCCGCGGCCAGGCCGCCTTGCGCGCAGTGGACAAGAGGCGTCGGCCCACGATCGCCGCACGCGGTGCAGGTCCCGGTAGAGCGAGTCGACGGCGGTGCCGTCGACCGTGAGCCAGCCGCCGCGTCGACCCAGGGCCCGCGACGTCGCGGCGACGCGCTTTAGGCCCTCGACGTCCAACGGCAGCTCGTAGTACAGGCCGAGGTCGACGTCGGACTCGGGCGTGTGTTCGCCGCGCGCTTCGGCTGCCGCCGAGGACGACCGCGACGACGCCGTCGACGCGCGCGAGGCGGTCGGCGATCTGTGGAGCCGGGCCTCGATCGACATCGCGTCATCGTGCCACCGGCACGGACAGCGGTCGACGGCGCTGGCGGTCTCTGGCCGCTGGCCGGTCGCGGGTCACCCGTGCCCGCGCGGCACGATGGAAGCCGACGACACAGGAGGCGGCATGCTGCAGCAGCGCGAGTTCGGCACGACGGGGATCACGGTCAGCGCCATCGGTCTGGGCGCGTGGCAACTCGGCCAGTCGCCCGCATGGCCGGGCGGCCCCACGCGCGAGGAGGCGGTCACGCTCGTCCATGCCGCGCTCGACGCGGGCATCACCTTCATCGACACGGCGCCCGGCTACGCCGACGGCCAGAGCGAGCCGAACATCGGCGCGGCGCTCAAGGGCCGCCGCGACGAGGCCGTGTTGTGCACGAAGTTCGGCCACACGCCGGAGGGCGGCAGCAACTGGGACGCGGGCGCCATCCGCGCGTCCGTCGAGCGCAGCGCCGAGCGCATGGGCACCGACCACGTCGACATCGTCGTGCTCCACAACCCGCCGGAGGACGTCATCAGCAGCGGCGAGCACTACGGCGTCCTCGCCGAGCTCGTCGAGACGGGCCTGATCCGCGCGTACGGCGCCTCGGTCGACTGGGCCGCCGACATCGACACCGTGCTCGCGACGTCGGACTCGCAGGCCCTCGAGGTGCGGATGTCCGCGCTCTACCAGGAGCCGTGGGACGCCGTGACCCGCGCGCGCGACAAGGGCGTCGGCGTCATCGTCAAGGTGCCGCTGGAGTCCGGCTGGCTCACGGGCAAGTACGCCGCCGACACGCAGTTCGACGACGTCCGCTCCCGGTGGTCACGGGCGGACGTCGAGCTCCGCGCCGGGCTGGTCGACGAGTTCCACGCGCTGCTGCCGGAGGGCACGAGTGTGACGTCCGGGGCGCTGCGCTTCCTGCTGGCCCACGACGGCGTCTCGACGGTCATCCCGGGCACGAAGTCCCTGAGCCAGCTGCAGTCGACGCTCGCCGCGGTCGGTGACCCGCTGCCGGCCGAGACCGTCGCGGCGATCCGCGCCTGGCACGTCGACAAGCTCGGGTCCGAGCCGCTCGGCTGGTAGCGGTTCAGGTCGTACGGCGGCGAGCCACACCCACCCGCCGGCCGCCACGATCCACCAGCTGGCGACCGCGGCGTGGGGGCCACGTCCGTCGGAGTGGTGGATGAGACCACCACTCGTGATCCGATCTGAACCTATGCGTGATGCCTCGGGGGTCATCACCTCCGGCTGTTCGGGTTCGGTGGGAAGCCGGCGTAGACGGGCCTTGGCGAGGACCTCGATGCCCATGTAGCGGCGCTGCTCAGCCCAGTCGTCGGTCTGCTCGAGCAGGACGGCGCCGACGAGCCGGACGACGGCGCCGCGGTCAGGGAAGATGCCGACGACGTCGGTGCGGCGGCGGATCTCCTTGTTGAGTCGCTCCTGTGGGTTGTTGCTCCAGATCTGGCACCAGACCTCACGGGGGAATGCGGTGAACGCAAGCAGGTCCTCGCGGGCCTCGGCCAAGTGCTCGGCGGCGACCCGTGCCCGCGCGGGTGTCCCAGGTCCTCACCGAACGGGAGGAGAAGAACTCGGTCGCGATCGCCTCCAACGAGTCGTTCTCCGGCTGGACCAAGACCTTCACCGACCCTCGCCTGTGCGCCGCGATCGTCGACCGCTCGACCTTCGGCGGGCACATCAGCGAGACCGGCACCCAGCCCTACCGCCTAGCCACGACTCTCGCCCAACGGTCTGGTTAGACGGACTGCGAGAACGCCGCCAGCCTGACACACGACTTCCTCCCCAAGCACTCTCCAGCAGGCTAGGGCTGGATCATCCTTGGGTGTCGCAGCCGCCGCTGGCCGAGGCCCGCGGGACACTGTTCAGCAGGGCGGAGACACGCTGGCGGGTCACGCCGAACAACTGGGCGATCCGTTCCATCGTCATCCCTTCCCGGTGCAGCGCACGGGCCTCCTCGCGCCGCCACGCACTGCCGGTCTCAGCTAGCCGCGCCATCGTGTCGCTGATCAGCTCCACGATCAGAGGCTGCGCCTCGACCGGGACGATCTGGGTGTAGGACAGCCCAGCGGCCCGTTGACGCCGGATTGTCTCGGCCCGTATCAGGATCAGCTCGCCCGCCGCGGCTGACTCCCGCACCGCGGCGCACAGCTGGTCAAGGGCGTCAAGCGGCAAGTCGCGCGGGGGTGGCGGCTGGTTCATCGCTCTCTTCCGGACGCAGGATGTGGCGATGATACCTGAAGCAACTGGCGTTGCCGCAACGGTCGTTCCGGCAACTCGTGTGGCTGCAACCCTTGTTTCTGCAACCGGGGTTGCCGATAGTAGAGGGGTGAGTGACCAGTTGACCCCACCGCCAGATGAAGCATCGCCCATCGTGCTCTCGACTCAAGTTGCCTTGCCGGCTACGCCCCAGGCACCGGCACAGGCACGGACGAGGACCAAGGCAGTCCTGCGTGAGTGGGGGATCGACACTGCCGAAACCCTCGACGCCGTCGAGTTGGTGCTCTCCGAGCTCGTGACCAACGCCGTCCGGTACGCCGGAGGGGGGGCCGCTCCCACCCTGCACCTCGAGGTCAACCATGGCCTGCTGATCGCGGTCGCGGATGACTCGCCGATCGAACCGATCATCCGTGAGCTAGACGACGCCAGCGAGTCAGGCCGAGGAATGAACATCGTCGCGGCCTTGGTCGATCGCTGGGGGGTGGAGCCGTGGGGTGACGGTAAGCGGGTCTGGGTCCGCATCGACGGCATCGCCCCGACCCGACCAGTGCCGTGCGCTGACGCCGCCCTGCCAACCCCCCGGACACCACACGAGCAAGTAGACGCTGAGGTCGCCAGCTGAACTGGCCTCGATGTCCGCATTTCGACGGCCCCGTGCCCGGCGCAACGGAACCTGCGTCGGCCGAGACGGCGACTTCGCACCACCGCCGCGACGACCACCATCGGCACCTCCATCGGCACTCGGCGCGTCGTCAGGTGGGGGCCAGTTTCGGCCGTCACACCAGACTGGAGGGGCCTGGGCGGGGCCAGATTTCTCCAAGAACACCGGCAGGTCGAGCGCGGTCGAGATCTCGGCGTGCCGCGCCATCTCCTTGCCCTGGTCCCAGGCGAGCGAGCGGCGCAGCTGCGCGGGTAGCGACGCGAACCTGGCGAGGAGGCCCTCGCGTACCGCCTCCAAGCGGCGGCGCCGCCGGGCTAGGCACGGGAGCGTCGCTGCGCTCATACCGGGTACGAGCGACGGATGCGGATATGTGTCACCGGCGCCGGCGGCAATCTCGGCCGGGTCGTCGTGCCCGCCCTCGCCGCCGCGGGCCACGAGCTCCGGCTGCTCGACTTCCGTGAGCTGCCCACCGAGCACGAGCTGCTCGTCGGTGACGTGCGCGACCCGGACATCGTGGCCCGTGCAGTAGCGGGTGTCGACGCGGTCATCCACGGTGCCGCGCTGCACGGGGTCCACCTGGGCACGTGGCCGGCGAGCGACTTCTGGTCCACCAACGCGACCGGGACGTTCACGGTCTACGAGGCGGCGCGCTCAGCCGGGGTCGAGCGCGTGGTGTTGGCCTCGTCGATGGTGGTGTACGGCGGGGTGGCAGGCGAGAGCGAGCGATGGCGCGTGGTCACCGAGGACACGCCGCCGCGACCGGCCGACCTGTACGGGCTGACGAAGGTCGTCGCGGAGGACGTCGCGCGGTCCTACGCCGACGTCCACGGCATCACGACGGTCGCGCTGCGGCTCGGGATGTTCGTCCCCGAGACCTTCGAGCGCTACGGCTTCCGGCTGCTGTTCGGCGGTGTCGACGACCGTGACGTCGCGCAGGCGGTCGAACGAGCGCTCGAGCACGATCCGCCGCAGCGGTTCGACGCGCTGAACATCATGGCCGAGGGCGGGTTGACCCCCGCCGACGTGCCGCGGCTCGATGCCGACGTTGCGGCGGTGCTCGAGGAGCGCTGGCCCGGCACGCTCGAGCTGGTGCGCCGGCACGGGCTTGATCTGCCCGACCTGGTCTGGGGGAGGCTGCTCTTCCCTGTCGATCGTGCCCGCTCGGTCCTGGGTTGGGAGCCCCGCTACGACTTCGCGGCCTTCCTGGAGGCATGGCGAAGGGAGGACCGGGAGCACTACCCCTTCGCGGACGAGGAGTGGTGGGGGGCACAGCGCCCCGCGTCGTGACGCTCAGCCCGTCTCGATTCGCTGACGAACGTCCGCACATGCCGCTGACAGCAGTCGGTCGGCCGCGGGAGGCTGCGAGGATGGTCGATGAGGGGGACGCTGTGGGAGCGCATACGGCGCCATGCCGGGGAGCGGTTCGAGACCAAGACGGGGAAGCCGTTCACATATCAGATACCTGGCAACTTCCTCCGCGTGATCCGGGACGGCGAGGAAGTGAACCGTTCGCTGTCGCGCACGAACTTCATGAAGGCCGCCGCCTCATGCCCGCGGACGGTCCGGGCGAAATCAAGGAGCGGCAGGGGTCGGCGTACACGTGGGCGATTCTGATGGACCAACGGATCCGCCGGTCGAACTGGTGACCGCGGCGTCCGCGCGAGCACGTGGGGCCGTGTTTGCGGGTCGGCGGTCGCCGACTGGCAGGTTGGCCGGGTGGACGATCTGAGGCACTGGGTCGGCTGCGCGACCTTCGCCACCACCAGCAGGGCGGGCACCGGTCTCCGCACAAGCCGCTTGTGGTGCTGCTCACCCTGGCCCGGCTGGAGCAGGGCCGACGGAGTCGCCGCGATGCTTCACCGTGGCGCGAGGCAGTGTTCGAGCCGCTCCGACGGCAGCCCGACGTCACGCTTCGATGTACGCCGCCAGGTGCTCGCCGGTGAGCGTGGAGCGGGCGGCGACGAGGTCAGCGGGTGTGCCCTCGAACACCACCCGGCCGCCGTCGTGCCCCGCGCCGGGACCCATGTCGAGAATCCAGTCCGCGTGCGCCATGACCGCCTGGTGGTGCTCGATGACGATGACAGACTTGCCGGAGTCGACGAGCCGGTCGACCAGGCCGAGCAGCTGCTCCACGTCGGCGAGGTGCAGGCCCGTCGTCGGCTCGTCGAGGACGTAGACGCCGCCCTTCTCCCCCATGTGTGTCGCCAGCTTGAGCCGCTGCCGTTCCCCGCCGGACAGCGTGGTGAGCGGCTGGCCGAGAACGAGGTACCCGAGCCCGACGTCGGCGAGCCGGCCGAGGACGGCGTGCGCGGCCGGCGTACGCGCCTCGCCGGTGCCGAAGAACTGTTCGGCCTCGGACACCGACATCGCGAGCACCTCGGCGATGTTCCTGCCGCCCAGCCGGTGCTCGAGCACCGCCGGCTGGAACCGCTTGCCCTCGCAGTCCTCGCACGTCGTCGCAACGCCGGCCATCATCGCGAGGTCGGTGTATATCACCCCGGCGCCGTTGCAGGTGGGGCAGGCGCCCGCGG
>JALYMU010000319.1 GCA_030773595.1 Actinomycetota bacterium | reverse complement strand
CGGGCACGCCGCGCCGCCGTCCGTCCGTGCCCCCGCGGCGCATCCGGCTGGGCGACCCGCGACGGCGCCTGCACGCGGCGCTGCTCGTCACCGCCATGGTCCTGTCGCTGTTCGCGACGAGGCTGTTCCAGCTGCAGGGCCTGGAGGCGTCCGCGTACGCCGAGTCAGCCGCCAACGACCGCCTGACCTCGGTCAAGATGCCCGCCCGGCGCGGGACGATCTTCGATACGCACGGCGTGGCGCTCGCGACCAGCGTCGAGGCGCGTGACCTGGTTGTGGACCCCTCGCTCGTGGCCGAGCCCCTCCGCCGGCCCGCGGCCGAGATGCTCGCCAACCTGCTGGACAGGGACGTCGACGAGGTGATGGCACGGCTGTCCGCGAAGGGCCGGTTCTCCTACGTCGCCAAGGGCCTGCCGCCCGAGCTCGCCCGTGCCGCCGTGCGCGCCGAGATTCCCGGCACCGACGGCGAGCGCGTCCCCACCCTGCAAATGCGCCGTGCCTACGAGCGCGTCTACCCGGCCGGGAAGCTGGCGAGCAACGTCGTGGGGTTCGTCGGCGTGGAGGGCAAGGGTCTCGCCGGCCTGGAGTACGCCCTGCAGGACCAGCTGGCCGGCCGCGACGGCGAGCGGACCTACGAGCGCGGTGCCGGCGGGCGCACCATCCCGCTCGGCCGCAGCACCGGTCAGGATGCCGTGCCCGGCCGCGACGTCCGCCTGTCGCTGGACCGCGACATCCAGTGGACCGCGCAGGAGGCCGTCACGGCTGCGGTGCGCCAGACGAAGGCGGAGTCCGGCACCGTCGTGGTGCTCGACGTGAAGACCGGTCACATCTACGCGCTCGCGACCGCTCCGGCGTTCGACCCGAACGGTCCCGTCGGCCGGGACGCCGAGCTGGGCAACCGGGCGCTGAGCGAGGCCTACGAGCCCGGCAGCACCGGCAAGATCATAACCGCCGCGGCGCTGGTCGAGGAGGGCGCGGTCCGGCCCGGCACGCGGTTCACCGTTCCGAACCGGCTGCGCCGCGCCGACAAGTCGTTCAAGGACTGGGCCGACCACCCGACGCAGAAGCTGACGTTTGCGGGCACCCTGGCCAAGTCCAGCAACATCGGGACCATCCTGGCCGCCGAGCGGCTGGGCTTCGAGCAGCTGCACCCCTACATGAAGGCCTTCGGCATCGGCGAACCAACCGGACTCGGCTTTCCCGGCGAGACCACGGGGGCCCTGCCCGACCCCAGGACGTGGTCCAGCACGACCGGCTACACCCTCGCCTTCGGCCAGGGCTACGCCGTGAACACCGTCCAGATGGCGTCGGTGTTCGCGACCGTCGCCAACGGGGGGGTCCGCGTCGCGCCGACGCTCGTCGAGGGCTGGACCGACGCTGAGGGGGTCTACCGGCCCGCCGCGCCGGGCAAGCGGACCCGCGTAGTCAGCGAGGCGACCGCCCGCACGGTCGCCCGGATGATGGAGGGCGTCGTCGGCGAGGGCGGCACCGCGCCGTCGGCCAACATCCCGGGCTACCGCGTTGCCGGCAAGACCGGCACCGCCCAGCGCTACGACGCGAGCTGTGGGTGCTACCGCGGCTTCACGATGTCCTTCCTCGGGTTCGCGCCGGCCGACGCCCCGCGCCTCGTCGTCGGGGTCACCCTGCAGAAGCCGCGCAACGGCATCGGCGGCGGGGCCAGCGCCGGCCCTGTCTTCCACGAGGTGATGTCCTTCGCCCTGTCGAGCCTGCGGATCCCGCCCACCGGTGCGGAGCCGCCGAAGGTCCGCCTCGAGTGGGGCCGGTAACCTCTCGTGGTGCCCAGCGCTGCCGCCCTGCGTCCTGCAGCGGCCCCTCGGCGACTGCTGTCCGAGGCGGCCGCCGCCCTCGGAGTGCCGCTGGAGCCCGGCGTCGAGGACCGGCCGGTCACGGGCATCACCCACGACTCGCGCGCCGTCGCGCCGGGTGACGTCTACGCCGCCCTGCCCGGGGCGCGCACGCACGGCGCCCGCTTCGCCGAGCAGGCGGCGCAAGCCGGCGCGGTCGCCGCGCTGACCGACGA
>JALYMU010000318.1 GCA_030773595.1 Actinomycetota bacterium | reverse complement strand
GGGGGGCGCGAGCGCGAGCGCTACAGCGACCCTGACGCATCCTGGGGACACCGATCCTCGATCTACACCCGGTCCGGTGGCGGGTATTACGGCTACAAATTGCACGCCGCTGTGTGCACGGCGACCGGGCTGCCCGTCGCTTGGCAGGTGGAGACGGCGAAGGTCAGCGAGACGACCATCGTCGCGCCACTTCTCGACACGATGCGCTCCCGCAGCCTGACGCCCGAGATCGCCGTGCTCGACCGGGGCTACGACACCACCGCGATCTACGACGAGTGCGAGGACCGGGGCATCCGCCCAATCATCCCTCTGCGCCAGACCCCTGCGGTGAAAGCTGGGAAGCACAAGCCCCCGACGTGTGAGCACGGCGAGTGGACGTTCGCGGGTGCCGACGTGAAGCGGCAGGCGACCAAGTGGCGCTGCCCGGTCCGCGAGTGCACGCCCGCGTCGGTGTGGATCAAGGCCGATCGGCTGCACCCGCTCATCCCGCGCACGATTGAGCGGTTCAAGGCGCTCTACCACCAGCGCGGCGCCGTCGAGCGCGAGTTTGGTCGGCTGAAGCACGAGTGGAGCCTTGGCCCGCTCCGGGTCCGGCGCATCGAGCGGGTACGGCTGCACGTTGACCTGACCATCCTCGCCCGGCTCGCCAGCGCCCTTGCCGGGGCGCGAGCCGTACCCCTCGCGGCCTGACAGTCGGAGATCGTTCACCCCGCCAGACCGGCGGGGACATCACCATGCCCGGACCCCGGAAACCAGTCCGTCAGCGTCCCGATCTGCTAGGAATGGGCGTCTGATCGGCCTGATCGGGCGAAACCGCAGGTAGGAGCGTCGCAAGTGCCCCAGATAGATCACATCGGCCGGAGTTTCGCCGGTCGTAACGCCGAACCCTCCTAGGGCTCTTTGAAGGCCGGCTGGAGGCCGTCGTTCTGCGGCCCGCCTCCGTCGCCCGGCGCGTACTCCGCAGGCAGTGGCGCATCGTCCTCGATCGCGGCACCGACGACGTCGTCCGGTGCGACGGTGTCGCGCAGCCCCGGCTCCCCCTCGTCGTTCCCGGTGGCCATGGCGGTGTCCGGCAGCTCGCTGCCGCCGTCTGTCGGCGTGGTCACGGCAGTCCTCCTGTGTCGGTTGCTCTGTGCGCCCTTCCCTCCCGGCCCTGACGGGACACGTGCCGCGGACCGCACGAACCGATCCCATTCCGTTGGTGCTACATCTGTCCCCCATGGAACGACGCTTTCCCGCGCTCGTAGCCCGCGCTCCACGCCGTCGCGTCGGCGCCGGTCCGGTGCGATGAGGCGGGCCGTCCCGGGCGCGTCTGCGGTGTGGAGCAGGGGGAGGTCCTCGACGCCCTTGGGCTTCGGTGGTGCCTCGATCGCGAACCTGTTCACGTCGGTCACGGACGACGAGGCCCACGCCGCGGTCCAGGCGGCCTGGGACGCGGGCATCCGCTTCTTCGACACTGCCCCGCACTACGGGCTCGGCCTCGGTAAGCGACGCCTCGGCGCCGCGCTGCGCACGCTCCCACGCGAGGAGTACGTCGTGACGACCAAGGTCGGGCGCGTGCTGGAGCCCTTGCCGGCGCAGGGTCGGGACACCCAGGGCTTCGACGTGCCCGCGGACGCCCGCCGGGTGTGGGACTTTTCCGCCGACGGTTTCCGCCGCTCGCTGGAGGCGAGCCTTGACCGGCTCGGACTGGACCGGGTGGACGTCGTGCTGATCCACGATCCGGACGAGCACGAGGACGCCGCCTTCAGCGAGGCCTACCCCGCGCTCGAACGGCTGCGCGGCGAAGGCGTGGTCCGCGCCATCGGCGCGGGCATGAACCAGTCGGCCATGCTGACGCGATTCGTCCGGGAGACCGATGTCGACCTGGTCCTCTGGGCGGGCCGGTACACGGTCCTCGACCGCAGCGCCGCTTCCGACCTTCTGCCTGCAGCCCAGGACCGTGAAGTTCCGGTTATCGCGGCGGGCGTCTACAACTCCGGGCTCCTGGCGAGCGAGCGGCCCGCGAACGGGATGACCTACGACTACGCGGCCGCGCCGGCGGGTGTCGTCGAGCGGGCGCAGCGACTGGCGCGCGTCTGCGAACGACACGGCGTACCGCTGCCCACCGCTGCCCTGCAGTTCCCGCTGCGGCATCCCGCCGTGGCGAGCGTCCTCGTCGGCATGCGGACTGCGGACGAGGTCACCCGCAACACCGCGGCGCTGGAGCAACCACTGCCCGACGCCCTGTGGGACGACCTGGCCCCGCTGCCCTGAGCCGCCGGCACGGTCACGCGGTCCATCCCCACGCGGTCTCACCGACGTACAGCACCGCGTACCACAGCGCGACTGCCCCGACGGGGACGGCAAGGGCCCACACCGGTCGGGTGAGACGGAGCCGGAGAAGCACGGCCAGCAGCGCCGTCCACAGCAGCCACAACCCCGCCACGCCGTACATCGGCGCGACCAGACCGGAGACGAGGTACAGAAGACCCACCACGGCGTGAAGAGCGAGGGCGAGCCAGCCCAGTGCCTGGCGGAAGCGCGGACGCCCCGTGGTGGCGGCTGCCCCAGCCGGGTCCGCCCCGAGGCGGGACGGCCGCCCCGCGTACCCGCTGACGAGGAGGAGACCGGCCGCAAGGCTCAGCGGCAGCAATGGCAGCAGCCGCGGCGGAGCTGCCCCACCGACCTCGACGACGAGCGCGCCGCCGAGCGCGGCGGTGGCGGCAACACCGGCCAGCCTGTGTCCCAGCAGCGCCACGAGCGCCGTGACGAGTGCGAGGGCCGCCACAGCGGTCGTCCCCATCCCCGGCATGAGGTTCTCGCCGGAGCCCTGCGGCGACGACAGCGTTCGAGCGGCCCTGACGGCCAGAACCGCGGCCCCGGCTGCACTCAGAAGCGCTGCGACGACACGGTCCGTCGAGGCCGTGACGCCGATGTGCATGTTGCTCATATGTCCTCCCTGGTGGCTGTGCCCACGATCGTGGACGACGGCCGGGAAGCCCGCGTGAGTAGCCGTACTCATGTTGCAGCGCCGCGGACACCAGTCGACGGCGGCGCCGGCACCGTGGCGACCGCAATGACGGCGCTGTCCCCATGTAGACCGCGCGGACTTTTCGCTAGGTCGGGGGAACCGCGCCGACGCGGCGCGCGAGCGACATGGCGTCGTAGGGCGCGCGCACCTTCACGTCGTTGTCGAAGTAGACGAAGACGTCGCGTCCACCTGACCTGGGCGGTGAGGGCGGGGCGACACGTCGCGCGGTCGCCGGGTCCTCCCCGCGGCTCCACGGCAGCACCTTGGCGGCCCACGCGTCCAGCGACTCCTCGGAGTAGCCGCTGACATAGAGCTCCTCGTCGCCGTGCAGGCGGACGTAGACGAAGTCGGACGTCAGGTCCTCGAGAAAGGGCCACTTGCCGGCCGTGTCCGCCGTGACGAGCGCGACGTCGTACTCGCGGAGCAGGTCGACGAACGCAAGCGTCTCGTAGCTGGCGTGGCGGACCTCGAGGGCGTGACGCAGCGGCCGGTCGGCGTCGGTGACCGTCCACGCCCGATCCTGCAGGCGCTCCTCGTGCCGCTCGGCGATCACGGCGGCATGTGCCGTCGTTCGCGGGAGACGGGAGAAGAAGTCCGCGAGCCGGCCCGCGTCGAAGCCGAGGTTGGGCGGAAGCTGCCACAGCAGCGGGCCGAGCTTGTGCCCGAGCGCGAGGACGCCCGAGGCGAGGAAGTTCGACAATGGCGCGTCGATGTCGCGCAGCTTCTTCATGTGCGTGATGAAGCGCGGGCCCTTCACGGAGAACACGAAGTCCTCGGGCGTCTGGGCGAACCACGACCGGTAGCTCGACGGCCGCTGCAGCGAGTAGAACGACCCGTTGAGCTCGACGGAGTTCATCCGCTGCGCGGCGTACTCGAGCTCACGTCGGTGCGGCAGCTTGGGCGGGTAGAACACGCCTCGCCATCCCTTGTAAGTCCAGCCGGAGATGCCGACGTAGGTGCGCGCCACCGCGGAAGTCTAGGAGCCCGTGGAGCCGCCGCGGCCTGCGCCGGGACACCCGACCGCGCTGGCGTTCGCCGGTGTGAGAGCCGCACGCCGACTGTTCGGCCCACGGGATCCCGAGCGGCTCAGCGCCCCGACCGCGCTCGCGTGCCGGCATCTCGACGCCGCGGTTGAGCACGCCGGGCCAGGTCCGGCGCCGGCGTACGCGGACTGTCTCCGGGAGGGCACCGCGCCCGTACACCTGCGGATGTGCCTCACGTGGGCAACGTGGCGTGCTGCGACAGCGGCGGCGCCCATGCGACGGCGCACTACCGGAGCACGGGCTACCCGGTCATGCGGTCGCTCGAACCGGGCACAGACCTGGCGGTGGTACTACCCCGAAGAGCGCCTCGGCTGACGCGCGCATCCGGCGCCTGGCGACGGCTCGACCGGCTCACCGGTCGCGCTCGCCGCTCGGGGGACTCGGGTCCCGCAGGCCTCCTCGGACGACGAGGACGATTGCCGCCACCAGAGCAAGGACGACGGCTTCTCTCGCGACTCGCGCGTAGTCGCGGCCGAGCGCAAAGCCCAGGATGCGGATGAGGACGCCGAGGGACAGCAATGCGGCTCCGGCGGCCATCCATGGCACCCCAGCTCCCCGTGGTCGCCAGCGGCCGGTCGCCGCGACGACGAGGACAAGGACAAGCCCCACTACTGTCAGTGCCCAGCCGCCGATCACCACGCTGGCAGGTTAGTAGTCCCGTTCCTTCGATGTGAGGCAAGTCAGACGAGCGCGGACTTCACGAACGGCGTGTGCACGCCGAAGGAGCCGCCCCCTCACCCCGGAGCGCCGCCTCCTCGAAGTCCAGCTGCCGCTCCAGCTAGTGGCGCGTCGCTTAAGTCCCTTATCGGTGCGGTGCGATGATGTTGCGTATGCGTTCTGTGGCCTTTGGGGCTGGGTGAGGGGGACCGCGACGAGCTGTCCGGCTGGCTGCGTTCTAGTTCGATCCGTGCGGGCTTGGCCCAGCGGGGGAGGATCGTGCTGCTGGCCGCGG
>JALYMU010000317.1 GCA_030773595.1 Actinomycetota bacterium | reverse complement strand
GCGCGGCGGCGCTCGACGGCCTGCAGCACGAGCTCGCGGGTGCGCGGGGCGACGTTGACGTGGTTGTTGAGGACGCGGGAGACCGTGGCGATCGAGACGCCGGTGTCCTCGGCGATCAGGCGCACCGTGGCTCGCGTGTCCTGAGTAGTCACGCGTTACACCCGTCCCGTCCCCGCACGCTGCATGAACCGACTATATGGCGGGCCACGGGCAGCGCCACGCACGGCGAAGTGCCTCTTGACATGGTGGGCGGAGCCTGTTTCGGTGTGTTCCAATCGTTCCACGCATGTTACAACTCGTTACATCACCAGGACCCGCGCGCCTCGCCCCGCCGGCCGTACCAGGGAGCCCCGTGACCACTCGCCGTACTCGCGTCCTCGCCGCCGTCACCGCGGTCGCATCGCTTGCCCTCCCGGCCGGCACCGCCGCCAGCACGCCCCGGCCCGGGTCCGGGCCGCCGACCGCGCAGGTCTACGTCACCACCCTCGACCGCAGCGAGCAGCTGCACCGCCGCGCCGAAGTGAGCTTCACCCGCGGCGCCAGTAACCAGCTGACCGTGACGGTCGACCCGAGCCGCACCTACCAGGAGATGGACGGGTTCGGCGCGTCGATCACGGACTCATCCGCCGTGCTCCTGGCGGGCCTACCCCGGGCGAAGCGGGACGAGGTCATGCGCTCGCTCTTCGACCCGGACCACGGGATCGGGCTGAGCTTCCTGCGCCAGCCGATCGGCGCGTCGGACTTCGTGGCCGGCGACCACTACACCTACGACGACGTGCCGGCCGGCGAGACCGACTTCGACCTCAGCGAGTTCACGATCGCGCACGACGAGGAGCACATCCTCCCGCTGCTGCGGCAAGCCAAGGCGCTCAACCCGCAGCTCAAGGTGCTCGCCACCCCGTGGAGCCCCCCGGCGTGGATGAAGGACAACCAGTCGCTCGTCGGTGGCCGGCTGCTCGACGACGACCGCGTCTACGCGGCGTACGCGCAGTACTTCGTCCGCTTCCTCAAGGCCTACCGCGCCGCCGGCGTCCCGGTCGACTACGTCACCGTCCAGAACGAGCCGCAGAACCGCAACCCCGACGACTACCCGGGCATGGACATGCCGGTCGCCGACCAGGTGCGGCTCATCTCCGTCCTCGGGCCGGCGCTGCGCCGGGCCGGTGTCCACACGCGCATCCTCGGCTACGACCACAACTGGGCGACCCACCCCAACGACCTGGACAGCCTCCCCGAGGGCCGCGACCCCGAGCTTGACTACGCCGCCGACGTGCTCTCCAGCGAGGCCGCCAAGTGGGTCGCCGGCACGGCTTACCACTGCTACTACGGCGACCCGAGCGCGCAGTCGGCGCTGCACGACGCATCCCCGGACAAGGGCATCTGGTTCACCGAGTGCTCCGGCTCGCACGGCCCGGACGACCCGCCGGCGCAGTTCTTCGCCGACACGCTGAAGTGGCACGCCCGCAACGTGCTGCTCGGCACGACCCGCAGCTGGGCCAAGTCGGTCGTCAACTGGAATCTCGCGCTCGACCCGCAGGGCGGCCCGCACAACGGCGGCTGCGGCACGTGCACCGGCGTCGTGGAGGTGGCCGCCGACGGCACCGTCACGCCCAACGCGGAGTACTACGTCCTCGGTCACGCCAGCAAGTTCGTCCGACCCGGCGCGAAGCGGATCGCGAGCACGTCGTTCGGCACGACAGGCTGGAACGGCCAGATCATGGACGCGGCCTTCCACAACCCCGACGGCTCGACCGCGCTCGTGGTGCACAACGAGAACGACGACCCGCGCTCGTTCGCGGTCGCCGTCGGCGACTGGTCGTTCGACTACACCGTCCCCGGCGGCTCGCTCGCGACGTTCGTGTGGCCCGCGCACCGGGCGCTGCACAGCGGCCTCGACCTGATCGACCTCTCCGGCGCCACCGCGACCGCGTCGCCCACCGGCGACGACCCGGCCGCCCTCGTCGACGACGACGCGTCGACGCGCTGGTCGGCCGGCACCGCGCAGGAGCCTGGCCAGTACGTCCAGATCGACCTCGGCCGGGGTGCCTCCTTCCGGCGGGTAGTCCTCGACAGCGGCGCCAGCGTCGACGACTACGCGCGTGGCTGGGAGCTCGCGGTCAGCGACGACGGCACCACCTGGCGGACAGTCGCCTCCGGGTCGGGCACCGGCCAGCTGACGACCATCGACGTCGGACGGATCCGGACCCGCTACCTGCGCGTCGTGTCGACGGGCACGGCAGGCAACTGGTGGAGCGTCGCGGACGTGCGCCTCTACCGCTGAGCCGGCGCGTTGTCCGAGCTTCGCGTCAGGCACGGACGTCCAGGAAGGATGACGGATGAGTTCGACCATGCAACGGCTGCGCAGAGGCGTGGCGGCCGGCACGGCCGCGGCGACCCTCGCGGTCGGTGGACTGCTCACCCAGACCTCGAGTGCCCAGGCCGCCGGCGAGACCGTGTCGGTGTGGGTCACCACGGGTGACCGCAGCAAGTTGCTCGCACAGCAGCCGAGTGTGACCTTCGGCGCGGGCACCTCCGCGGCCACGACGATCGATGTCGACACCGCGACGACGTACCAGACCATGGACGGCTTCGGCGCGTCGTTCACCGACTCCTCGGCCTGGCTGGTCGGGACGCGGATGTCGACGGCCCAGTGCGACCAGCTGATGGGCAACCTGTTCAGCCGGTCCTCCGGCATCGGGCTGAGCCTGCTGCGCCAGCCGATGGGCGCCAGCGACTTCACCGTCGGGGGCGCGGACTACACCTACGACGACACCTGCTGCGACACCGCCGACTTCTCGGTCGCGCACGACCGCGGCTACATCATCCCGGTGCTTGCTCAGGCCCGGGCGATCAACCCCGCGGTGAAGATCATGGCCACGCCGTGGAGCGCGCCGGCGTGGATGAAGACCACGGGCTCCCTCAACGGCGGCAAGCTGCGCGAGGACCGCTACGTGGCCTACGCCGACTACTTCCGGCGTTACGTGCAGGCCTACAGCGCCGAGGGTCTGCCGATCTACGCGGTCACGATCCAGAACGAGCCGCACCACGAGGCGGGCTACCCGTCGATGCGGATGGAGCCGGTCGAGCAGGCCAACTTCGTGAAGAACAACCTGGGTCCGACGTTCGCCGACAACGGCATCGGGACCAAGATCATCGGCTGGGACCACAACTGGGACGAGCCCAACTACCCGGTAGACGTGCTCAACGACGCCGCGGCCAAGCGCTACCTGGCGGGGTCGGCGTTCCACTGCTACGCCGGCAGCGTGGGCGCGCAGACCCAGGTCAACAACGCGCACCCGGACCGGGACCTGTGGTTCACCGAGTGCTCGGGTGGTGAGTGGTCGTCCGACTTCGGTGCCAACCTGAAGTGGAACGCCCAGAACATCCTGATCGGCGCGACCCGCAACTGGGCCAAGGGCGTCACCTTCTGGAACATGGCGCTCGACCAGAACCACGGCCCCACCAACGGCGGCTGCGGCAACTGCCGGGGCGTCGTCACGGTCGACAGCTCCAGCGGCGCAGTGTCCTACAACGTCGAGTACTACGTGCTCGGTCACGCGACCAAGTTCGTGGCGCCGGGCGCGGTCCGGGTTGGGTCCTCGTCCTACGCCAACGACATCGAGACCGTCGCGTTCCGCAACACCGACGGCTCGCTCGCCCTGATCGCGCTCAACGCCGGGTCGACCACCCGCACGTTCGCGGTGCGCTCCGAGGGGCAGGCGTTCAGCTACACGCTGCCGGCCGGTGCGGTCGCAACGTTCACCTGGCAGCCTGGCGGCGGGTCTCCGTCGCCTGACGCCGACGGCATCTCCCACCGCGTCCCCGACCGTGACGCCGACGGCATCTCCCACCGCGACGCCGACGGCGTCACCGACGGCCACCCCGGCGACGATTGACCAGAACGCCTACTACTCGGTCGTGGCGCGGCACAGCGGCAAGGCGCTCGACGTCCGGGACCGCTCCTTGGCCAACGGCGCCCTGCTTCAGCAGTGGACCAGCCGTGGCAGCGACAACCAGAAGTGGCGGTTCTCCAGCGTCGGCGGCGGCTACTACCGGATCGTCGCCAAGCACTCGGGCAAGGCACTCGACGTCCAGGGCGGCTCGAGCGCCAACGGCGCCGCGGTCCAGCAGTGGGACTACGTCGGCGGCACCAACCAGCAGTGGCAACTCGTGCGGCTGAGCAACGGCGCCTACCGCATCGTCGCC
The DNA here is from genome assembly GCA_030773595.1 of Actinomycetota bacterium. Lineage (GTDB taxonomy): Bacteria > Actinomycetota > Actinomycetes > JALYMU01 > JALYMU01 > JALYMU01. The sequence goes on along the minus strand of JALYMU010000317.1, from coordinate 2,098 downwards.
AGGCACAGCGGCAAGGCGCTCGACGTGCGTGACGTCTCGACGGCCAACGGCGCCGGCATCCAGCAGTGGGACGTCAGTGGTGGCACCAACCAGGAGTGGACCCTCACCCGGATCGAGAGCATTCCGTGACGAGTCGGGTACCCGCGGATGGGAGGCGCTCCCGCCTCACCCGTCCCTGAGCTTCCTCAGCATCGCGATGTCCTCGATGTGCTCGGGCTCCTCGCCGGGAGTCTCGAGCACGACCGGCACGCCGCGGGTGGCCGGGTGCGCGAACAGCTCGGCGAACGCCGCCTCGCCGATGTGCCCGCGCCCGACCCGCTCGTGCCGGTCGCGGCCGGAGCCAACCGGGTCCTTGGAGTCGTTGGCGTGGACCAGCCGCAGCCGGCCCGGGCCGGTGACCTCCACCAGCCGGTCCAGCATCCGGCGTACGCCGCCCGCGACCGACAGCTCGTGCCCCGCGGCGAAGGCGTGGCAGGTGTCCAGGCACACCCCGACCCGCGGATGGGCCTCGAGCGCTTCGAGGTATGGCCCGAGGTCGTCGACGGTCGCGCACAGCGACTGCCCCTGGCCGGCGGTCGGCTCGAGCAGCAGGTCCGGGCCGTCGTCGGGCAGCTCCTCGAGCACCGGCAGCAACGCCGCGCGGACCTGCGCCAGCGCGGCGGCACGGTCCGAGCCGGTCACCGACGAGCCGGTCACCGACGAGCCGGTGTGCACGACGACGCCGCGGGCCCCGAGCACCCGCCCGCGGTCGAGGGAGTGGCGGACGGAGGCGATGCTGCGCTGCAGCGTCGCAGGGGTGGGCGAGGCGAGGTTCACGAGGTACGGCGAGTGGACGTAGGCCGGAATCGCGTCGCGGCGGCAGCCGTCGAGGAACGCCTCGTCCTGGTCGGGCTTGCCGGCCGGAAGCGCCCAGCCGCGCGGGTTGGCGACGAACACCTGGACCGCCTCCGCGCCGACGGCCGCGGCATGGCGCAGCCCACCGGCCGCGAGGCCGCGGCCGACCGGGACGTGCACGCCCACGGGGGAGGGCGCAGCGGAGGGCACGGGGTCAGGCGGCACGGGGCTCAGAGGAGGGGCACGGGGCCAGGCGGCACGGGGCTCAGAACGACCACAGCGTGACGGTGGAGCCCTTCGGGATCTGCTCGCCGGCCGCGGGGGACTGCTGGAGGATCTCGTTGGACCCGCCCAGGAGGTCGTAGACCCGCACCTGCAGGCCGAGCCCCGCGAGCAGCGCGCGGGCGCGCTCGAGGTCCATGCCGGCGACGTCGGGCATCGACACCAGCGGCGGGCCCTTGGACACCACGAGGCGCACGGTCGTGCCCTTGACGACGTTGCCGCCGCGCGGGTCCTGGCTGATGACGTCGCCCTTGGCGACCGACTCGGAGAACTCCTCGCGTGTCGTCGCGGTCAGCTCGCCCTTCTCGATCTCGGCCACGGCCTCGTGGACGGACTTGCCGACGACGTCGGGGACGGGCACGGGCTGGACGCCGCGGCTGACCACGAGGTCCACGGGCTCGCCCCGGCGCAGCCGCTCGCCCGCGCCGGGGGTGGAAGAGATGACGGTGCCCTTCGGCACGGTGTCGCTGTAGTCGCGGCGGACCCGGCCCACCACGAGGTTGACGTCCTCGACGGCCTCGCGGGCGGCGTCCTCGGCCTGGCCCGCCAGCGGCGGCACCTCGTAACGCTCCTTGCCCTTGGACGGGACCAAGGTGATCGTGGCGCCCTGGCGGACCCGGTCCCCGGCGCCGGGGTCGGCCGAGACGACCTTCCCCGCCGCGACGGACTCGCTGTACTGCGGGTCGGCCAGCTCGACGCGGAACCCGTCCCGGCGGGCCCGCTCCACCGCCTTCTCGGTCGCCACGCCGGTGAGTGACGGGGCGCGGGTGTAGGCGCCCGGCCCGGCGGTCATCCACCACCAGGCCCCGCCGCCGACCACGACAGTGAGCACCATGAGCAGCGCGACGAGCACCGGCCAGCGGCGCCGGCGAGCGCGGTGCCCGGGCACGGCGCTCGATCCCCGCATCGCCGGTACTTCGGGCGGAGCCGCTCCGTGCGGGACGAAGCCGTCCTGCACGGGTACGACGAGGGTCTCCGTGGT
>JALYMU010000316.1 GCA_030773595.1 Actinomycetota bacterium | reverse complement strand
CCTGCTCGTCCGAGCCGTGCGGGCGATCTTCCGCGCGGTCGCGGCGATCGTCGGCGGGCTGGCCCACCTCGTCGGCGGCGTCGTGCGCACTCTGACCAACGGCGCCCGCGACCTCGACCCGGTCCATCGCCGGGACGGTCTGGGCCTGGTGCTGATCGGGCTCGCTCTCGTGGTCGCCGCGGCCGAGTGGTGGGACCTCGACGGGCGCACCGGAGCCGCGGTCGTCGCCGTGGTCGAGGGGACCCTCGGGCAGATCGGTCTCGTCGTGCCGTTCCTGCTGCTCGGTGCGGGGATCAAGGTTCTGCGCCATCCCGAGCGCAGCGTGGCCAGTGGGCGCGTCGTCGTCGGCGTGGGGGCCCTGCTCGCGAGCAGCACCGGGCTCGTGCACATCGCCCGCGGGCTGCCCTCGCCGCCCGAGACGCAGGCAACGCGAGCCGCCGGCGGGGTCGTCGGCTACCTCATGTCCTCGCCGCTGGAGACGGCGTTGACGGCCTACGTGACGGTGCCGCTGCTGGCGTTGCTGTTCGTGTTCGGGCTGTTGGTCGTCACGGCCACCCCCGTCCACGCCGTCCCGGACCGGCTCGCCGAGCTCTACGCCCGGCTCACGCACCGCAGGGCGGCGCAGCACAACGGGGATGGCGACGGCGGGGGCCTTGCTCCGGTGGACACGGCACGGGCACGCCGTCGCGGTGGCGCCGGTGGCGAGGGCGACCCGCCGTACGACACGCCGCTGCTGCACGAGCCCGGTGTCGTGCTGCGCCGCCGTGGGCGTGGTGCCACGGCCATCGACTCGCCGGGGCCGTCGGACGGGAACCCGGCCGAGGACGTACGCCGGGTCCGGCCGGGTGGTGCCGCGGCCGGGGGCCGGGGTGACGCGGACGACGCGGGAAAGGGGGCCGGGAACGGCCCACGAGCGGGCCGGCTCGCTCGCCCCGGCGCCACGGCGGTCGACCTACCGGCGGGCTCCGACGACGGACCGGTCGAGCCGCCGCCGAGCGCGCCGCTGCCCCAGCGCGTCGAGCAGCTCCAGCTCTCCGGTGACGTGACGTACTCGCTGCCCGCCAGCGACGTGCTGCGCCAGGGCTCGCCGCACAAGGCCCGGAGCAAGGCCAGCGACGCGGTGGTGGAGTCGCTGACGACCGTGCTCGACCAGTTCGACATCGACGCGCAGGTCACCGGCTACACCCGCGGGCCGACCGTCACGCGCTACGAGGTCGAGCTTGGCCCCGCCGTGAAAGTGGAGCGCGTCACCGCGCTGAGCAAGAACATCGCCTACGCCGTCGCCTCCGCCGACGTGCGCATCCTCAGCCCGATCCCCGGCAAGTCCGCGATCGGCATCGAGATCCCCAACACCGACAAGGAGATCGTCAGCCTCGGCGACGTGATCCGCTCCCCGGCCGCGCGCAACGACCAGCATCCGATGGTCGTTGGCCTCGGCAAGGACGTCGAGGGTGGCTTCGTCGTCGCGAACCTCGCGAAGATGCCGCACCTGCTGGTGGCCGGCGCGACAGGCTCGGGCAAGTCGAGCTTCGTCAACTCCATGATCACGTCCGTGCTCCTGCGGGCGACGCCCGACGAGGTTCGAATGGTGCTGGTCGACCCCAAGCGCGTCGAGCTGACCGCCTACGAGGGCATCCCGCATCTGATCACGCCGATCATCACGAACCCGAAGAAGGCCGCCGAGGCGCTGCAGTGGGTCGTGCGCGAGATGGACCTGCGCTACGACGACCTCGCCGCCTTCGGGTTCAAGCACGTCGATGACTTCAACAAGGCCGTCCGCGCCGGTTCGGTCACGCCTCCGCCCGGCAGCGAGCGCGTCCTGCGGCCCTACCCCTACCTGCTCGTCATCGTCGACGAGCTCGCCGATTTGATGATGGTGGCGCCGCGTGACGTCGAGGACTCGATCGTCCGGATCACCCAGCTCGCCCGTGCTGCGGGCATCCACTTGGTGCTGGCGACGCAGCGGCCCAGCGTCGACGTCGTCACGGGCCTGATCAAGGCAAACGTCCCGAGCCGGCTCGCCTTCGCGACCTCGAGCCTGGCCGACTCCCGCGTCATCCTCGACCAGCCGGGCGCCGAGAAGCTGGTCGGCCAGGGTGACGGTCTCTTCCTGCCCATGGGTGCGAGCAAGCCGATGCGCATCCAGGGTGCCTGGGTCACCGAGGCCGAGGTCGCGGCGGTCGTCACGCACTGCAAGGCCCAGCTCGAGCCAACCTACCGCGAGGACCTCACGGTAGCGGCGGCGAAGAAGGAGATCGACGAGGACATCGGCGACGACCTGGACCTGCTCTGCCAGGCGACGGAGCTCGTCGTCACGACGCAGTTCGGCTCGACCTCGATGTTGCAGCGCAAGCTGCGCGTCGGCTTCGCCAAGGCCGGTCGGCTGATGGACCTTATGGAGAGCCGCGGAGTCGTCGGGCCGAGCGAGGGCTCAAAGGCGCGCGACGTGCTCATCAAGCCCGACGAGCTCGAGGAGGTCCTGATGACTATGCGCGGCGAGGAGGGCTGACCCGCTCCCACCGGGGCGGCGGGCGACACGCCGGGCGCAACACGCGGTCGCCCCCTCCGTTGCAGCTTGGAGAGACTCGGCTGGGGAACACCCCCTCCGTGGCGTCGCCCGATCTTCCTCCAGAAGCTGCATCCGCGGGCGGGAAGCCCGTGGGCTCGATACTCGCCGAGACGCGCACGGCCGCCGGCAGGACCATCGACCAGGTGAGTGCCGCGACGAAGATCCGCTCGGCCATCGTGCGCGCGATCGAGGCCGACGACTTCTCGGCATGCGGCGGTGACTTCTACGCACGTGCGCACGTGAAGTCGATCGCCCGCTACCTCGGGCTCGACCCCGCGCCCTTGCTGGAGCGCTTCGACACGCAATCCGGTCACGCCGACGTGCCGGTCGCGCAGATGTTCGACGTCGACGCCCTTGCCGGACGGCCGGAGCGCCGTGGACCCAACTGGTCAGCGGCGATGGCGACTGCGCTGGCCGTCGTCCTGCTCTACGGCATCGTCCAGGTCCTCGCCGGCCCGGGCACGTCCCGGCCGCTCGAGCCGCTCGGCGGCCCTCGCCCCGGCGCCGGGGCGGGGACGCCCGCGTCCGGGCGCTCACCCGAGCCCGACACCTCGGCCCCACCACGCGACATCGTCGCGAAGGCGCCACGTGCGCGAGTCACCCTCGAGCTGAGGGTGAGCCCGGGTCGGCGCAGCTGGGTGTCCGTCACCGGCTCAGGTGGTCGAACCCTCTACCAGGGGGTCCTCGCAAGCAAGGCGCGCCGTACCTTCACCGACCGGAAGGTTCTCAAGCTCGTCGCCGGCAACGCCGGCGCCCTGCGACTCACGGTCAACGGCGAGAACCTCGGCGCGCCCGGTCCGGTGGACCAGGTGGCGCGAGTGTCTTTCGATCGGCGCAGCCCCGCCACAGGATGAGCGCGTCGGCAAGACCTCCGTCACCGTCGGGCTGGCCGACGTGCTCGGCCCGGCAGCGCAAGCGTCTGCTACGCACTGCTGTTGATCACGCAGAAACAGGTTGCCGTCAGGGTCAGCCAGAACTACGAAGTCTGCGCCTTCGGGATAGTCCCAGTCGACTCGTGCGGCACCGAGCGCTAGCAATCGCTTGACCTCGGCAAGCTGCTCCTCCTCATCTGCAGCCCAGAGGTCGAGGTGTGTGCGGTCGTCGGTGTCCAGGTGCAGTCTTGGCGCGTCAGCCTCATCTGGTACGAGGAAATCTGGGTTGGCGGCAGACTGATAGCCCAGTGCCTGGCTCCAGAAAGCGGCTGCCCGGCGAGTGTTGGAAACCTTCAGGACAATCGCTCCAATGCGGACCACGGGAAGAGCGTACGACGAACTACACAGAGCGGCCGCGGCGCACGTCGTTCAGCTCTCGACCTCACAGGGACGGCACGGCCGACCATGCCGACAGCGGAGGCACTTGGTCTCGAAACGGGCCGGTGGCAGCGTCGCACGATGGCACCGCGGCGGCCGAACCGACGGGGCGGTGCGATCGAAGCCTGTGGGGGCCACGGCCTTTCGCCGCTCGGGCCCTGCCCGGGCAGGGCTCCCGCGCGGCCGCCCTCCAGGCCATGTTGTTCCGGGTCATTCGGCCTGCCCGCCCGTCGCGACGCAGAGGGCGGCGGCAGAGTCGAGCAACGCGGTGGTCACCCGGTCTAGGTCGCCGTCTTCCGAGATGAGGTGTTGCACCTGTTCGGCCGCGACCGCGGCGAGGATGACCTGTGCGCGCACATCGGCGAAGGGCGCGCCGGCCTCCCGCAGCAGGTGCCGGCAGTGGGCACGCCAGAAGCAGTGCGCCCCGGTCCGGAGCCGTGCTCCCGGCGTCGACGTCTCGGACAGGAGCAGCAGGTCGATGTGACGGGCCGCGAACGCGAGGTACGCCTCGACGAATGCGAGCAGTCGGGCGGGCGCCGGCGCGCCGGGACCCACCGGAGGCGCGCCGTGCAGGATCGCCGCCTGCAACTCGCGCTCTCGCTGGTCCAGTAGCGCAACCGCGAGTCCCCCCTTGTCGCCGAACCTCCTGTAGAGCGTCCCCTTGCCGACTCCGGCTGCGGTGGCGATGTCGTCCATCGTCACGTCGGCGACGCCCCGCTGCGCGAACAGGGCGCCGGCGGCGTCGAGGATGCGTGCCCTGTTGCGCGCGGCGTCGGCGCGCTCTGGCGCCTGGCTGGCGTCTGCCAGCGGAAGGTCGCGCCCGCACGGGTCGCCGCCGGCTGCATTGCTAAGCGGACCACGGTCCGGTACTGTCGCCGACATAATCGGACTCTAGTCCGGATACCAGCAAGGAGGCCACATGACCGCGACCATCTCACGCGACGAGCTCAGGACGGCGCTGCAGGGCGGAGCCGTCACCGTCGTCGACGCCCTGCCGGCGGGCTACTACGACAGGCAACACATCCCGGGTGCCATCAACCTGGTCGCCGAGGACGTCGACACCCGCGCCGCGCTGCTCCTGCCCGACAAGGACGCCCCGGTGGTCACCTACTGCTCCAACCCCGCATGTCCCAACAGCGGCCAGGTCGCCGCCCGGCTCGAGAAGCTCGGGTACACCGACGTCAGGAAGTACGCCGAGGGGATCCAGGACTGGACCGAGGCCGGGCTCCCGACGCAGGGCAGCGCGGCCACGGACGGCGCCTCGGCGGGGTAGTCCCACGCCGAATCGACGCCGCCGAGAGGTCCGTCGGCCGTCGCGGCGCCGCCGGCAACGGGCGGTCCGATGGCAGCGAACCGGGCAGCCACCGGGGTGGACGAAGCGTCAGCAGCAGACGTACGCCGACGTACTCTCGTGGACGATTTTCGCAGGTCAGGTGGCCGTGAGAGACGTAGGTGCACGCCCGTGTACTCGATCCCGACGATCTCTTGATTCGCGGGTTCGGCGTTCGAGTCCCTGGTGGCGCACGAGAACCAGCTGGGCGTCCTCCTCAGGAGGGCGCCCAGAGTCGTCTCCGCGGCCGCACAACGAGGCGTGCCCTGCGGATCTTGGTTGAGGTAGCTTCCCGGCATGCTCTTGTGGATCAACGGTCCCTTCGGCGGGGGGAAGACGCAGACGGCGTACGAGCTGCATCGCCGCCTTCCCGGCAGTGTCGTCTGCGATCCCGAGCACGTCGGCTTCGGACTGCACCGCATGATGCCGCCGGCGCTGCGCGGTGACTTCCAGGACTTACGCGCGTGGCGTCAGGGCGTCCGGGAGGTCCTCGAGACCGCGCTCCAGCAGCACGACGGCGTCGTCATCGCACCAATGACGGTTGTGGAGCCGGCGTACCTGGAGGAGATGATCGGTGGTCTAGCGGGCCCGGGACGCGACGTGCGGCACTACGCGCTGCTGGCGGAGCGGGAGACCATCCTGAAACGGTTGCGTGAGCGTGGCTTCGGTCGTGTGATGCAGGTCGTGGCGGGCAAGGACGCGCCGCTGCGGCGAGAGTCCTTCGCAGTCTCAAAAATCGACCTCTGCCTGGAGCGGCTGCCCGATCCCTACTTCGCAGAGCACCTGCAGACTGATCACCTCACGCTCTCCGAGGTGGCCGATCAGATCGCCGCCTCAGCGGGGCTCAGACTGGCACCTGCTGACACCAGCCCTTTCCGTGGTCGCCTGCGACGCGCATGGGTGGGGGCCAAGCACATCCGCTTTGACTAGCGCGGCTACACCCTCACCGCAGGTGCAACATGATGCAGGCGACGATCACTTCGCTGCGGAAGCAGGCGGCGCGCTTGGCGAAAGCCGGAGCTGCTGCAACCGGTTGATGCACCGCTCGACGACGTTGCGCTGCCTGTAGTTGTCGGCGTCGAAGGCCGGCGGTCGCCCCCCTGTGGAGCCCTTCGCCTCGCGCCGGGCGATCTGATCGCTCTTCTCCGGAATGGTCGCCTTGATCCGTCTGTGTCGGAGCGCCTCCCGGGTCGGGCGATGAGCATAGGCCTTGTCCGCGATGACACGTTCGACGCGGACCTGGCGTCCCCCCACCGTCAGCTCGGCCAGGGTGTCCAGCAGCGGCAGCAACTGCGGGTTGTCCCTGGCTTGGGCAGGGCTGAGGATGACCGCCGGCGGCAGCCCGGCCTCATCAACGGCCAGGTGCACCTCGGATGTCAGCCCTCCTCGGGAGCGTCCGAGGCACTCTCCGTCGACGGCGAGATCCTCGATCCAGGCAGCGCAGCCCCCTTTTTGCGGGCGCCAGCGGCGTGCTGGTGTGCCGGATGTGGGTTGAGTCGATGCTGACGACCACGGCGATGTTGTCCTGCCAGGTGCCGATGGAGTCATCCTTGGCGACGACCTCGGTCAGGATCCGCTCCCAGGTGCCGTCCGCGGTCCACTTCCGCAGCCGCTCATGCGCTGTCTTCCAAGGTCCGTAGCGCTCTGGCAGGTCCCGCCACGGTGCCCCGGTCCGCAACGTCCACAGAATCGCGTTCACGACGTGGCGGTGATCCCGCCAACGGCCCCCGCGCTGCACCGCCGGCGGCGGTAGCAACGGCTCGATCCGCGCCCACGCCCTATCGGTGACCTCACCACGACCATCCCCACCCACCTCGTCATGATGACGCCCCTACAAGATCCGCAGGACACGCCCTGGACGTCCGTCCACCGCCGCGAGCAGCGCCCGTGGCGGCTCGCGAGCGCGCCGGCGCGCGACTGCGTGGCCGGTGGCGAGCGGGCGGGGGGCGACCGGATGCCGAAGCGGTCGGTGCGACGCGGGTCGGACCTTCTACGCTGACCCCATGCAACAGCCCTCCTCGCCGCCGCGCACCGTGGCGTTGGTGACGCTGGGCTGCGCGCGCAACGAGGTCGACTCCGAGGAGCTCGCCGCGCGGCTCGAGGCCGACGGCTGGCGGCTGGTGTCCGATGCCGCCGACGCGGAGGTGGCGCTGGTCAACACCTGCGGGTTCGTCGAGGCCGCGAAGAAGGACTCCGTCGACGCGCTGCTCGAGGCCGCCGACCTCAAGGACGGTGGTGCGACCCGTGCCGTGGTGGCCGTCGGTTGCCTCGCGGAGCGGTACGGCGAGCAGCTCGCCGGTGCCCTGCCCGAGGCCGACGCCGTGCTCGGCTTCGACGACTACGCCGACATCTCGGCGCGGCTCACGGGGATTCTGCACGGCAGGCCGCACGTCGCGCACGCGCCGCGGGACCGTCGTACGCTCCTGCCGCTGAGTCCGGTCCAGCGCCAGTCCACCGCACGCTCGACGGTGCCCGTCGCCGTCCCGGGGCATGGCAGCGGTGCCGCCGGCTCAGGCGACTCGGCCGGCTCGAGCGGCTTCGCCGTCCTCGACGAGCTGCCGGTGGGGCTCGGACCCGCCTCCGGTCCGGCGGCCCCGGCCACACTGCGTCGCCGGCTGGCCGGTGGACCGGTGGCGCCGCTCAAGCTGGCCTCCGGCTGTGACCGGCGATGCACGTTCTGCGCGATCCCGGCCTTCCGTGGCTCGTTCCTGTCCCGGCCGCCGCAGGACGTGCTCGCAGAGGCGCGGTGGCTCGCCGGGCAGGGCGTGCGGGAGCTCATCCTCGTGAGCGAGAACTCCACCTCCTACGGCAAGGACCTGGGAGACCTGCGCCTGCTCGAGCGGCTCGTGCCGCTGCTCGCCTCCCTCGAGGGCATTGACCGGGTCCGGGTCAACTACCTGCAGCCGGCGGAGATGCGCCCCGGGCTGATCGACGTGCTGACGGGGACGCCCGGCGTGGCGCCGTACTTCGACCTGTCCTTCCAGCACGCCAGCGGCCCGGTCCTGCGCCGCATGCGCCGCTTCGGCGACGCCGAGCGATTCCTCGACCTGCTCGCTCGCGTCCGGGACCGGTGCCCCGAGGCGGGCGCGCGGTCGAACTTCATCGTCGGCTTCCCTGGTGAGACTGAGGCTGACCTGGCTGAGCTGGAGCGTTTCCTCGTCGAGGCGCGGCTGGATGCCATCGGCGTCTTCGGATACTCCGACGAGGACGGCACGGAAGCCGTGACCTTGGACGGCAAGCTCGACGAGGAGGTCGTGCGCGCCCGGGCGCAGCGGCTGAGCGCGCTGGCCGAGGAGATCACTGCGCAGCGCGCCGAGGAGCGGATCGGCACGGTCGTCGACGTGCTTGTCGAGGAGGTCGTCGGCGCCGGCGTGGCCGAGGGTCGCGCCGCGCACCAGGGTCCCGAGGTCGACGGCTCCACCCGCGTCCTGGGTGGAAGCGACCGCCGCGGGGCGCTCGTCCCGGCCCGGGTCGTGTCCAGCGACGGCGTCGACCTCGTCGCCGAGGCGCTCCCCCCGCGAGCTGGCCGGCCATGAGCAGGACCTCAGCCCAGCGCGACGCGGCGCACGTCCTCAACATCGCCAACGGGCTGACCGTCGTACGCATCCTGCTCGTGCCCGTGTTCGCGGTGCTCCTGCTCCACGGCGGCGGGCACGACCCGTGGTGGCGGGCGGTGGCGTGCGGGATGTTCGTGCTCGCGTCGGTGACCGACCTGGTGGACGGCGAGCTGGCCCGGCGCTGGGGCCAGGTCACCGACTTCGGCGCCGTCGCCGACCCCATCGCCGACAAGGCGCTGACCGGCACGGCGCTGGTCGGCCTGTCCCTTCTCGGTGAGCTCCCGTGGTGGGTGACTGTGGTCATCCTCGCCCGCGAGGTGGGCGTCACGCTCCTGCGCTTCTGGGTGATCCGGCACGGCGTCATCCCGGCGAGCCGTGGCGGCAAGGTCAAGACGCTGCTGCAGGGCGTCGCGATCGCGCTCTATGTCGCGCCGCTGCCCTCGCCACTGCATCTCGTGGCATCGGCCGTCATGGCGGCCGCCGTCGCCGTCACGGTGGTGACGGGCGCGGACTACCTGGTGCGGGCACTGCGTCTGCGCCGGGCCGGCGCGGGCTCGGACGAGCCGGCGGCGGATCCTCGGCGGGCGTCGGTCAGCCCCCGCCAGCCCGCCGCACGCCAGCATGCGCCCGTCGAGCCTGCGCCGGGCGCGCCCGCACCGGAGGGTGAGGCTGCGGCGCGGCGGCGGGCCGACACGTGAGGGTCCGTGTCGTCGCAGTCGGCGACGAGCTCGTCCTCGGCGACGTCGTGGACACCAACAGCTCGTGGCTGGCGCGTCGCCTGGTCGACGCCGGCCTCACCCCCGCGGGGTCCTGCACCGTGCCCGACGACCTCGACGCCATCTGCGCCGCGATCCGTACGGCGGCGCTGCCGGGGGACGTGGTCGTCGTTACCGGAGGTCTCGGGCCGACGAGCGACGACCTCACCCGCGAGGCGCTCGCCGGCGTGGCCGGCGTGCCGCTGCGCCGCGACGAGTCCGTGCTGGCCGCGATCCGCCAGTGGTACGCGTCTCGAGGACGGGAGGTGACGCCGACCTCCGCGCGACAGGCCGACCTGCCGCTCGGCGCCACGGTGCTCCCGAACGACGCAGGTGTCGCGCCGGGCCTGCGCCTCGAGCTCGACGGTGCGGTGGTCTACGCCGTGCCGGGCGTCCCGAGCGAGATGCGCCACGTCACCGAGCGCCACATCGTCCCGGAGCTCTCGGCGCATGCCCGTCCACTGCGCCGGGCGGTGCTCAGGGTCGCGCTGCTGGGTGAGCCGGACGTCGCGGCGCGCCTCGCGCCGCTGGAGGCCAGGCTTCCAGGGTCGGTCCGGGTGGCCTACCTCGCCTCCCCGGGCGAGGTGCTCGTCAAGCTCTCCAGCCGGGACGAGGACGTCACGCCGTACGCCGAGTGCGCCCGCGACCTGCTCGGTGACGTCGTGAGCGGCGAAGGTGACGAGACGCTCGCCGAAACCGTGCTGAAGATCCTGCGCACTCGCGGCGAGACGGTCGCGGTGGCCGAGTCACTCACCGGCGGTCTCGTCGGGGCTGCGCTGACCGACGTACCCGGCGCTTCCTCGGTCGTGCGCGGCGGCGTGGTGGCCTACGCGACCGCGGTCAAGGCGACGGTCCTCGGCGTCGAGGACGCGGTGCTGCACACACACGGGGCCGTGTCGCCGCAGGTCGCGCGTGCCATGGCGAGTGGGGTCCGCTCGATGTGCGGCGCCACCTACGGTGTGGCGACCACCGGCGTCGCGGGACCGCAGCCGCAGGACGGGAAGCCGGTCGGGACGGTGCACGTCGCGGTCTGCGGGCCCGCCGGTGCCCGCGTCGCGTCACCTCTCCTGCGCGGGGACCGGACGTGGATCCGGGCGCTCACCGTCGCCCACGCCCTGGACCTGCTCCGCCGTACGGCGGGTGGTGGCGATGCGGGGGCTGCGGCGCCCGCCGTACCCGCCGATGGCCGGGAACAGCAATGTTGATTACAGCGTTACACCGCACTGTCGTGACGGCCGCTCCCGGAGGCGTTCTGTCGGCAGCTGCGGGTACCGTGGACAGCGTGCAAGGCCCGCTCGGAAGAGGGGAAGGGAAGCGGCCATGATCGTGCTGCGTCGTCATGTCGGTGGTGTGCTCCGCCGCGCACGGCAGGGCCAGGGTCGCACGCTGCGCGAGGTCTCCTCGGCGGCGCGCGTGTCACTCGGCTACCTCTCCGAGGTCGAGCGGGGTCAGAAGGAAGCGTCCTCGGAGCTGCTCAACAGCATCTGCGCGGCGCTGGACGTCCCCATGTCTCAGGTGCTGCGCGAGGTGAGCAACGAGGTCGCGGTCGAGGAGGCGGTCGAGACGCTGGACCGTCTCGACGCCGCGGACGTGCCTGCCGGACCGCTCGCGGGCACGAACCTCGCCGCCTGAGCGGCACGTCTCCGGGCCCCGGAGCCCGGGCCTGTCACTGGACCGCGTCGCCGGCGCCGGTCGCCGACGCCGAGCCGGCGCTGGGGGTCGGCCGCGCAGGCTGACAGGTCGGGCACCAGTAGCTGAGGCGCTCCTGGGTCGGCGGCCCAAACTCCTCCCGCTCGATCGGTGTCCCGCAGCGCCGGCACGGTTGGCCCTTCCGGCCGTAGACGTAGTGGTGCCTGCCCCGGCGCAGGTCCCCGGTGGTGGTCTGCTCGGGATGCTTCCGGTTGGCTTCGAGCAACCGGCGGGCGAGGCGCACGGTGGAGGGCAGGTCGCGGACCCTGCCCACGGGCGTCCGCGGATGGACCCCGCGCAGGAACAGCGTCTCGGCGCGGTAGAGCGTCCCGATGCCCGCGAGGTTGCGCTGGTCGAGCAGCGCCTCACCGATCGTCCGGTCCGGTTGCGCGGTGAGGCGGCGCAGCGCGTCCTCCTCAACCCAGTAGCCCCGGCGTACCGCCTGGTCCACCGAGCCGGGCGCGTCGCCGGAGCCGGACGGGAGCGCCCACTCCGGTCCGAGCAGGTCAGGACCGAGGTGACCGAGGTGGTCGGCCTCCGCGGTGGTGGGGAAGAGCTCGATGACCGGCAGCCGGTAACCCACCGCCTGCCAGCTCGCGGTCGTGAGGACGAGCCGGACCTGCCATGCCGGGCCACCGCGCCAGCGTTCGCCGCTGCGGTAGAGGTGCCAGGACCCGTCCATCCGGAAGTGGGTGTGCAGCGTGAGCCCGCCCTCGAGGCGGGTGATCATGTGCTTCCCGTGGGTCCTGACCTCGCGCACCGTCCGCCCCGACAGGTCCGCCGTCGCAAGCTGGGGGACCCGGAAGTCGCTCGCCGTCAGTCGCGAGCCGGCCAAGGCGCCATGCATGCGACGCCCCGCGAGCCACACCGTGTCGCCCTCGGGCATGTGACCATCGTCTCGCGGGCCCGGCGGAATGGCGCGTCGGGTCCGGGACGCTGATTCGGGTACTCCGCCCCCGTTGCGAGGTTGGGATCCCGTGGCTGTCCACACCGCCGAGCCCGTCACCGTCACCGTCACCGTTGCCCGCCGGGTCACGCCGGGCCACGAACGCGAGTTCGAGAAGTGGGCCGACGGCATCCTGCGAGCGGCCTCAACCTGGCGCGGATTCCTGGGCGGCGGGGTGCTGCGCCCGCCGTCCGCCGGGCAGGACTGGCACATCGTGTACCGCTTCGCGACCGAAGCGGTCCTGCAGCGGTGGGAGTGCTCGCCGGAGCGGGCCCGCTGGCTGTCCCGCGTGGAGGACGTGATGGACGAGCGGGGTGTCCACCGGACCAGCGGTCTGGAGACCTGGTTCGAGCTGCCCGGCCGGACTGCTCCCGCGCCCCCCCGTTGGAAGATGGCCCTCGTCACGTACTTGGCGATCGTGCCGCTGGTCCTGGCCATGAACGTGTTCGTGCTGCCGCACCTGGCGGCGTGGCCGATGCTCGCGAGGACGCTGGTGTTCTCGGCGACCCTGACGACGCTGAATGACGTGGGTCGTCATGCCGAGGATGACGAAGATGTTCCGTGGCTTCCTGTACGGCGCGCGGTGACTCCTCCCGCGCATGTGACAGTGCAGCCCTCGGCGGTGCGATGCCGGTGCGGCCTCGGCGGTGCGCGTGCCGCCGTCACCACGTGGGTACACGATCAGGCATGGGGCATGCCGGACGTGCGGCGGTAGGACCCGGGGGACGCGTCGCCGTCCCGATCCCGCAGCGGTGGATGGGGATGCCGCATGCCGTGGCCGTCCGCCACGGGTGCGCCGCGTCATCGACCCCGTCCGCGCCGCCGTCGGCGAGCTCGCGCGCATGACGGACGTGCCCGACGAGGACGAGAACCGTCCGGTCCGCGGCGACGGGAGCACCCCGCCGACCGCCGACCCGTCGTCCGTGGCTGGCGCTGCTGCCGGTACGGCGGGGGGCCAGACGGCAGGCGTGGGCGGGACACGAGGCATGGGCGCGACGGGGGACGTGGGGTTCGAGGTCCCAAGCGAGCGACGTCGCGGTCCGGACCGCCGCCGCCAGATCGACCTCACCCGGCGTGAGAAGGGCCTGCCGGAGCGGCGGCGCTTCCTTGCGGGGGACCGTCGCCAGCAAGCTCCCGACGCCCTACGCGCACAGCCTCCCGCCGCCGTGCCGACGCCGGACCCGCCGGGTGAAGGCGGGTCAGTGCCCGCCGGCGACGCGCGTGCGCTGCCGGCCGAGGGCCCGGACCGCGCAGGGGACGGCGCGGCAGGTCAGGGCGCGGCCGCCCAGGACGCCGCAGATGAGGGCGCCGAGCGTCAGGCCGTGCGGGGTCAGTCCGCGAACGCGGCCGCGAATCAGGCCGCCGCGGGTTCGGTCACGGGGGAGGGCTCCCGGGCCGGCGCGACCCCGACGCCGTCTGCGGCCGCCACGGACCCGCTCGCCGAGGACAGCGCTGCACGCCAGACGTGGGTGCCGTTGCGGACGGCGGACGCCACGGCCTGCTGGCCGTACGGCGCGACCGCCGAGCACAGTGGCGGCGGCATCCGCTTCGCGCGGTCCGGGGCCGCATGGGACTGGCGGTCGGTCGCCCTCGCGCGGCGCACCTATCCCGGGTGGGACGTGCGGCTCCTGCCCGACGGCGCGCTGTGGGTGGGCCCACCGCCGTCGCGCTGACGTCGACGTGCCGCCACGCCGTCGGGCCACGAGACCACGGGCTGGGGATCCGCCCGCCCCGTGCCGAGGGTGACGAGCGGCACGGATGGCCGCCGAAGCCGCGGGGGCGGCGTCGCCTCACGATCGCAGGCGTAGTCCTCGCGGGGTCACGTGGAAGCCGGCGCCCTCCAGTGCCACACCCAGCGGGGAGTCGAGGATCGAGGTGCCGTCTGCGCGCTCGACCGTGAGTCGGCCGAGATGCCCCTCGCGGACGGAGAGAGCCAGCGCATCGACCGCGGGTCGCAGGGTCTCGGGATCCTCCTTCCACGTCAGAAGCGTGCGGCCTCCCCGCTCGACGTACAGAACGAGCGACCCGTCGACGAGTACGACGAGGGCGCCGGCCTTCCGCCCGGGCTTGTGCCGGGCGTCCTCGCCCCGCCCGGGCCAGGGCAGTGCCGCTCCGAAGGGGTTGGCGGGGTCCGTGGCGGCCAGGACGACCGCGGACCGGGTGGCGAGGCCGGACGCCGGAGCCGGCCATGACTCCTCCACGGGCGCCTGCGCTGCCTGCCGCTCCATCGCCGCCGCGACTGCCCGGACCCTGTCCACGGCACCGGCGGACGCGAACTGCGCTGCTCCGAGCCCTTCGACGAAGTAGCCGCGACGACACCGGCCGGTCTCCTCCAGCGCGGACAGGACGCGGTAGACGGCCGCGAAGCCGCCGGGGATGCGCTCGGCGGCCACCGCGCCGCGCGTGACGATCCCGTGGCGGTCGAGCAGACCCTCGGCCACGGCGTGGGCTCGTCGGGTCGCGTCGGTCTCGGGGTCCGGCAGCGCCGACCACCGACCGACCGCCGTGGGGGGACCCGTGCGGGTCGGCATCGCCGGGCGCACACGTCCGTAACGCGAGCGCGGCGTCGGTCGACGTCCCCGCTGGCTGCCACCGGAACGCCCGACGAGGGCGCGCAGCGGTGTGAGCGTGTCGTTCGTGACCCGACCGACCCAGACCAGGTCCCACAGCGTGGTGACGAGCGCGTCGTCGTCGGTGGACCCGACCGCGTCGGAGAGCTGGCGGAAGAAGTAGGCACCGCCCTGGGACAGCGCCGCCAGGACGGCTGCGTGCAGCGGGGTGCTCATGACGTCGGGGTCCGGCGGCGGAAGGGTGAGCGGCGCCGTGTCGGTGAGGTGCAGCGAGACCCAGCCGTCGCCGCCGGGGATCGTGCCGTGGCCCGACCACACGACCTCGCCGCTGGCCGTCAGCTCGTCGAGCAGGGCCGGGGTGAAACCGCTGACGCGTGCCGGGAGGATGACGCTCTCCAACGCCGAGGCGGGCACGACCGTGCCGGCGAGCTGCTCCACGACTCGTACGAGTCCGTCGGCTCCGCGCAGCGTCCCGCCGACGTGCTGCCACGCGGGGACGAACCGTGCCAGGGCCTCCGGTGCGACGGGTTCGACCTCCTTTCGCAGCGCCGCGAGCGAACGCCGGCGGAGCGTGCGCAGGACCTCCGCGTCGCACCACTCCGTCCCGGAGCCGCCCGGAAGGAACTCACCTGTCACGAGGCGGCCCGAGGCGGTGAGCCGGCGCAGCGTCTCGGAGACCACGGCGACGCCGAGCCCCAGGCGAGACGCGGGGGCATCGGGCAGGAACGGCGTGTGGGTCCGCGCGTAGCGGGCCACGAGATCGCCCAACGGGTCACGCACCGGCTCCAGGAACGCGTCGGGGACGCCGACCGGCAGGGGCACGCCAAGGGCGTCCCGGAGCCGTCCGGCGTCCTCGATGGCGGCCCAGCGCTCCTCGCCACCGATCCGCACGCGCACCGCCCGCCGCGTCGCCTCAAGCTCCTCGAGCCACGCCGGCGTCGCGCCGCGCTCGAGCGCCTCGGCTGTCGTCACGGGCCCGAGCACGCGGAGCAGGTCCGCCACGCCCTCGACGTCGCGGGCCCGGCGGTCGGGTGAGAGCCACTGGAGATCCCGCTCGAGGGAGACCACGGCGTCGATGTCGAGCAGCTCGCGCAGCTCGGCCTGGCCGAGCAGCTCGGCGAGCAGGGACGCATCGAGAGAGAGCGCCTGCGCCCGGCGTTCGGCGAGCGGCGAGTCACCCTCGTACAGGAACTGGGCGACGTAGCCGAACAGTAGGGACCGCGCGAACGGCGAGGGCGCGGCCGTCTCCACCTCGACGAAGCGGACCCGTCGGGTCTCGATGTCGCGCAGCAAGGCGACGAGACCCGGTACGTCGAAGACGTCCTGCAGGCACTCCCGCATCGTCTCGAGGACGACCGGAAAGCTGGCGTAGTCGCTCGCGACGGACAGCAACTGCGCCGAGCGCTGACGCTGCTGCCACAACGGCGTGCGGCGTCCGGGGTTGCGCCGTGGCAGCAGCAGTGCCCTCGCGGCGCATTCCCGAAAGCGCGCCGCGAACAATGCGGAGCCCCCGACTTCCGCGGTGATGAGTGGCTCGACCTCGTCCGGGGCGAACAGCGCCACGTCGGTGGGCGGCTCGTCCTCGGTGTCGGGCAGGCGCAGGACGACGCCGTCGTCGGAGTGCATCGCCTGGACGTCGACGCCGTAGCGCTCGCGCAGCCGGGCGGTCACGGCGAGCGCCCACGGCGCGTGCACCCGCGCGCCGTACGGCGAGTGGATCGCGATGCGCCAGTCACCGAGCTCGTCACGGAACCGCTCGACGACGATCGTGCGGTCGTCGGGCACGTGGCCGGTCGCGACGCGTTGCTCGTCGAGGTAGGCGACCAGGTTCGTCGCTGCGTGGTCGTCGAGCCCGCTGCGCAGCACTCGCTCCCGCGCGGCCGCAGCGCTTAGCGCTCCGAGCTCGCGGACGAAGGCTCCCATCGCACGCCCGAGCTCGACCGGGCGACCCGGCGCGTCGCCGTGCCAGAACGGCAGCTTCCCCGGCTGACCCGGCGCGGGGGACACCAGCACCCGGTCATGGGTGATGTCCTCGATGCGCCAGGAGGTCGAGCCGAGGGTGAAGACGTCCCCCACCCGGGACTCGTAGACCATCTCCTCGTCGAGCTCGCCGACCCGGCTGCCGCGTCCGCCGCGAGCCTCGTCCCCTCCGACGGTGAAGACACCGAACAGCCCTCGGTCCGGGATCGTGCCACCGCTGGTCACCGCGAGACGATGCGCTCCCGGACGCCCGGTCAGCTCGCCCGACACGCGGTCCCAGATCAGCCGGGGCCGCAGCTCAGCGAACTCGTCGCTGGGGTAGCGGCCGGCCAGCATGTCGAGCACCGCTTCCAGCGCGGACTGCGGCAACGCCGCGAAGGGCGCTGCCCGTCGTACCACGGCGCCCAAATCCTCGACGGTCCACGGCTCGATCGAGACCATCGCGACGATCTGCTGGGCGAGGACGTCCAGCGGGTTGCGCGGATAGCGCAGCTCCTCGATCG
The DNA here is from genome assembly GCA_030773595.1 of Actinomycetota bacterium. Lineage (GTDB taxonomy): Bacteria > Actinomycetota > Actinomycetes > JALYMU01 > JALYMU01 > JALYMU01. The sequence continues at coordinate 9,531 of JALYMU010000316.1, read as the reverse complement.
CACCCTCGCGCATGCGCTCGGCGACGACCGCGGTCTGGACGAGGTCTCCGCGATACTTCGGGAAGATCACGCCGCGGGACACCGCGCCCACCTGGTGTCCCGCGCGACCGACGCGCTGCAGGCCGCTCGCGACCGAGGGCGGCGACTCGACCTGGACGACGAGATCGACCGCCCCCATGTCGATGCCGAGCTCCAGCGACGACGTCGCCACGACCGCCGGCAGCCGGCCGCCCTTGAGTGCGTCCTCGATCTGGGCCCGCTGCTCCTTGCTCACGGACCCGTGGTGCGCGCGCGCGATCTCGGCCGTCCCGCCGCGCGAGGCGCCGGCCGAAGCCATCATCTGCGCCGGAGCGAGCGTGCCGGCCGGCTCGCCGACGAGCCGCTCATGGGCGATCTCGTTGAGCCGCGCGCACAGGCGTTCGGCGAGGCGCCGGGAGTTGGCGAAGACGATCGTCGATCGGTGGGTCTGCACCAGGTCGACGATGCGCTCCTCGACGTGCGGCCAGATCGAGGCTCGTCGCTCACTTCCGGCCGCGGACCCGCTGACTTCCCCGGCCGGCTGGCCGAGCTCGGACATGTCCTCGACCGGCACGACAACCTGCAGCTCGATGGTCTTGTCCGCCGCAGGCTGCACGACCTGCACCGGCCGCGACCCGCTGAGGAACCGCGCCACCTCCTCCACCGGCCGGACGGTGGCGGAGAGCCCGACCCGCTGAGCCGGGCGGGTGAGAAGCGCGTCCAGGCGCTCGAGCGAGATCGCGAGGTGTGCGCCGCGCTTGGTGCCTGCGACGGCGTGGACCTCGTCGACGATGACGGTCTCCACGCCGCGCAGCGCCTCGCGCGCCTGCGACGTCAGGAGGAGGAAGAGCGACTCCGGCGTGGTGATGAGGACGTCAGGGGGTCTTGTCGCCAGCCGACGACGCTCGTCGGCAGGAGTGTCACCGGACCGCATCGCCACGGTGACGTCCGGCTCGGGGTGGCCCAGCCGGACGGCGGCGTGGCGGATGCCCGTGAGCGGAGCGCGCAGGTTGCGCTCCACGTCGACGGCGAGGGCCTTGAGCGGCGAGACGTAAAGGACCCGGCAACGTCGGCGCGGGTCCTCGGGCGGCGGGGCCGCCGCGAGGCGGTCCAGCGACCACAGGAAGGCGGCGAGCGTCTTGCCCGACCCGGTCGGCGCCACGACGAGTGAGTCGTGGCCGCCGGCGATCGCCTGCCAGGCCCCCCGCTGGGCGCCGGTGGGCGCGGCGAAGGCTCCCGAGAACCAGGCGCGGGTCGCGGGGGAGAAGGCGGCGAGGACGTCGCCGGCCGCGTCGGGAGTGGTCACGCCGACCATCCTGCATCCGCCCACCGACAACGGCGCGCGGCCGTGCTGCGCCAGTACAACGGGGTCCGCTGCGACCTGCGCCGGGATGCTCGCCCGGCAACCGCGCCACAGCGCCGCCGGCAAGGCAGGTCGCCTTGCCGGCGACGGCGCGTGGGCTCAGCGCGTGGGCTCACGGGGTGCGCCGCCGCGGACTGCGTCGGGACCCGTGAGGCGCACACCTCGCGTCGACCAGCGCGGGGGAAGCGTCGATACTGCCGGGGTGCGGCTCACCGAGTTCTGGCGGCGGATGGATGAGCACTTCGGTGCCCAGTCACGTGCGTTCGCGCGCGACCGGGTCCTGAACGAGCTGGGCAGCCGCACGGTCGAGGAGGCCCTGGCGCAAGGGGACGCCGCCAAGGACGTCTGGCGCGCGGTCTGCGTCGAGGCCGACATCCCGCCGCGCAAGCGCTGACGCGACCAACCGTGCTGGACCACCGCGTTGAGGAGGAACCGCCGTGACCAAGGATTCCGAGCGAGCGCGGCACATCGTCGAGGTGCTGGAGTGCAGCTTCGCCGACGTGATGCGTGCCGACCCCGACGCCTTCCGTCGCAAGTTCCGCAAGATGGCCGCCGACCCCTTCGCGTTCTACCGGGGCAGTGCCTGCCTGTTCTACGCCGACGTCGCGGCACGCGAGGACCGGTGGGCCGACGAACGCACCGGCCGGGTCTGGATCCAGGGTGACCTCCACGCCGAGAACTTCGGGACCTACATGGACGGCTCCGGAATTCTCGTCTTCGACGTCAACGACTTCGACGAGGCCTACCTCGGACACTTCACGTGGGACCTGCAGCGCTTCGCGGCCAGCCTGGCACTGCTCGGGTGGACCAAGGCGCTGCCGGATGAGGCGATCGAGGACCTGCTCGAGGGCTACCTGCGCGCCTATCTCGAGCAGGTGCGCTTCTTCGTCGAGGAGGACCGCGACCACGAGTGGGCGTTGCGCCTGGACACCGCGCAGGGCTCGGTGCGAGAGGCGCTGATGGCCGCCCAGCTCGCCACGCGGGTCGACCTGCTCGACAGACTCACCGTCGTCGAGGACTACACGCGACGCTTCCGCAGCGGGCCCGGGGTTCGTCGGCTCGATGACGCGGAGCGCCGCCGCGTCGCACATGCCTACGCCGGCTACCTCGCGACGATCCCGTCGTCCAAGCGCCTCGGCAGCATCACCTACGAGCTCAAGGACGTCGTTGCCCGCAAGGGGTTTGGCATCGGCAGCGCCGGGCTTCCGGCGTACAACATCCTCGTCGAGGGGCACACGCAGGCGCTGGAGAACGACGTGGTGCTGAGCATGAAGCAGAGCAACGTCGCGTCTGCGAGCGCGGTCGTGAACGACCCGCGCATCGAGCGCGCCTTCGAACACCACGGGCACCGTACGGCGATGTCGCAGCGTGCGCTGCAGGCGCACGCCGACCCCTGGCTGGGGTGGACCGCGCTCGACGGCACGGGTTTCGTCGTGACCGAGCTCTCGCCGTACGTGGCGGACCTCGACTGGAGCGAGCTCTCCGAGCCCGACGAGTTGCGGCCGGTCGTGGAGCAGTTGGGCAAGGCAACGGCGAAGGTGCACTGCGTCTCGGACAAGGACACAGCCGAGACGCCGTTGCTCGACTTCCAGGTGGAGGACGCCATCGCCGCCGTGGTCGGGGACCGCGACGAGGAGTTCGTCCGTGACATCGTGGGCTTCGGCATGGAGTACGGCGAGCGCGCCCGTGCTGACCATCGGCTGTTCGTGGACGCGTTCCGTTCCGGGATGGTGCATGGCGTCTCGCCGTCCGCGTAGCGCCGCCCGGTCGCTCCGTGACGATGCTCAGACGACGACGACCACGCCGTGCGCCTCGGCGATCAGCGTGGCCTGTGCCTGGTCCACGTGCGTGCGACGCCACCGCAGCGCAGGCAGGTCGACCCCGGTGAGGTCCGAGCCGAGGAGCACGGTGTCGTCGAGGACGGCACCGAGCAGCACGCAGCGACGCAGGCTCGACCCCGTGACCGTGGCTCCCCCGAGGTCGGCCTCGGTGAGGTCGGACTCCTCGAGGTTGACGTCGGTGAACGACGCCCCGCGCAGGTCGGCGCCCCGCAGCGTCGTGTAGGACCAGTTGCCGCCGACGACCGTCAACGGTCTCAGTGTCGAGCGAAGGAACCGGGTGCCGGTGAGCTTGCACCCGCGAGCGTGGCGGAGAACAAGGACGTCTGCTCGAACGTGCACTGTGTGAAGGCCGTGTCCTCGTGGGTCGACGAGTTGAGTCTCGTCCCGCGGAACTCGCAACGGTCGAAGGCGGCTCCCCGCGAGGTCGTCTCCGTGAGGTCGCAGTCCAGGAAGGCGCATCCGCGGAACGAGCGTCCGCTCAGGTCCTCGGCGTACCAGTCCACGCCGGAGAACCGCTCGCCCTCCACGGTCGCCGCGACTGCCACGGGCAGATCATGTCGCGCCGTGGCAGCCGAGCGCCACGTTCGCGCGGTGGTGCGCGGATGCGGCGGGACGCATGCTGGGACGGCTGCGGCGGGGCGAGTCCTCGCCGGCCCGGCGTGTCGACACCCTTCGAACAGGTGTTCGGGATAGTGTCCACAACGTCGGAGAGCAGCTGGAGGCGTCCACAGGGGACCGCGCCCGGCCCGAACTGTCGGTGGAGGGACCTAGCGTCATGGCCGTGGCGAAGAAGACGATGACCCGGCAGACCCATTCAGGGATGGCAGACATGGCAGGAGACCGCGACAAGGCGCTCGACGCGGCACTCGCGCAGATCGACCGGCAGTTCGGCAAGGGCTCGGTCATGAGGCTGGGCGACGAGGGACGCGCCCCCGTGGAGGTGATCCCGACGGGCGCGATCGCGCTCGACGTGGCCCTGGGCATCGGCGGTCTGCCGCGGGGACGGGTGGTGGAGATCTACGGCCCGGAGTCCTCCGGCAAGACGACGGTGGCGCTGCACGCCGTGGCCAACGCCCAGCGTGCGGGCGGGATCGCGGCGTTCATCGACGCCGAGCACGCGCTCGACCCCGACTACGCCCGCAAGCTGGGGGTGGACACGGATGCACTGCTGGTGTCACAGCCCGACACCGGCGAGCAGGCACTGGAGATCGCTGACATGCTCGTGCGCTCCGGTGCGCTCGACATCGTCGTGATCGACTCGGTCGCCGCGTTGGTGCCCCGCGCCGAGATCGAGGGCGAGATGGGCGACAGCCACGTCGGGCTCCAGGCCCGTCTCATGAGCCAGGCGCTGCGCAAGATGACCGGCGCGTTGAGCGGCACCGGGACGACAGCGATCTTCATCAACCAGCTGCGCGAGAAGATTGGCGTGATGTTCGGGTCGCCGGAGACGACGACCGGTGGTCGGGCGTTGAAGTTCTACGCCTCGGTCCGCCTGGACGTGCGCCGGATCGAGACGTTGAAGGAAGGCACGGAGCCGGTCGGCAACCGGACCCGGGTCAAGGTTGTGAAGAACAAGGTGTCCCCGCCGTTCAAGCAGGCGGAGTTCGACATCCTCTACGGCCAGGGCATCAGCCGCGAGGGCGGCTTGATCGACATGGGCGTCGAGCATGGCTTCGTGCGGAAGTCTGGTGCTTGGTACACCTACGAGGGGGACCAGCTCGGCCAGGGCAAGGAGAACGCCCGCGCCTTCCTCCGTGACAATCCCGACCTCGCTGACGAGATCGAGAAGAAGATCAAGGAGAAGCTCGGTGTCGGCCCACGCGTTGACGTGCCCGACGACGACATCCCGCTCGCGCCGGTCGACTTCTGACACCTGGCTCCGCTCCACGCCGCCGATGACCCGACGCACGTCACCCGCCCGGTCACAGGTCCGTGCCGACCGGAAATCCTCGGCCGGCACGGACGGTCCCACACCGGGGTCCCTCGCTGACCAGGCAGCCGAGGCGGATCCCGACGCCATCGCGCGCGCCATCTGCTTGCGACAGCTCACGGTTGGCCCGCGCTCACGTGCCGACCTTGCCCGTGCGATGTCTCGGAGGGGCGTAGCCGCCGAGACAGCGCAGCGAGTGCTCGACCGCTTCGAGGAGGTCGGCCTCGTCGACGACGCCGCCTTCGCCGAGGTTCTCGTGCGGTCTCGGCACGCCGGCCGTGGCCTGGCCCGCCGCGCCGTCGCCCTGCAACTGCAGGAGCGCGGGATCGACGCTGAGGTGGCCGATGCCGCACTCGACGTCGTCGATGACGACGCCGAGCGGAAGCGCGCCGCAGCCCTCGTCGAGCGTCGGCTGGGGGCAACGCGAGGGTTGGACTCCGCGAAGCGGACCCAACGGCTGGTGGGGATGCTGGCCCGCAAGGGCTATCCCGCGGGTCTGGCCTACGCCGTGGTCCGTGCGGCCCTCGAGCGGGAGGGCTGTGCGGAGGACGGAGACGGCGGCGAGTGGGACGAGCACGGGGGATGGCGTCACACAGACGGCCCGTGAAGCGGACATGCGCGCCCGCGACGACGCGCGGCCATCATCGCTTGACCCTCCGTACGCGGACACCTAGCCTCACGAGACCAGGGATCACTCCGCGCGAGCGGGTTCACGATAGTCAGCTCCAGACGACGCCAACCGCCCGGTGCGTGCACCGGTATCGCCTTTCGGCAGCACGACCTGTTCGGGGAACGGGTCCGACGCCACGACGGCGCCGGCCGACCGTCGGACGCTGCTGCACAACGCCTGCCCGTCGGCGCGGTGGACGGCTTCGTCACCGTACGCCGTGCGGGCGATCCTTCGACGACGACGGTGCTCGCGTGGCGCCCGGGCGAAGGGACCAACGGTGGGCAACCTCGAACTCGTCGACCTGGCTGTCGTGGCGCTGGTGGCGGTCGTGTCGGCCGGGGGAGCGCTCGCCGCGGGATACCTGTTGCTACGGCGGTCCGCACATGCCGGGGGTGCGGCTACGAGCAGTGCGAGCCCGTCGACGGCCGGCCCGTCGAGCGGCGGTGCGGTGGGGCACGCGCGAGGGGACCTCTCCGGCGACGAGGTCGCCGTCCACGACGGCCGGCTCGCTGGTGCGGCGCACGGGCCGACTGTGCCGGCGTCGCCGGTGTCCGGGACCTCCGGCGCGGCCTCGGCACGGACGACGACGCCGCTCGCCGCCGACCTCGAGCTGGACGAGGCGCGACGAGTCACCGTCGAGCTGCGCCGGCGTGCCGAGCAGGACGCCACGGACGTCCGTCGCCGCGCCGAGGAGAGCGCCGCCCACGCCGTCGCCGTGCGCGACGACGCGGAGCGGGAGGTGCACACGCTCAAGGCGGAGGCACGAGGGCTGCGAGCCGACCTTGAGCGGCGCGAGCACCGCGTCGCCGAGCGGGAGGAGCGCCTCGACCGCGAGCACGAGCGCCAGCTGACGGAGCTGCACGAGCGGGCGGCGGCGGTCGCGGCGGCCGAGGCCGCGCTGGAGACTCGGCGGGCCGAGATCGCCACGCTGGAGGAGGAGCGGACCCGAATCCTCGAGCGCGTCGCGGGTCTTACGGCCGAGCGTGCGCGCGCGGAGCTCATCGCCTCGCTCGAACACCAGGCGAAGCGGGACGCGGCGATCCTCACCCGGGACATCGAGCGCGAGGCCGTCGAGGAGGGCGACGCGCGGGCTCGCAAGATCATCACTACGGCGATCCAGCGCGTGGCGAGCGAGCAGACCGCCGAGTCGGTCGTGTCAGTGCTGCACCTGCCCAGCGACGACATGAAGGGGCGCATCATCGGCCGTGAGGGCCGCAACGTCCGCGCCTTCGAGGCCGTCACCGGCGTCAACCTGATCATCGACGACACACCCGAGGCGGTCCTGCTCTCCTGCTTCGACCCCGTCCGGCGCGAGACGGCGCGCCTGGCGCTGGAGTCCCTCGTGCTGGACGGGCGGATCCACCCCCAGCGGATCGAGGACGCCTACGAGCGGAGCAAGGCCGAGGTCGACGCGCTGTGCGTGCGGGCCGCCGAGGACGCCCTCGTCGATGTCGGCATCACGGACATGCACCCGGACCTGGTCGCCATGCTCGGCCGGCTGCGCTACCGCACGTCGTACGGTCAGAACGTCCTCAAGCACCTCGTGGAGTCCGCCCACCTCGCCGGCATCATGGCGGCCGAGCTCCGGCTGGACTCGGCCATGCTCAAGCGATGCGCGCTCCTGCACGACATCGGCAAGGCGCTCACCCATGAGGTCGAAGGCAGCCACGCCCTGATCGGGGCCGAGGTCGCGCGCAAGTACGGCGAGGACGAGGAGGTCGTGCACGCCATTGAGGCGCACCACAACGAGGTGGAGGTCCGCACGCTCGAGGCCGTGCTGACCCAGGCCGCCGACGCCATCAGCGGGGGACGCCCGGGCGCTCGCCGGGAATCCCTCGAGATGTACGTCAAGCGGCTGGAGCGGCTGGAGGAGATCGCCGGCTCTCACGATGGCGTGGACAAGGTCTTCGCGATGCAGGCCGGGCGCGAGCTGCGCGTGGTCGTCGTACCCGAGGTCGTCGACGACATCCAGGCTCACGTGATCGCACGTGACATCGCCAAGCAGGTCGAGGAGGAGCTCACCTACCCGGGGCAGATCCGGGTGACCGTCGTGCGGGAGTCCCGCGCCACCGAGATGGCGCGCTGAGCCCGCCCGGTGCTCGACCCCCGGCCGGGAAGCACGTCGGTCGGTCAGATCCGCTCGTCGACCGCCGGCTGCGTCGACGAAGGCCCAGGTGCGCCTTCTTCGGCGGCGCTCGGGCCCTGGACGCCACGGACGCGGCGTTGACGCGCCTCGAGCGCGACCGCGAGCTTGCTCAGGCCGTAGCACAGCGCGATGTAGATCGAGGCCACGACGACGCCGGCAGCGAGCGGGTTGCCGTAGTAGACGTAGATCTCCTGGGCGGTCTTCGCCAGCTCGGAGTAGGCGATGACGAACCCGAGGGCGCTGTCCTTGAGCGCCACCACACTCTGGCTGATGAGCGACGGCAGCATGGTGCGGACCGCCTGCGGCACGAGCACCAGCCGCATCACCTGCGGCTTGGTCAGACCGATCGCATACGCCGCCTCCGCCTGGCCACGCGGCACCGACGCGATGCCGGCGCGGAAGATCTCCGCGAGCACGGACCCGTTGTAGAGCACGAGCCCGAGCACGAGGGACCAGAACCGCCCGATACGGTCGCCGTAGCCGAGGAAGATGAACAGAATCAGCAGCAGGAGCGGTACGGCGCGGAAGAACTCGACGACCGCCGCCGCGGGCAGGCGGATCCACGCGCGGTCGGACAGCCGCGCGACGGCGAAGACGGCGCCGAAGACGAGGGCGAGCGCCACCGCCACGACGGCCACCTGGATGGTGCTGAGCAGACCTTGCGCGATGGCCCGCCACGTGCCCGGCTCCGCGAACGGCTCCCAGACCCGCGCCGCGAACTGACCCTCCTGCGCGAGCCGGTACAGCACGAACGCCGCCAGCGCCGCGAGGACCACCGCCGCGGCCGCACTCGCGGCGCGATGGCGGCGGACGGTCGCCGGTCCGGGGACGTCGTAGAGGACCGACGTGGTCATCGGAGCACCACGAGCTTCCGTTCCAGGACCCGCGCCACGGCGCTGATGACGAAGACGATCGCGATGTAGCCGAACGCGATGCCGAAGAAGAGCGGATAGAGCGCCTGTGGCTGGTCGCGGACCAGGGAGTCAAGCTGGTAGGTCGCCTCGGTCACGCCGAAGGCCTCGGCGATGGCGGTGTTCTTCGTCAGGGCGATGAAGATGCTCGCCAGTGGCGGGATGACCGAGCGGACCGCCTGGGGGAGGACGACCATGCGCAACGTCTGGGAGAAGGTCATGCCGACGGACCGCGCCGCCTCGGCCTGCCCGACATGCACCGCATTGACTCCCGAGCGCACCGCCTCGCAGATGAAGGCCGCGGTGTAGAGGCCGAGGGCGAGGACGGCGAGAGCGAAGAACGGAGCGTTGAACAGCTCAGGCAGGCCCTGGGTGGTGATGAGGAAGAGCAGCACGAGGGGCGTGTTCCGGAACACGTTGACGTACGACGTGCCAACCGCTCGGAGCATCGGAACCGGTGCGACCCGCATGGCGGCCAGCAGCACACCGAGGACCGTTGCGAGCAGGGCCGAGGCGCCCAGCAGCGACAGCGTGTCCCGGAACCCACCGAGGATGCGCGGGAGATTCTCGAGCAGGACGTCCACGGAAAGTGGCTCTCCTCAGGTAAGTGGTCCGAGGCACCACGACGCGGCGCCGGGCGGCGGTCCGGCAG
>JALYMU010000315.1 GCA_030773595.1 Actinomycetota bacterium | reverse complement strand
GGCCGTCCGGCCGCACGTCGCGCCGGTCGGCGGTAGTTCTGCCTGTGGTGGGTCAGCCCCACTTCTTGCCGGCGCCCACGACGTAGGCAAGCGTCGCGAACGTGCTGGCGCTCGTCAGCGCGGAGATGACGACGCGGTTCTTGATGTCCAGGCCGGTCTTGCGCATGAGGGGCACCTTTCGTGTTGCCCGGGCAAGGGCCCGAGCTTTCCGTTCCGACATGTGTTGTGTCGGGCCGGACGGAGCTGTGCTTGACGTGGCCTGGGTCACAGATCGGTCACGACGCGCGCGACGACGTCCGCGACGGCGCAAGGGTCGCGCAGGGCGGCGAAGTGCCCGAGGTCGAGCCGGTACGTCGGCCACCCCCGCGTCCGCGCCACGCGCGCCACGGCGTCGTACGCGGCCGACGTCCGCAGGTAGGCGCACGGCGCGTCGGGCCAGTCCTGCGGGCAGGGCAGCGGCTCGGTGAAAAAGTCGTGCCCACGCGGGCGCAGGGAGGCAACCAGCGCCGACCTCGCCTCCGGGTCCGGGACCTCGTCGGCGAGGTCGGCCTCGTCCCAGTCGGGGAACCGCGCGCCCGCGTGCAGCCGGTCGTGCAGGACCCGGGCGAAGTCGGCCTCCTCGGTCTCCATCAGCTCGGTCTCCATCAGCTCCAGCCGGGTGGCCGGGCGCGTCCGTGGCAGCCCGGCGTCGAGGAAGAGATAGCCGGCGAGCCTCCGGCGGGCGGCTCGCTGCGTGGCGCCGACCTGCGCGAGCAGAGGGCCCGCCCCCGAGTGGCCGACGAGGAGCAGCGGGTGTGCCGGGGCGACCGCCGCGACCTGCAGGGCCGCACGCGCGACGTAGCGAGCGGCGTACGGCGGGTCGTCGTCGTCCGTGACGTCCACGACCACCACCGCGTGGCCGCGCTCACGCAAGACCTCGGCCAGCGGTCCCCAGGCCGAGGGACCGGTGAGCGGGCTGTGGAGGAGCACCACGGCAACGGCGGTCATGCCGTCAGCCTGCCCTAGGCTCGCGGGCATGGACTCCCCCGGCACGGACGCGACCGCAACCCTCGGGACACGGCCCGGGACAGCTCCCGGCACAGGGCCCGAGTCAGCCCTGGAGACAGGCCCAGGCGCATCCGGCCAGGCGGCGTTTGAGACCGGCGGCGCAGATGTGTCCGCAGCGGCGGGCGCGGCGGACCGGGCCGCGCTGCGGGTCGAGATCACGCAGAAGGCTGTCGTCCGCGGGCGCGTGGTGCTCTCTTCCGGGCGCGAGGCGGACTACTACGTCGACCTTCGCCGGGTCACGCTCGACGCGCAGGCCGCGCCCCTGGTCGGTCGGATGATGCTGGAGCTGACGCGCGACCTGGACTACGACGCCGTGGGCGGCCTGACCCTCGGCGCGGACCCCGTGGCGACGGCCATGCTGCACGCCGCGGCGGCGCAGGGCCGGCGGCTGGACGCGTTCGTGGTGCGCAAGGAGGGGAAGGCGCACGGGCTGCAGCGGCGGATCGAGGGCCCCGACGTGGCGGGGCGGCGGGTGCTTGCCGTCGAGGACACCTCGACGACCGGCGGGTCGGTGCTCACCGCGGTGGAGGCGCTGCGCGAGGCCGGCGCCGAGGTCGTCGCGGTCGCGGTGATCGTGGAGCGTGGAGCGGCCCCGGCGGTGGAGGCTGCGGGCCTCACCTACCGAGCGGCGTACCTCCCGGCCGAGCTCGGCCTCACCTGACCGCCGAGCTCTGGCCTGACCGGCGCTCAGCCCCACTTCTTGCCGGCGCCCACGACGTAGACGAGCGTGGCGAACGTGCTGGCGCTGGTCAACGCGGAGACGACGACGCGGTGCTTGAGGTCGAGACCGGCCTTGCGCATGGGGGGCACCTCTCGTCAGGTCCGACCTGGCGGCCGGTTCGTTCGGACGATGGAGGTATCGGGCGCGCATGCCGATGCCTTGAGGCCCTCGGGCAAAGTTTCCCCGCCTCGACCGGCGTCGGCGGGTCCGGCGGTGCGCGGTGCAGCCGGCAGCGGCACGGGTCGACGCGGTCCGAAAGCGAAACGGTCAGCGGACGTCGTCAGCGACGCCGTCCCCGCCGCCGTGCAAGCGTGCGGGCGCCGGAGGACTCCTCCGCCGTCCGGGCGTCGCCGCCGATGTCCTCGCGCGAGACCCGCTCGCGCTCGTGCTCCTCGTCGTAGCGGTCGAGCCGGCGGCGCGAGCGGGCCCGGAGCAGCTCGGCGGCCATGGGAAGAACCGAGACCACCACGATGCCGATCAGGATGAGCTCGATGTGCTTGGCGACGAACGCGAACTGCCCGAGGAAGTAGCCGAGCGCAGTCACGCCTGCGCCCCAGAGGACGCCGCCGACGACGTTGTAGGTCACGAACGTCCGGTAGCGCATCCGCCCGACCCCGGCCACCACGGGCGCGAAGGTCCGCACGATCGGGACGAACCGGGCCATGACGATGGTCCGTGGCCCGTAGCGGTCGAAGTAGGCGTAGGCGTGGTCGACGTACTCCTGCTTGAAGAACCGGGAGTCGGGCCGGTGGAAGATCGCCGGACCCGCCTTCTTGCCTAGGTAGTAGCCCACCTGGTCGCCGGCGATGGCCGACAGCGCGATGAGGGCGCACAGGACCGGCAGCGGCGTGTCGATCACCCCGGTGGCCGTGAGCAGCCCGGCCGTGAACAGCAGCGAGTCGCCGGGGAGGAAGAAGCCGAACAGCAGCCCCGACTCGGCGAAGACGACGAGACAGATGCCGAGCACGGCCAGCGAGCCGAACCCGCGGATCATCGTGTCCGGGTCGAGCCACTCCGGGCCGATGGCGACAGGCATTGGCCAAGGCTACCCGCCGCCCCGACGGCTTCTGCCCGGTCGAGCCGTGGTCAGGAGCCGTCCTTGCGGCGGACCGTGAACTGCTCGATGTCGCCCGTGCCCGTGGGGCGTTCCCGCCCGTTGACGACGAAGCGGACCGCGGGCGCCTTGCCCGTACGGACGACCAGCTTGCGGTTGTCGAACTTCCGGGACTCGCCGCGGGCGAAGGTCTGGGCGACCAGCACCGTGCCGGACCCCGTCGTCACGCGAATCCAGGCCTCCGGTGCGGTGACGGTGAACCGTAGCGCGGCCGCCGGGCCCGAGCAGCCGCCCGAGGGCCGACGCCGACTTGCGGTGACGTCCCACGCCGGGGTGTCTACCCGTTGTCGCGGCTTCGTCACGCTCCTGCCCACCGCCGCCGCGCCCACGCGGCGGCAGGTACGACGAGGGACGCGGCGACCGCTGTACCGGCCACGACGTAGGCCGCCGTCCGCACAGCGGGGACGGAGGCGGCGACGTGACCCAGCACGACGAGCCCAGCGCCCCAGGTCAACGCCCCGATGACGTTGGCTGCGAGGAAGCGGCGGTAGGGCATGCGCGAGACGCCGGCGAGGATGGGGGTGAACGTCCGCACCCACGGGATCCAGCGGGCGATGACGACCGCCCACGCTCCCCACCGCGCGTAGAACCGTTCCGCTCTCGCGAGGTGGGCGGCGCCGAGACGGCCCCTCGCCACCCGCCGTTGCACCCACGGCCGCCCGAGCCGTCGGCCCGTCGCGTAGCCCACGGCATCCCCGGTGACCGCGGCGACGGTCACGGCGGTCGCGAGGACCGGGAGGCTCACGCCCGAGGCAGGGTCCGCGGTCAGCAGCCCGGCGCCGAACAGCAGCGAGTCGCCCGGCAGCGCGAAGCCGATGAGCAGCCCCGACTCGACGAAGACGAAGCCGATGACCACCAGGTAGACCGACGTCGCGGTGAGGCGGCTGAGCTCGGGGTCGAGCACCTGTGCCTCCTCGGACCGGCGGCGCGGGCGGCCGCCCCGGCGAAGCGTAGGGCGCCGGTGCGACGCTTGGCTCATGCGGCGCGAGGGCGAGGGCGACGCCACGGCGGGGGACAGGGCCCCGGGACACCGGGCGGCGCAGGTCCCCGACCACGGCGCACCGAGTGACCCCTCGTCCTACGGCGACGCGTCGGCGGAGGTCGGGGTCGGACCCTGGCCCGGCCCCTGGCCCCACGACGTCAGGCTGGACCCCGACCTGCTCGCGAACGGCGACCGGCGCAATGTCGTGGACCGCTACCGGTACTGGCGGCGCGAGGCTGTCGTCGCGGACCTCGACACCCGCCGGCACGACTTCCACGTCGCGATCGAGAACTGGAAGCACGATCTCAACATCGGGACCGTCGTGCGGACCGCCAACGCGTTCCTCGCCCGCGAGGTCCACATCGTCGGACGTCGGCGCTGGAATCGGCGCGGCGCGATGGTCACCGACCGCTACCAGCACGTCCGCCACCACGAGACCGTGGAGGACCTGTGCGCGTGGGCGCGCCGGCACGGCCTGGCCGTCGTCGCCGTCGACAACCTCCCCGGAGCCGTGCCGCTGGAGACGACCCCGCTGCCGCGCCGGTGCGTGCTGATCTTCGGTCAGGAGGGCACGGGCCTGTCCGACGCCGCGCGGGCCGGTGCAGACATGGTCGTGTCGATCGCGCAGTACGGCTCGACGCGCTCCATCAACGCCGGGGTGGCGGCGGGCATCGCGATGCACGCCTGGGTGCGGGAGCACGCCGGGCCGCCGCCGGGCTGAGCCGCGGACGATGTCCCCGGGTGATGATCCCGCGCGATAATCCGGCGCCGGGGGCGGCGGCGCCGTGCGAGGCTGCGCCCGTGGACCGGGCACCGCTGGCGGCTTTCGACGAGCAGCTCCGCCAGTCCCTGGATCCGCCAGCGCCAGGCTGGCTCGTCGAGCGGGTCGGGGACGTCATCCGCCAGGTCGCCCCGCCCGGAACAGCGGGGTCGACCGTCACGTGGAGCCGCCTGGACGCCGGGACGGCCGACGCTGCGATCGCCGAGCAGGTCGCGTTCTTCGCCGCCGCGGGGCGGGAGTTCGAGTGGAAGGCCTACGGGTACGACGGCCCGGCCGACCTCCCGGACCGGCTGCGCGCCGCGGGTTTCATCGAGGAAGGCGTCGAGTCACTCGTGGTCGGCGAGGTCGCGGACGTGGTCGCGGGCACGGCCGGGCACCGGCCGCCCGACGGCGTCGTGGTCCGCGAGGTCGGCGACGAGGACTGGCCGCGCATCGAGGCGCTCAAGACCGCGGTCTACGGTACGGACACCCACGGGCGGGTCGAGGCGGTGCGGGCCGAGCACGCGGCCGACCCGGAGGCCATCTCGGTCCACGTGGCGGTGGCCGGTGACCGGGTGGTGTCCGCGGCCTGGGTCCGCTTCCACGCCGGGACGGACTTCGCCAGCCTCTGGGGCGGCGCGACCGCGCCGCAGTGGCGGCAACGCGGGATCTACCGCGCCCTGGTCGCCCGGCGCGCGGAGCAGGCCCGCGAGCGGGGGTTCCGCTACCTACAGGTCGACGCGTCGCCGGACAGCCGCCCGATTCTCGAGCGGCTGGGGCTCGTCCCGCTCACGACGACGACACCCTGGACGTGGCAGCCCACGCAGCCGCAGGCGGCGGGCCGCCGTGAGCCCTAGGCTGCGACCCGTGGCGCAACGCATGGTCGTGGTCGGCGGGGACGCCGCCGGGATGAGTGCCGCCTCGCAGGCGAAGCGGCTGGGCGGCGACCGCCTCGACGTCGTCGCGTTCGAGCGCGGCACGCACACGTCGTACTCCGCCTGCGGCATCCCGTACTGGGTCGCCGGGGACGTGGACGACGAGGCGCGCCTGGTCGCCCGTACGCCCGAGCAGCACCGGGCCAACGGCATCGACCTGCGCATGCAGGAGTGTGTGGAGGCCGTCGATCTCGACCGCGGCGAGGTGTCGGTGCGCCGGCTCGCGGACGGGTCGACCTACAGCGTCGGTTACGACCACCTCGTGTTGGCGACGGGCGCGCGGCCGGTGCGACCGCCGCTGGCCGGCGTCGACGCTCCCGGGGTGTACGGCGTGCAGACCCTCGCCGACGGTGAGGCCATCCTCGCGGCGGTGCGGGGCAACGGGGACCGGCCCGTCCCTCGCCGGGCGGTGGTCGTCGGAGCCGGCTACATCGGCGTGGAGATGGCCGAGGCGATGCTGCGCCGCGGTCTGGAGGTCACGGTCGTCGACCTCCTGCCGGAGCCGATGAGCACGGTCGACGCCGACATGGGACGGCTCGTGCGCGAGGCCATGGAGTGTGTCGGCATGCGCGTCCTCATGGGGACGCCCGTCGACGGGTTCGAGACCGACGCGTCGGGTCACGTCTGTGCGGTCGCGACGGCGGATGCGACGCTCGAGGCTGACATCGTGGTTCTCGGCATGGGCGTCAGGCCCGAGACGCAGCTCGCCGTGGACGCGGGTCTGCCGGTGGGACCGACGACGGGCCTGCGCACGGACGTCCGCATGCGCGTCCGCGGGCACGACAACGTCTGGGCCGCCGGAGACTGCGTCGAGTCGTTCGACCGGCTTTCACAGACATATGTGCACGTTCCGCTCGGCACGCATGCGAACAAGCAGGGTCGCGTGGTCGGCACCAACGTCGGCGGCGGCTACGCGACCTTCCCCGGCATCGTCCGTACAGCGGTGTCCAAGGTGTGTGACCTCGAGATCGCGCGCACCGGGCTGACCGAGCGAGACGCCCACGCCGTCGGGTCCGAGGTCATCGCCGTCACCGTGGAGTCGACGACCCGGGCGGGCTACTTCCCGGGCGCCGAGCCACTGACGGTGAAGATGCTCGTCGAGCCCCGCACTGGCCGGCTCCTGGGCGCACAGATCGTCGGGCGCGAGGGCGCGGCCAAGCGGATCGACGTCTGCGCGGTCGCGCTCTGGAACGGCATGACGGTCGAGGACATCATGTCGCTCGACCTCGCGTACGCCCCGCCGTACTCGCCTGTATGGGACCCGGTGCTGATCGCTGCCCGCAAGGCCGCGGACGCGGTCGCGCAGGACCGGTACGGCGGGCAGCGCGGCTCCTGAGGCCCCCGCCCCGACGCGCCGGGCGGCGAGGGCCGCGGTCGTGGGAGGATCGGGGGTCGGAAGCGGCCGACGGCGCCCGCCCGCAGCCCCCGTCAGACACGCCAAGGAGCGACCGCACATGCCCATCGCGACCCCCGAGGTCTACGCCGAGATGATCGACCGGGCGAAGGCCGGCGCCTTCGCCTACCCGGCGATCAACGTCACCTCCTCCCAGACCCTCAACGCCGCGATCCGCGGCTTCGCCGAGGCCGGCAGCGACGGCATCGTGCAGGTGTCGACCGGCGGTGCGGAGTACCTCTCCGGCCCGACGGTGAAGAACATGGTGCTCGGGGCGCAGGCGCTGGCGGAATACGCCCACCACGTCGCCAAGGCCTACGAGGTCAACATCGCGCTGCACACGGACCACTGCCCCAAGAACAAGCTCGACGGGTTCATGCGCCCCCTGATCGCTATCTCGCAGGAGCGCGTGGCGGAGGGCCGCGAGCCGCTGTTCCAGTCGCACATGTGGGACGGCTCTGCCGTGCCGCTGGACGAGAACCTCCAGATCGCCCGCGAGCTGCTCGCCGAGTGCGCCAAGGCGCGCATCGTGATGGAGCTCGAGGTCGGCGTCGTCGGCGGCGAGGAGGACGGCGTCGACAACGAGATCAACGAGAAGCTCTACACGACGCCCGACGACTTCGAGGCGACGATCGACGCGCTCGGCTCCGGCGAGAACGGCCGCTACATCCTCGCCGCGACGTTCGGCAACGTGCACGGCGTCTACAAGCCCGGCAACGTCAAGCTCAAGCCGTCGATCCTCAAGGACGGCCAGGACGCCGCCAGCCGCAAGCTCGGCCTCGAGCCCGGCTCGAAGCCCTTCGATCTCGTGTTCCACGGCGGCTCCGGCTCCACCCTCGAGGAGATCCGCGAGTCCCTCGACTACGGCGTCGTCAAGATGAACATCGACACCGACACGCAGTACGCCTTCACCCGCCCAGTGGTCGACCACATGTTCAAGAACTACGACGGCGTGCTGAAGGTCGACGGCGAGGTCGGCAACAAGAAGACCTACGACCCGCGTACGTGGGGCAAGTCCGCGGAGTCCGGCATGGCCGCCCGCGTCGTCGAGGCGTGCGAGAGCCTCCGCTCGACCGGCACCTCGCTCGGCAAGTAGCCCCGGCGCAACCACGCGCCACCGACCGCCGTACCGCGGGTTCCCACGTCGGGGACCCGCGCGTACGACGTCCGGGACGGCGCGAACAATGGTCGCCATGACCTTCGACAACCTGCTCGCCGGACCGCCACCCACGCACCTGCCGGACGAGCCGGAACCGCGGGAGCGGCTCGAGCGCGGGGAGGACCCGGCGGCGGTCGCGGCGGCCCACCCGACGTCGTCGCTCGCTTGGGCCGTGCTCGCCGAGCGCGCGCTCGACGGCGGCCGGGCGGTCGAGGGCTACGCCTACGCGCGGACCGGCTACCACCGGGGTCTGGACGCCCTGCGCCGCAGCGGCTGGAAGGGCCACGGCCCGGTCCCGTGGGAGCACGAGCCGAACCGCGGGTTCCTCCGGGCGCTCGCCGCCCTTGCTGCGGCGGCGGAGACCATCGCCGAGCAGGACGAGGCGCAGCGGTGCACGGCGTTCCTGCGCGAGAGCAGCCCGGCGGCGGCGGAGGCACTCGGCAGGTGAGCCGGTGCGCGGGGGTGCCGCCCGGTGTGGCGGCGGCCTGGCCGGACCTGCGAGTGACGTGGCGACGCGCGATAGACGGAACCGTCTGCTGCGGTTCCTCTCTCGCGCGTTCCGGCCAGGATGCCCGTTATTGGCCGTCGTAGTCCTTTCGCACTGTCTGGTCCCTCCGGTGGCATGGCACAGCGGCGCGGCACCCGCTACGCTGCCTCCCCTCGCCGTGCGCACGGTATGGCACGGCTGTGCGTCGGGGGCTCGTGCCGCGGTAGTCCACCTGCTCGAGGAGACGCCCCGTGACCGACCTGCTCGCCCATCCCGAGACGCGCAGGACGGCGCTGCGCCGGCGCCTCGAGGTGCTGATCGGCACGCCGTTCACCGAACGCAACGACTTGACGATCCTGCGCAACGGGGACGAGATCTTCCCGGCCATGCTCGGCGCGATCCGGGAGGCCCGGCGGACCATCGACCTGATGACGTTCGTCTACTGGCAGGGCGACATCGCCCGCGAGTTCGCCACGGCGCTGTCGCAAAAGGCGCAGGAGGGCCTCCGGGTCCGGTTGCTGATCGACGCGCTGGGCGGCCGGCTCATCGAACGCGACCTCGTCGACGCCATGGACGACGCCGGTGTGCAGGTCGAGTGGTTCCGCCAGCCGTGGGTCATCTCGCCGTTCAAGGCCAACCACCGGCTGCACCGCAAGATCCTCCTGGTCGACGAGGAGGTCGCCTTCACCGGCGGCGTCGGCATCGCCGAGGAGTGGTGCGGCGACGCCCGCACCAAGGACGAGTGGCGCGACACCCATGTCCGGGTGGTCGGTCCCGCGGTCGACGGGCTGGCGGCGGCGTTCGTGCAGGACTGGGCCGAGACGGGCCGGCCGATGTACGACGGGCGCGACCGCTTCCCCGCAAAGGAGCAGCACGGCGACGCGATGGTCCAGATCGTACGCGGCTCGGCCAGTCTCGGCTGGGACGACATGCAGACGGTGTTCCACGTGATGATGCAGTCCGCCCGCGAGCGGTTGCGCATCGCGACGGCCTACTTCGCCCCCGACCAGGAGTTCCTCGACACGCTGTGCGGGGCGGCCGCGTCAGGCGTGAAGGTGCAGGTCCTGCTGCCCGGCCCCAACGCCGACAAGCGCTTCTGCCAGCTCGCGAGCGAGGCGACGTACGAGCGGCTCTACACCTGCGGCGTCGAGATCCACACGTTCCAGCCGTCGATGATGCACGCCAAGATCATGACGGTGGACGGCTATGCCGCGCTCATCGGCTCGTCCAACTTCAACCGGCGATCGCTCGACCACGACGAGGAGGTCGTGCTGGCGGCGCTGCACGAGCCGTTCGTCGAGACGCTGGACCGCCACTTCGACGAGGACCTCACACGCAGCATCGCGATCGACCCGTGCCGGTGGGAGCGGCGGTCCGTGCCGCAGCGGGCGCTCGAGGGTGCGACCTGGCCGATCCGGCGCTGGCTGTAGCGGCCGACCCCAGCGTCAAGGGGCGGGCGACGGTACGACGAGCGACCACGCCCGCGGCGTGACCGTCCAGGTCCGGGAGGGGAACGGCCCGTCGATCTCGCCGTCGGCGTTGGTGCAGAAGTCCTCACCGTGCACGCGGATTCGACGCCCCCGCGTGACACGCACGTCCTCGCGGTCGACGTGGTCGCCCTCGCGCAGGTCGAGCGCGTAGCCGAGCCGGGCCAGCAGCCCGGTGGAGGAGGAGACGACGACGTCGACGTAGCCGTCGTCCGGGGCGGCGTCCGGCGTGAGCTGCGCCCCGCCGCCGATGGAGGTCCCGTTGCCGATGCCGACCATGAGCAGCGGCTCGCCGCCGTCGGCGAGCACGGCGCCGTCGACCTCGACCGCGAGCCGCCACCCGTGGGGCCGCAGCCCGGCGACCGCACTCCCGACGGAGTAGGCGGCCGGCCCGAGCGTGCCCTTGAGCCCTTGCGCGGCTCGTGCCGCCTCGGCACCGATCCCGACGTGGACGGCGTTGACCACTATCCCGCCGGAGTCGTCGACGAGCAGGTCCAACGAGCGGGGTACGCCGGACAGCACCGCGCGTGCCGCGGCCGGCGGGTCGAGCGGGACGCCGAGGGCGCGGGCGAGGTCGTTTCCCGTGCCGAGCGGCAGCAGCCCCAGGGGCTGGTCCGGCGCGAGGGTGCCCGCCCGGTGCAGCGCCGACACGACGGTGTGGACGGACCCGTCACCGCCGGCCACGACGACCAGCTCGCCGGACCGGGCGCCCAGCACCTCGTCCAGCTCGGCCGCGTCCGCCGTACGCCGGACCGTGACCGCGGCGCCGCGGCGCAGCTCTGCGCACGCCGCCTCGACCGCCTCGTCCTCCGCCGTACCCGCCTGCAGGTTCGCGAGTACCAGGATCCGTCTCGCGGTCACCCGCCGTTCCCCCTCCGGTAGCCTCTCCTCGCAAGAGCCCCTCCGCGTCTTGCGCGAGGGGCTGTGTCGTCTCCGCCGAAGAAGGTTCTCGATGCCCGCGATCGTCGTCATCGGTGCCCAGTGGGGTGACGAGGGCAAGGGTAAGGCCACCGACCTGCTCGGCTCCTCGGTCGACTACGTCGTGCGCTACAACGGCGGCAACAACGCCGGGCACACGATCGTCATCGGTGCGGAGAAGTACGCGCTGCACCTGCTGCCGACCGGCATCCTCACGCCCACCGTCATCCCGGTCATCGGCAACGGCGTGGTCATCGACCTGACCGTGCTCTACTCCGAGATCGACTTGCTCGAGGCCCGCGGCATCGACACGTCCAAGCTGCTCGTGAGCGCGAACGCTCACCTGATCACCGGCTACCACACGACCATCGACAAGGTCACCGAGCGGTTCCTCGGCAAGGCGAAGATCGGCACGACCGGCCGGGGCATCGGCCCGGCGTACGCCGACAAGATCTCCCGCGTGGGCGTGCGGGTTCAGGACCTGTTCGACGAGAAGATCCTGCGCCAGAAGGTCGAAGGCGCGCTGGAGCAGAAGAACCACCTGCTGCTCAAGGTCTACAACCGCCGGTCCATCACCGTGGACGAGGTCGTCGACGAGCTGCTCGCCTCCGCCGACCGGCTGCGCCCGCACGTCGCCGACACCGCGCTGTTGCTCGGCAAGGCGCTCGACGGGGGCGCGACCGTGCTGCTGGAGGGCGGCCAGGCGACGCTGCTCGACGTGGACCACGGCACCTATCCGTTCGTCACGTCGTCCAACCCGACCTCCGGCGGCGCCTGCACCGGCTCGGGCATCCCCCCCACGCGCATCGACAAGGTGATCGCCGTGGTGAAGGCCTACACGACCCGCGTCGGCTCCGGGCCGTTCCCGACGGAACTGCTGGACGAGGACGGCGAGCGGCTGCGGACCGCGGGCGGCGAGCTCGGTACGACGACGGGCCGGCCCCGGCGGTGCGGCTGGTACGACGCTCCCATCGCGCGGTTCACGGCGCGGATCAACGGCGTCACGGACTTCGTCCTCACCAAGCTCGACGTCCTCACCGGCTGGGAGCGCATCCCGGTCTGCGTGGCCTACGACGTCGACGGCGTGCGCCACGACGAGATGCCGATGACCCAGACCGAGCTTCACCACGCGCGGCCGGTCTATGACTACCTCGACGGCTGGGACGAGGACATCTCCGCGGCGCGCACCTTCGAGGACCTCCCCAAGGCGGCGCAGGCCTACGTCCGCGCGCTCGAGGACATGTCCGGTGCGCCGTTCTCGGCGGTGGGCGTCGGTCCGTCCCGCGACGCGACGATCGAGCTGCGCCCGCTCACCTGAGGGTCTTCGGCGTCGTCGGCTGTCGGGAGACAGAACGGCTACGGCGCGCTGTGGTCCGGAGGTGTCCGGTCGCCCGAGGCCGTGTCGTGTCGGCGCGAGCCGCCGACGCGGTTCCTCGCCACCTCGACTGCGCTCCACCGGACCGGCGGCCCCGGAGCCACTCCACCCCCAGCAATGTCGCGGACGCGAGGAGGAAGGCGACGATCATGGCCGAGCCGACCTGGTACCGCGGGATCGGGCGCTGTCCGTCGACGCGCGCCGTCTGCGGCCCGTCGACCACGTAGGTCACGGTTACCGGCCCCGACAGCTCGGGGTCTCGCACACGGGCGTCGTCACCGTGCGTCCGTCTGCGGTGGTGAACCGGACCAGCGTCCTGCGGCGGTGCCCCATGTCCAGGACCTCGCCGGGAGCCGTCGCGGTCTGTGCGGGGTCATCAAGACGCTTCGCGCGCTGGTACGACGACAACGCGAGCCCGCCGAAGAGCAGCGTGAAGAGAAGCGTGACGACCAGCCCTGGGACGAGCGACCGCCGCGGCGTGCCGACGACCATCGGACCCCCCGGGTGAGGCGGCGCCCCGCCGGCCGCGACCAACGGCAGCGTGCCACACGTCTCGCCGGCGAGGTCGAGCATCCACATAGACTGCCCCGGCACGATCCGCCGTCGACGTCCGAGGTCGTGACCGGAAGGGACCGGAGTGCGCAGCGGAGCCAACCTCCCGGTCGTGAGCAGCTACAACCGCGGCGTGGTGCTCGACGCCGTGCGTTCGCGG
>JALYMU010000314.1 GCA_030773595.1 Actinomycetota bacterium | reverse complement strand
GCCCGATGGTCGTCTCGCTGAGCATCCTGCTCGAGGTCCCCGGTGCCGCCCTGCTCGCCGCGGTCTTCCTCGGGCAGGTCCCGCCGCCCGCGGCGCTGCCCGCTCTCGCCCTCGTCCTCGCCGGCCTGGCCGTCGTCATCCGCACCCGTGCACCGGAGGAGCCGCAGGCCGTGCCGGCGGAGTGACCGCTCGTACGCCGGTACGCTCCGGTCCCTGCCGCATCTTTCCCGTCCGAGGAGCCCCGCCCATGGCGCCAGCTGCCGTCGGGTCCCGCCCGGCCCGCTCCCGGCGGTCGTGCCTGGCCGTGCCGGCGTCGAACCCGAGGATGATCGAGAAGGCGCGCGGGCTGGCGGTCGATGAGTTGTTCCTCGATCTGGAGGACGCCTGCGCGCCGCTGGCCAAGCCCGAGGGCCGCCGCAACGCCGTGGGCGCGCTGACCGCCGGCGGTTGGGGGCACCGCACCCGCGCCGTCCGCATCAACGACGCCACCACGCCGTGGGCCTACTGCGACGTCGTGGAGGTCGTCGAGGGCGCCGGAGCGGACCTGGACTGCATCGTGCTGCCGAAGGTCTCGTCTTCCGCGCACGTGCACTGGCTGGACCTCACACTGACCCAGCTCGAGCAAGCCGTGGGCCTCGAGGTCGGGCGCATCGGCATCGAGGCCCAGGTCGAGGACGCGCGCGGCGTCGTCGCCGTCGACGCGATAGCGGCGTCCTCGCCGCGGCTTGAGGCTTTGGTGTTCGGCCCCGGCGACTTCATGGCGAGCGTCGGGATGCGTTCGCTGACGGTGGGGGAGCAGCCGGCCGGCTACGACGTCGGGGACGCCTACCACTACGTGCTGATGCGCCTGTTGATGGCGGCTCGCGCGCACGACCTCCAGGTCGTCGACGGGCCGTACGTCCAGATCCGTGACCTCGAGGGGTTCCGTCGGGTGGCCGGGCGCAGCGCGGCGCTCGGCTTCGACGGCAAGTGGGTCCTGCACCCGGGCCAGGTCGACGCCGCGAACGAGGCGTTCTCGCCGGCTCAGGAGGACTACGACCGAGCCGAGCGGATCCTCGACGCCTACGCGCACTCCACGTCCGCGGCGGGTGGAGCCCGCGGCGCGGTGATGCTCGGGGAGGAGATGATCGACGAGGCGTCGCGCAAGATGGCGCTCGTCGTGGCGGCCAAGGGCCGTGCGGCGGGCCTGCGCCGCACGGGGTCGTCACCGTCCGCCGGCTGAAATCCCGTCGCTATGGGCCCGTCCGTCCGTCACACTCGGGCCACGTGACCGGAACCCCTCCCGCGCTCTCCGCGCGCGACCTCGTCAAGAACTACCGGCGTGGTCGGGCGGTCGACGGCGTCGACGTCCTCGTCCGCGAAGGTGAGCGGGTCGGCCTGCTCGGACCCAACGGCGCCGGCAAGACCACCACGCTGCTCATGTGCATGGGTGTCGTCACCCCGGACTCCGGCACGGTCGAAATCCTCGGGCACCGCCTGCCGCGCGGGCGGACGGAGGCGATGAGCGAGGTCGGCTTCGCGGCGGGCTACCTGCCGCTGCCCGAGCGCGTGCGCGTCGACGAGTACCTCCGGATGTACGGCGGGTTCTACGGCCTGCGTGACCCCCGCGCGGCGATGCGGGCGGGGCTCGAGCGCTTCGGCATCCCGCACCTCGAGCGCGCGATGGCCGTGGAGATGTCCAGCGGGCAGAAGACGCTGGTCGGCATCGTCAAGGCGACCCTGCACTCACCGCGCCTCCTGGTTCTGGACGAGCCGACGGCATCGCTCGACCCCGATGTCGCGCTGCGGGTCCGCAGCGGCCTCGCCTCGCTGTGCGAGGAGGAGGGGACGGCGCTGCTCGTCACGAGCCACAACATGGTCGAGGTCGAGCGCCTGTGCGACCGGGTGATCTTCCTCTCCGGCGGCCGCGTGGTGGCGGACGACTCGCCGGCCCGGGTGGCCGAGACCTTCGGCCGCGAGGACCTGGAGGGCGTGTTCCTCCACCTCGCCGAGGAGCGCGACCGCGCCCGGACAGCAGTGTCCGGGACTATGGACGGATCTACTTCGATGGAAGGACGGTCGGCATGACCACCGCATCGGCGGCACCGGTCGCGGGGCGGCGACCCGAGCGCCTCCCGGCGGGAGCGGCGTCGTGGGCACGCATCCGCGCGGTCGCCCGCAGGCATGCCATCGTGCTCAAGCGCAGCCCGCACCGGACGTTCGACGTCTCGGTCTGGCCGATCGTCGACACACTGCTGTTCGGGAGCGTCGGCGTCTACTTCGCCCGTCAAGCCGAGCCGGAGGCGTCGCAAGTCGTGCTCGGGTACATGCTCGCCGGGATCGTCCTGTGGCACGTCGTCTACCAGGCGCAGATCGGACTGGCGACGGGCTTCCTCGAGGAGACCTGGTCGCGCAACCTGCTCTCGATGATGGTCACGCCGCTCAAGGAGTGGGAGTACGTCGCCGGCGTCGCGCTGTTCGGGATGGTGAAGCTCGTCATCGGCGTCGGGGGAGTCGCCCTCATCGCCGCGGGCGTCTACGCCTTCGACATCACCGACATCGGCTGGGGGCTCGTCCCCGTCGCGGCGGTGCTCATCGCCGTCGGCTGGATAGTGGCGCTCGGCGTCATCGGGCTCGTCCTGCGCTACGGCAGCGGGGCGGAGGCGCTCGTCTGGGGCATCCTGTTCGTCCTCATGCCGCTCTCCGGCGTCTTCTACCCCGTCGACGCGCTGCCCCGGTTCCTGCAGCCCATTGCGCACGCGCTCCCGACGACACACGCCTTCGCCGTCGCCCGCGACCTCGTCGCCGGGCGCCCGATGCCATGGGGGGAGATGGTGCTGGCCGTCGCGCTGACCGGGGTGTCCGCCGTACTCGCCCTCGCCTTCCTCGGCTGGTCGATGCGGGTTTTCCGGGCGCGCGGCTACGTCACGCGCTACTCGTGACGCCTCAGAGCCAGCCGTTGCGCTTGAAGCCGCGGTAGAGCAGCACGCAGGCGACCGTGATGAAGAGCAGGACCATGGGGTAGCCGTAGCGCCACTCGAGCTCCGGCATGTGCTTGAAGTTCATGCCGTAGATCCCGGCCACCGCGGTCGGGACGGCGAGCATCGCCGCCCACGCCGTGATCTTGCGCATGTCCTCGTTCTGCGCCACGGACAGCTGCGCGAGCGAGGCCTGCAGGATCGAGGTGAGCAGCTCGTCGTAGGCCGCGAGCTGCTCGCGCGCCCTCGTCGCGTGGTCCTCGACGTCGCGGAAGTACTGCCGGACCTGCTCGTCCACCAGCGGAAGCGGCCGGTCGGCGAGGACCCGCAGGGGTACGGCGAGCGGCGCGACGGCGCGCTTGGCCTCGAGCAGCTCGCGCTTGAGCAGGTAGATCCGCTCGACGTCGCGGCGGTCGCGGCGGGCCGAGAACACCGCGGACTCCAGGGCCTGGACGTCGTCCTCAAGCAGGTCGACCACCTGCAGGTAGTCGTCCACCACCAGGTCGGCAAGGGCGTGCAGGACCGCCGCCGGGCCGTGGGCGAGCAGGGCGGGGTCGTCCTCGAGGCGCGCCCGCATCCGGGAGAGCCCGCTGTGCTGACCGTGGCGGACCGTCACGACGAAGTCGCGTCCGACGAAGGCCATCACCTCACCGGTCCCGACGACCTCGCTCGTGGCGGTCAGCACCTCGTGCGGGCAGTAGCGCAGCGTCTTGAGCACGACGAAGAGCTGGTCGTCGCCGTACTGCTCGAGCTTGGGCCGCTGGTGGGCATGCAGCGCGTCCTCGACCGCCAGCGGGTGCAGGCCGAACTGGCGGGCCACCGCCGCCAGCGCCGCCTGGTCCGGCTCACGCAGCCCGATCCAGACGAAGCCGCCCTCGGCGCGGACCGCCTCGACGGCCCGGCTCATGGTCTCCGTGCCGGCGACCCGGCGGCCGTCCCGGTAGACCGCGCACCCGACGACGGAGTCGGAGGCCAGGTCCTGCGCGTCCTCGTGCGGGGGCACCGGTGCGCCGTTCGGGTCCGCGCCGTCTGCGCGCACGAGCCGGCGGATGCCGGCCGGGGTCACGGGGCGCACGGAACCTCCTCGGGGTGGCCGGAACGGACCCTCGACGGTACCAATGTCACGGTCGGAGCGACCCGCTACGTTGCCGGGCATGGCGGTGGGCGGGATCGGTGTGCGGGCGGGTGCAGAGGGCCGCGAGCGGGTCGCGCGGCTGTTTCGCGAGCAGGCGCGGGGGTGCGCGGCGCTGGGGTCGCCGCTCTACGCGGAGCTCATCGACCGTGCGGCCGACGACGTCCTGGCCGGCGGCCCGGTGGCGGCGGTCGTCGCCGGTCACGAGGACGACCCCGGGC
>JALYMU010000313.1 GCA_030773595.1 Actinomycetota bacterium | reverse complement strand
GGGGTGCGCCGCGTCGCGGGCCGCGGCGTCGGCCGGCGCGCTCGCGACCGCCGGAGCGAGCAGCGACAGGCAGCGGTCGAGCAGGACGGGCACGTGCCGGGCCGCGGCCGCGCTCGGGCCCGGGTCGTGCGCGCCGACGTCCATGTCCGGTCCTTCGCGAAGATGGTCCGTGCGACCAGGTCTCCAACCGCTGCCACTCGCCGGGCGTCCCTGGCGCCGGGGAAGGTGCGCCAGCGACACGCTCGCTGCAGGCGAGCGCACGAGCCGGGAAGCGGGTGGAGACCTCGTCGTACGGACGTCATGTCGATCGAGACGTTCGGGTCGTGCATCAGATCAGCCCCGGCAGGACCTCCTCGGACAACTCGGAGAAGGCCTGCTCCTGCTCGGCGAGGTAGCGGTCCCAGGCCGCCGCGTCCCACAGCTCGACCCGGCTGCCG
This sequence comes from Actinomycetota bacterium, assembly GCA_030773595.1. Taxonomy (GTDB): domain Bacteria; phylum Actinomycetota; class Actinomycetes; order JALYMU01; family JALYMU01; genus JALYMU01. Next base: position 4,791 of record JALYMU010000313.1, on the reverse strand, counting down.
GCGCCGACCACGACGCAGTCGCGATCGAGACCGGCGTAGCGGCGAAGCGAGGGCGGGATCGTGACCCGGCCCTGCCGGTCGGGCACCTCGTCGGAGGCACCGGAGAGGAAGACGCGCATGTAGTCGCGGGCGGCCTTGCTCGTGACCGGCGCCTGGCGCATGGCCTCGGTGAGCCGCTCGAACTCCGCCATCGGGAAGACGTAGAGGCACCGCTCCTGCCCCTTCGTCATCACCAGTCCTCCAGCCAGCTGCTCACGGAACTTCGCCGGCAGGATCAGCCGGCCCTTGTCGTCGAGGCGGGGGGCGTGGGTCCCGAGGAACACTCGCTCCTCCCTCGCCCCTGATGGGGTCACTTCTGCCCCACTGCGCTCCACTCTACCCCACTCACCACCACCGTCAACCGTGCACGACCCCGCCCGGCGCCCCCGCGCGGGCATCCGTCCTGGTCAGGACCGTGGGAGGCGTGGAGGGCGTCCGACGCGACGTACGGCGGTTTTCCGGGGCCGCGGCGGGAACGTCCGCACCCTCGACGGCGTTGACCGAGGCGGGTCAAGGACTGGCCGAAGGCCACCCACGGGTCGCGTCGCGGATGTCACACTTCGTCGACGCGCCGCTGTAGCCGCGCGACACCCCGACCCCGACACCGCCGGACTCGTTCGAGGAGTGCCCAGTTGAGCGTTCGCACGGCCGGCGGAGTCAGCCTCGAGGAGCTGGGGCACACTGCGGGACGCATCCGCGCCGCTGTCGACAGCGTGATCGAGGGCAAGCCGCAGGTCGTCAAGCTGGCGCTGACGGTCATGCTTGCCGAGGGTCACCTGCTCATCGAGGACGTGCCCGGTGTGGGCAAGACGATGCTGGCCAAGGCGCTCGCGCGGTCGGTCGACTGCACCGTCCGCCGAATCCAGTTCACGCCCGACCTGCTTCCCAGTGACGTCACCGGCGTCTCGGTCTACAACCAGGAGACCCGGGACTTCGAGTTCAAGCCCGGTGCAATCTTCGCGAACATGGTCGTCGGTGACGAGATCAACCGGGCGTCGCCGAAGACCCAGTCCGCACTGCTCGAGTGCATGGAGGAGCGGCAGGTCACCGTCGACGGCGTGACGTACGCGCTCGAGACCCCCTTCATGGTCGTCGCAACGCAGAACCCGGTGGAGATGGAGGGGACCTACCCCCTCCCCGAGGCACAGCGGGACCGCTTCACAGCACGCCTGTCGATGGGTTACCCCAGCGCGCGCGCCGAGCTGGAGATGCTCGACACCCACGGGAAGACCTCCCCGCTCGACGACCTGGAGCCCGTCGCCGACGCCGGCGCCATCGCCAAGCTCATCGAGGCCGTACGCACCGTCCATGTCGCCGACGAGGTACGCCGGTACGTCATCGACGTGGTCAACGCGACGCGCAGCTCCCCCGAGGTCCGGCTCGGGGCGTCGCCGCGCGCCAGCCTGCAGCTGCTGCGCACCGCCCGAGCCGCGGCCGCCCTCGACGACCGCGACTTCGTCCTCCCCGACGACGTGCAGGAGCTCGCCGTCCCGGTCCTCGCCCACCGCCTCATCCCCACCGCGGACGCGCAGATCAACCGGCGTACCAGCGAACAGGTGGTCAGCGACCTGCTCGCTCGGGTGCCCGTGCCGTCCTCCGCCGGGCGCCGGTGAGCGCCGGCCGTTACGCCGGTGCCCTGCGCGGGCTGACCGGACGGGGTCGGGCCTTCCTGGCTAGCGGCATCGCCTGCGTGGCCGTGGCGGTCGCGGTCGGACAGCGCGACCTGCTGCGCGTCGGGCTTCTTCTGGCCACTGTGCCGCTGGCGTCGGTCTGGGTGGTCGTGCGGACGCGCTACCGGCTGGCCTGCAGCCGCCAGCTGCACCCGGAGCGGGTCCCCGCCGGGACGACGACGACGGTCGTGCTCCGGCTCGACAACGTCTCGCGCCTGCCGACGGGGCTGCTGCTCGTCGAGGACCGGGTCCCCTACGCGCTCGGCGCGCGGCCACGCTTCGTGCTCGACCGGGTCGAGCCCCGCGGCTCGCGGTCGGTGTCCTACACGCTGCGGTCCGACGTACGCGGCCGCTTCCCGCTCGGACCGCTGGCGATCCGGCTGACCGACCCCTTCGGGATGTGTGAGCTGACCCGGTCCTTCAGTGCGGTCGACCGGCTCACGGTCACCCCGCCGATCACCGACCTGCCGCGGGTCGCGCTCGGCGGCGAGCGCAGCGGCAGCGGGCAGAGCCACGCCCGGTCGGTCGCTGCGGCCGGCGACGACGACGTCGGCACCCGCGAGTACCGCCACGGCGACGCACTGCACCGTGTGCACTGGCGGACCACAGCACGCTACGGCGAGCTCATGGTCCGCCGGGAGGAACAGCCGTGGGAGAGCCGGGCCACCGTGCTGCTCGACGCCCGCATGGTCGCCCACCGCGGTGAGGGACCCGACTCCTCGTTCGAGCTCGCGGTCGCCATCGCGGCCTCCGTAGGCGTGCACCTCGCCCGCGGTGGCTACGCCGTACGGCTGCTGAGCGACGACGACGCCCGCTCCGACGGCCTCGCCGTCGCGCACCGGACCGGCGCGGACGTCGAGGGTTGCCTGCTCGACACCCTCGCGGTGATCTCGCCGAGCGCGTCGCGCGCCGGCCTGCAGGAGGTCCTCCCCCAGCTGCGGCGGGGCTCCGGCGAGGGCCTCACCGTGGCTGTGCTCGCAGCCCTGGAGCCGGGCGAGGCTCAGGCGGTCGCCGCGGCCGCGCGGGGCTGCGCCACTGCTGTCGCCGTCCTCGTCGACAGCTCGGCGTGGGGGACGGTCTCGGCGCGTCACCGTGAGCAGGAGGCGGAGGCGTTGCGCCGCACGGAGGCGCTGTTGACCGCCAACGGATGGCACGTCGTACGCGCTGGCCCCGACGCCGACCTCGCGCAGCTGTGGACCTCCGCGGCGCGACGCGGCGGCGACGGGGTCCCCCTGCGCCGGGGTGCGTCGGAAGACAACGGCGCCACGGGCCCGGGGAGATCCGGCCCCGGAATGTCCGGCACCCCGACATCCGTTCCCGTGAGACCTGCTTCCGTGACATCTGCTTCCGTGACAGCTGCTTCCGTGACATCCGCTACCCGTCGAGGAGGGACGCCATGACGGCGCAGACCCGTCTGACCGTCGCGTCGACCGCGGCCACGCTGCTCGTGGCACTCTGCCTCACCCCGCTGTTCCAGACGGGTGCATGGTTCGTCCCTGCCGCAGCGCTGGTCCTCGCCACCGTGGCGGCGTGCGAGGCGGCGCGCCGGGCGCGTGTCCCCGGCGCTCTCGTGCCGTTCGTGGGACTCGCGGCGCTGGTGATGGCCGCGACGTACGCCTTTGCGCGCGAGCACGCGCTGCTGTGGGTCGTGCCCACCGAGGACGTCATCCGCCACGCCAACGCGCTGGGGCTGCAGGCGCGCAGCGACATCGAGGAGTACGCCGCGCCGGTCGAGACGTTCCCGGGCATCGTCTTCGTGACCGCGCTCGGCACCGGCGCCATGGCACTGCTCGTGGACACCTTCGCCGTGACGATGCGTCGTGCGGCGTTGGCCGGCCTCCCGCTGCTCGGGCTGTTCGCCGTGCCCGCCGCGGTGGCTCCGGGTGGCGTCGGCTGGGTGGCCTTCGCCGTCGGTGCGGCCGCCTACCTTGCGCTCCTCCTGGCCGACTCCCGCGACCGCGTCGGCCGGTGGGGACGCGCCCTGGCCACCTCCAGCGGCCGGATCGACGGGCGCGCCGTCGGGCGGGTCGAGACCGGACCGCTCGCGGTGGCCGGTCGGCGCGTCGGCGTCATGGCCGTCGGCGTGGCCGTCCTCCTGCCGGTGCTGGTGCCGGGCCTCGACGACGGTTTCCTGACCGGCTCGGGCAACGGGTTCGGCGTCAACGGACGCGGCAACGGTGTGGTGCGGGTCGACAACCCGATCGTCGAGCTGAAGGACGACCTCAACCGCGACGACGAGAACGTCCCCGTCCTGACCTACCGGACCAACCAGCGGACGTCGGACTACGTGCGCATGGTGACGCTGGACCGCTTCGACGGGACCACCTGGCAGCCGAGCAAGCTCGAGGTCTCCGACCGCCAGCGGGTCGACGACGGGCTGCCCAGTCCGGTCGGTCTTGCCGAGGGCGTCGCCAGCGAGGTGGTCACGACCAGCTTCGAGGCCCAGCAGCTCGAAAGCCTGTGGCTGCCCGTCCCCTATGCCGCGCAGCAGGTCGACATCGACGGCCGGTGGCTCTACGACATCGAGACGTGGAACCTGTTCTCCGCCAACCCCCTCGAAGGAGGGGACACCTACACCGTCGAGAGCCTGCGGATCAAGCCCACCGCCGCGCAGCTGCGCTCGGCCGGCGCGGCCTCCGCAGCGTTCGACCGGTGGTTGGAGCTGCCGGAGGACCTGCCCGGCGTCATCGCCGACACCGCCCGGCGCGTCACACAGGGCCGTGACACCGCCTACGACAAGGCTCTGGCGTTGCAGGACTGGCTGCGGGACACGTCCCGGTTTCGCTACGACGAGCAGGCTCCGGGTGGGAACGGCAGCTCGATTATCGCCACCTTCCTGACCGAGGAGCGCCGCGGGTTCTGCGTCCACTACGCATCCGCGATGGCGTTGATGGCTCGCGCCGAGGGAATCCCGGCGCGGGTCAGCGTCGGTTACCTGCCTGGTGTCTCCACCGGGCAGGGCTCCTACGTCGTCCGCGCGCACGATGCGCACGCGTGGCCGGAGCTGTACTTCTCCGGTGTCGGCTGGGTCGCCTTCGAGCCGACCCCTGCGGCGAGGACCGGCGCGCCGCCGGCCTGGGCG
>JALYMU010000312.1 GCA_030773595.1 Actinomycetota bacterium | reverse complement strand
GGGATCCCCAAGCGCGACGACCGCCCGATGGGCGTCGCCGTGCGCCGCTACTTCGAGAGCCCCCGCACCGACGACGACATGCTCGAGTCCTGGCTCGAGCTCCGCTCCGACGACGGCGGCCTGCTGCCGGGCTACGGCTGGGTCTTCGGCGTGGGCGACGGCACGAGCAACGTCGGCCTCGGCATCCTCAACACCACCCGCGCCTGGCAGAAGACGGACTACAAGGAGCTGCTCGCCGCCTGGACGGCCGGCATGCCGCCGGAGTGGCAGTTCGACGAGGAGCACGCCACCGGCCCGGTCCGCGGCGGGGCGCTGCCGATGGGGTTCAGCCGCACGCCGCACTACACCCGCGGTGTCCTGCTCGTCGGCGACGCCGGCGGGGCGGTCAACCCGTTCAACGGCGAGGGCATCGCGTACGCCATGGAGTCAGGCCGGATGGCCGCCGAGGTCGCCGTTCAGGCGCTCGCCCGCCCCGCCGGGCCGCAGCGGGAGGCCGCCCTGCGCGCCTACCCGGCCGCCATGAAGGACGCCTACGGCGGCTACTACACGCTCGGCCGCGTCTTCGTGCAGCTCATCGGCCACCCGCAGGTCATGCAGGTCGCGACGAGGCACGGCCTGCCCCGCCCGACGCTCATGAGGTTCACCCTGAAGCTGCTCGCCAACCTCACCGACCCGCGCGGTGGTGACGCCCTGGACCGCGTCATCAACGGGCTCGTGAAGATCGCCCCTGCCGCCTGACCAGCCTCGGACCGCTGCCCGACCGACCGCCCCTGCCCCGGCAGGGCCCCTGACCCCCTGACCCGTAGGCTGGACCGCGGCAGTGCCCGACCCGGGAGCCCGGCCAGCGACCTTGGACCGGCCCGGCCGGACCGCCGCCCACACCACCGGAGGAGATCGCGTGCTCGACGCCTACGTGCCGATCCTGGTGCTGTTCGTGCTCGCCGCCGGCTTCGCGGTGGTCTCGGTCGGTGCGGCGGCCTTCATCGGCCCCAAGCGCTACAACCGCGCGAAGCTCGACGCCTACGAGTGCGGCATCGAGCCGACGCCGCAGCCCATGGGTGGCGGCCGCTTCCCGGTCAAGTTCTACGTCACCGCGATGATGTTCATCGTCTTCGACATCGAGATGGTGTTCCTCTACCCGTGGGCCGTGGCGTTCGACCGGCTCGGCGTCTTCGGCTTCGTCGAGATGGGCCTGTTCATCGCGACGATCTTCATCGCCTACGCCTACGTGTGGCGCCGCGGCGGCCTCGAGTGGGACTGACCGCCGTGAGAGATCAGGGGAGCGACTGACATGGGCCTCGAGGAGAAGATCCCCAGCGGGATCGTCCTGACCAGCGTCGAGAAGGTCGTCAACTGGTCGCGCAAGAGCTCGCTCTGGCCGGCGACCTTCGGCCTGGCCTGCTGCGCCATCGAGATGATGGCGACCGGGGCCGGCCGCTACGACCTCGCGCGCTTCGGCATGGAGGTCTTCCGCGCCTCGCCGCGCCAGGCCGACCTGATGATCGTCGCGGGGCGGGTGAGCCAGAAGATGGCGCCCGTCGTCCGCCAGATCTACGACCAGATGGCGAACCCGAAGTGGGTTCTGGCCATGGGCGTGTGCGCGTCCTCCGGCGGGATGTTCAACAACTACGCGATCGTGCAGGGCGTGGACCACATCGTGCCGGTCGACATCTACCTGCCCGGCTGCCCGCCGCGCCCGGAGATGCTGATGGACGCCATCCTCAAGCTGCACGAGCAGATCCAGCACGAGCCGATGGGCGTCAACCGCGTGCGCGCAGCGCGTGAGGCCGAGGCCGCTGCGCTGCAGGCCGTGCCGACGCTGCAGATGAAGGGGATGCTGCGGTGAGCCGTCCACCCGAGCGTCCCGAGGACGCCAACCGGCTCGCCGCCGGTGGACAGGCTGCCGCGGGCGGGACGGACCCCACGCGCACCGAGGGCCACGACAGCCAGCAGGTCGAGGCCGGTCCGGCCGACACGGGCAACGAGGTCATCGGCGTCCGCCGTGGCATGTTCGGCGTCCACCAGGGCGGCGACACGACCGGGTACGGCGGCCTCGTCCGCCGGATCCAGCTCCCCGGCGCGGCGACGCGGCCCTACGGCGGGTGGTTCGACCAGGCCGCGGACGCGCTCGAGGCGGCGCTTCCGTCGTACGTCCGCGCCATCGAGCGCGTGGTTGTTGACCGCGGCGAGATGACGTTCGTCGTACGCCGGGAGAACCTCGTCGAGGTGATGCGCGCCCTGCGCGACGACCCGACGCTGCGGTTCGAGTTCTGCCTGGGCGTGAGCGGCGTGCACTACCCCGGTGACCAGGGTCGCGAGCTGCACGCGGTCTACCCCATGCTGTCGATGACCCACAACCGCCGGCTGCGCGTCGAGGTCACCTGTCCCGACGCGGACCCGCACATCCCGTCGATCGTGTCGGTCTACCCGACCAACGACTGGCACGAGCGGGAGACCTGGGACTTCTTCGGCATCATCTTCGACGGGCACCCCGCCCTGACCCGCATCGAGATGCCCGACGACTGGCCGGGGCACCCCCAGCGCAAGGACTACCCGCTCGGCGGGATCCCTGTGGAGTACAAGGGCGCCTTCATCCCGCCGCCGGACGAGCGGAGGTCCTACACCTGATGAGCGATCGACACACGGACCCGACCTCCGGCAGCGGCGCGACGGCGTTCGACCCCGGCGCGGCGGCGGACGCCAGCCGCGGGGCGAGCACCGGCACCGGCTACGCGGGAGAGCAGGGCATCCCCGAGGGCGGCGCCACGGCGTACACCGGGGGCGGTGCTCACAACGACGACGCCCACCGCGGCGGGGGCGGGCCCGACCCCTACGCCGGGGTGCGCGACACGACCGAGGGCCGCGTCTACACCCTGACCGGCGGCGACTGGGACACCCTGGCCTCCGACCTCGGCGACGTCGAGAACGAGCGCGTCGTGGTCAACATGGGTCCCCAGCACCCGTCGACCCACGGCGTGCTGCGGCTGATCCTCGAGCTCGAGGGTGAGACGGTGACCGAGGCCCGCTGCGGCATCGGCTACCTCCACACCGGCATCGAGAAGAACATGGAGTACCGCAACTGGACCCAGGGCGTGACGCTGTGCACGCGCATGGACTACCTCGCCAACATCCACTACGAGGCGTCCTACTGCCTGGCAGTGGAGAAGCTGCTCGGGATCACCGACCAGATCCCCGACCGGGCCAGTGTCCTGCGCGTCCTGATGCTCGAGCTCAACCGCATCGGGTCGCACCTGGTTGCCATCGCCACCGGCGGCATGGAGATCGGCGCGCTCACGGTCATGACGATCGGATTCCGCGAGCGGGAGAAGGTGCTCGACCTCAAGGAGCACATCACCGGCCTGCGGATGAACAACGCCTACATCCGTCCCGGCGGCGTCATCCAGGACCTCCCGCCCGGAGCGATCGACAAGATCCGCGAGTTCATCGGGTGGATGTACAAGTACCTCCCGGAGTACGCCGCGCTGTGCAACGAGAACGCCATCTTCAAGCGGCGGCTGCAGAATGTCGGCTACCTCGACATCACCGGCTGCACGGCGCTCGGCATCACCGGGCCGGTCCTGCGCTCGACCGGCCTGCCATGGGACCTTCGCAAGACCCAGCCCTACTGCGGCTACGAGAACTACGAGTTCGACGTGATCACGCGTGACACGTGCGACTCCTACGGGCGATTCCGCATCCGCCTCGACGAGATGTGCGAGTCGGTCAAGATCATGGAGCAGTGCCTGGACAAGCTCGTCCCGGGGCCGGTGATGGTCGAGGACAAAAAGATCGCCTGGCCGGCGCAGCTCGCACTCGGTGGCGACGGCCTGGGCAACTCCCTCGACCACATCCGCCACATCATGGGGCAGTCGATGGAGGCGCTGATCCACCACTTCAAGCTCGTGACCGAGGGGTTCCGCGTGCCCGCGGGCCAGGTCTACGTCCCGGTGGAGTCCCCGCGCGGGGAGCTCGGGTGCCATCTGGTGAGCGACGGCGGCACCCGCCCGTACCGCGCGCACTTCCGCGACCCGTCGTTCACGAACCTCCAGGCCGTCGCCGCCATGTGCGAGGGCAGCCAGATCGCCGACGTCATCGTCGCGGTCGCCAGCATCGACCCCGTGATGGGTGGAGTGGACCGTTGATGGACCCGTCTCTCGACCCTGCCGGCGGCCCCGGCGGGACAGTCGCCACGGACGCCGCCACGCGCGGGCGCGGCACGATGACCGCGGACATGCGTGCGCGGCTCGTCGCGGACTCGCAGGCGATCCTCGCCCGCTACCCGCAGTCGCGCTCCGCGCTCCTGCCGATGCTGCACCTGGTGCAGTCCGAGCAGGGCTACGTCAGCCCCGAGGGCATCGAGCTGTGCGCGGAGATCCTCGGGCTCACGACGGCGGAGGTCTCGGCCGTCGCGACGTTCTACACGATGTACAAGCGCCGCCCGGTCGGGGACTACTCCGTCGGAGTCTGCACCAACACGCTTTGCGCGATCATGGGTGGCGACGAGATCTTCGCCACGCTGAAGTCCCACCTCGGCATCGGCCACGACGAGACGACCGAGGACGGCCTCATCACCCTTGAGCACCTCGAGTGCAACGCGGCGTGCGACTACGCGCCCGTGGTGATGGTCAACTGGGAGTTCTACGACAACCAGACGCCGCAGAGCGCTGTCGCGCTGGTGGAGGGCATCCGCGCCGGGGCCCCGCCGGCACCGACCCGTGGCCCGCGGCTGTGCACGTTCCGCCAGGTGTCCCGGGTGCTCGCGGGCTTCTCCGACGGCCTCGCCGACGAGGGCCCGTCGGGTGGTCCCGCGACGCTCGCGGGCGTCCACCTCGCCGACGAGCTCGCCCGCCGCGGCGAGGCGACCGGCGACCGCACCGGGGCGCCCGGCCCTCGCGCTCCCGGGCGGGTCGAGGGCTACGGCATCGCGGGTGGTCCCAGTGCCAACGACGAGCCGGTCGGCACCTCCGCGAGCGACCCGGCGAACACCACGCCGCCCCAGGACCCCGGAACCTCTGACGAGAGAGGCACCCGATGACGGACCTCACGCCGGTCCTCAGCCGGATGTGGCACGAGCCAGAGTCGTGGACGCTTGACACCTACCGCCGCTACGACGGCTACGCCGCGCTCCCGAGGGCCCTCGGCATGCACCCGGACGAGCTGATCCAGCTGGTCAAGGACTCCGGGCTGCGCGGGCGCGGCGGTGCCGGCTTCCCGACCGGGATGAAGTGGGGCTTCATCCCCCAGGGCGACGGCAAGCCGCACTACCTGGTGGTCAACGCCGACGAGTCCGAGCCGGGCACCTGCAAGGACATCCCGCTCATGATGGCGAACCCCCACGAGCTCGTGGAGGGGGTGATCATCTCCTCCTACGCCATCCGCGCCAGCCACGCCTTCATCTACCTGCGCGGTGAGGTCGTGCACGTCCTGCGCCGCCTGCAGAACGCCGTCGCGGAGGCCTACGCCGCGGGCTACCTCGGCAGGAACATCCAGGGCAGCGGCTTCGACCTCGAGCTCACCGTCCACGCCGGCGCCGGGGCCTACATCTGCGGCGAGGAGACCGCGCTGCTCGACTCGCTCGAGGGCCGCCGCGGCCAGCCCCGCCTGCGTCCGCCGTTCCCCGCCGTCGCCGGGCTCTACGCCTCACCCACGGTCGTCAACAACGTCGAGTCGATCGCGTCCGTGCCCGTCATCGTGCGTAACGGTGCCGAGTGGTTCTCCGCCATGGGCACCGAGAAGAGCAAGGGCATGACGCTCTATTCGCTGTCCGGTCACGTCGCCCGTCCCGGGCAGTACGAAGCGCCGCTCGGAATCACGCTGCGCGAGCTGCTCGACATGACCGGCGGGATGCGCGAGGACCGCCGGCTGAAGTTCTGGACACCGGGGGGCTCCTCCACCCCGATCCTCACCGACGCCCACCTCGACGTCCCGCTCGACTACGAGGGCGTCGGCGCGGCCGGGTCCATGCTCGGCACCAAGGCGCTGCAGGTCTTCGACGAGACGACCTGCGTCGTCCGCGCGGTGCTGCGCTGGACGGAGTTCTACGCCCACGAGTCCTGCGGCAAGTGCACGCCGTGCCGCGAGGGGACCTACTGGCTCGTGCAGATCCTGCGCCGGCTGGAGGAAGGCGACGGGACCCAGGAGGACCTGGCGAAACTCCTCGACCTGTGTGACAACATCCTCGGGCGCTCGTTCTGCGCGCTCGGCGACGGTGCCACCAGCCCGATCACCTCCTCGATCGAGTTCTTCCGCGACGAGTACCTCGCTCACTTCACCGACCGGGGCTGCCCCTTCGACCCGGCGGCGTCGACTCTGTTCGCGGAGCCGGCCACCCGCCGTACGACGGGAACGCCCGCAGGAGCACGAGGCTGATGACCGTCACCACCAACGCCACCTCCGGTGCCGAGGTCCAGAAGAACGCCGACCTGGTCACGCTCACGGTCGACGGCTACTCGATCAGCGTCCCGAAGGGGACGCTGGTCATCCGTGCCGCCGAGCTGCTGGGCATCCAGATCCCGCGCTTCTGCGACCACCCCCTGCTCGACCCGGTCGGCGCGTGCCGGCAGTGCCTGGTCGACGTCGAGGGCCAGCGCAAGCCGCTCGCCAGCTGCACGGCGACCGTGTCCGAGGGCATGGTCGTGCGCACGCAGCTCACCTCGCCGGTGGCCGACAAGGCCCAGCAGGGTGTCATGGAGCTGCTGCTCATCAACCACCCGCTGGACTGCCCGGTCTGTGACAAGGGCGGCGAGTGCCCGCTGCAGAACCAGGCGATGTCCAACGGACGCGCCGAGTCGCGCTTCGACGGGGTCAAGCGGACCTTCCCCAAGCCGATCAACATCTCCTCGCAGGTGCTGCTCGACCGTGAGCGCTGCGTCCTGTGCGCGCGGTGCACGCGCTTCTCCGCGCAGATCGCCGGCGACCCGTTCATCGCGCTGCTCGAGCGTGGCGCGCTCCAGCAGGTCGGCATCTACGCCGAGCAGCCGTTCGAGAGCTACTTCTCCGGCAACACCGTGCAGATCTGTCCGGTCGGCGCCCTGACCGGTGCGGCCTACCGCTTCCGCGCCCGGCCGTTCGACCTCGTGTCGACGCCGACGGCGTGCGAGCACTGCGCCTCCGGCTGCGCCCTGCGCACTGACCACCGGCGCGGCAAGGTCCTGCGCCGGCTGGCGGCCGACGACCCGCAGGTCAACGAGGAGTGGAACTGCGACAAGGGCCGCTGGGCCTTCGCCTACGCCGTCCAGCCCGACCGGATCACGCACCCGCTCGTCCGCGACGACGACGGCACGTTGGTCCCCGCCTCGTGGCCCGAGGCGCTCGCCATCGCCGCGCAGGGGCTCGCCGCTGCCCGCGACCGGGGCGGTGTCGGGGTCCTGACCGGCGGTCGGCTCACGGTCGAGGACGCCTACGCCTACGCGAAGTTCGCCCGGCTGGCGCTCGGGACCAATGACATCGACTTCCGCGCCCGGCCGCACTCCGCGGAGGAGGAGGACTTCCTCGCCGCGCTGGTCGCCGGGAGCGGCCCGTCGACCGGTGCGGTCACCTACGCCGACCTCGAGCAGGCGCCCGGCGCGGTCCTGGTCGGGCTCGAGCCGGAGGAGGAGAGCCCGATTCTCTTCCTGCGGCTGCGCAAGGCAGCGCGCAGTGGTGCCAGGGTCTTCGGCGTGGCGCCGTGGGCGAGCCGGGGTCTGGAGAAGCTCCTCGGGTCCGTGCTCGTCGCCGCCCCCGGTGCCGAGGTCGCCGTCCTCGACGCGCTCGGCTCGGGCGCCCCGCTCGCCGGGCTCGACCCGGACGCGGCCGGCGCCGCGTCCGCCGTACTCCGCTCCGGCGGCGTGCTGATCATCGGCGAGCGGCTGGCGAGCATCCCGGGCGCCCTGAGC
>JALYMU010000311.1 GCA_030773595.1 Actinomycetota bacterium | reverse complement strand
CGCCCCGACGGGCTCGGCGACGCCGAGACCCTCGCGTGGCTCTTCGGTCGCCCGACGCCGGCGGACCTCCCGGCGCTGCCGCCCTGGGGCTGACCGGACCGTCCTGCCTCGGGTCGTGACCGTAGTTTCCGCGCGTCGCCGGCCCGCCGCTGAGCCGCGCTCTTGACGTCGGGGCGTATGTGAACGCTGAACCCGACGCTGTCCGGCCCGGCCGACACCTACGTCGTCGGCGTCGACTTCGGCACCCTGTCCGGACGCGCGGTCGTCGTGCGCGTCCGCGACGGCGCGGAGCTCGGCAGCGCCGTGCACGACTACCGCCACGGCGTCGTGGACCATCTCCTGCCCGGCAGCGGCCGTCTCCTGCCGCCGGACTGGGCCCTGCAGGTCCCCGCCGACTACGTCGAGGTCCTCAAGGTCGCCGTCCCCAAGGCGCTCGCCGCGAGCGGCGTCCCGGCGGAGGACGTCATCGGGATCGGCACGGACTTCACCGCGTGCACCGTGCTGCCGGTGCTCGCCGACGGCACGCCGCTGTGCCGGCTCGAGGACTACCGCGACCGCCCGCACGCCTACGTCAAGCTCTGGAAGCACCACGCCGCGCAGCCCCACGCCGACCGCATCAACGCCCTCGCCCACGAGCGCGGCGAGAGCTGGATCGGCCGGTACGGCGGGCCCCTGTCCTCGGAGTGGCAGTTCGCGAAGGGGCTGCAGCTGCTCGAGGAGGACCCCGAGGTCTACGCGCGGATGGACCATCTCGGCGAGGCAGCCGACTGGATCGTCTGGCAGCTGTGCGGCACCTACGTCCGCAACGCGTGCACCGCCGGCTACAAGGGCGTCCGACAGGACGGGCGCCACCCGGCCGAGGACTTCCTCGCCGTCCTGAACCCCGCCTTCGCCGGCTTCGTGCGCGACAAGTTCGAGCACCCGATCGCGCCGCTCGGGGCCCGAGCGGGGTCGCTCTCCGCCGAGGCCGCCGCGTGGACCGGCCTGCCGGAGGGCATCGCCGTCTGCGTCGGCAACGTCGACGCCCATGTGACCGCACCGGCGGCGCGAGCTGTCGAGCCGGGTCAGATGCTCGCGGTGATGGGCACCTCAACGTGCCATGTCATGAACTCCGACGCGCTCGGCGAGGTCCCGGGCATGTGCGGGGTCGTGGACGGCGGGATCGTGCCCGGCCTCTACGGCTACGAGGCGGGCCAGTCCGGCGTCGGCGACATCTTCGGCTGGTACGTCGAGCACGGCGTCCCGGCGTACGTCCGCGACGGGGCCACGCAGCGTGGCGTCGGCGTCCACGAGCTGCTGACCGCGCGGGCGAGCGAGCTGGCGGTCGGCGAGCACGGTCTCGTGGCCCTCGACTGGCACAGCGGCAACCGCTCCGTGCTCGTGGACCACGAGCTGTCGGGGCTGGTCGTGGGCCTCACGCTCGCCACCCGTCCGCACGAGGTCTACCGCGCGCTGCTCGAGGCGACGGCGTTCGGGACCCGCGTCATCATCGAGGCCTTCGAGGCGGCCGGCGTGCCCGTCGAGGAGCTCGTGATCGCCGGCGGCCTGCAGAAGAACGCGCTGCTGATGCAGATCTACGCCGACGTCAGCCGTCTCCCGCTCAGTGTCATCGCCTCGGCCCAGGGACCGGCCCTCGGCTCCGCCATGCACGCCGCGGTCGCCGCCGGCGCCTACCCCGACATCCGCGCCGCCGCGGCGGCGATGGGCAAGGTCCGCCGGGCGGTCCACAGCCCAGACGAGACCAGGGCTGCCGCCTACGACGCGCTCTACGCCGAGTACCGCGCGCTGCACGACTACTTCGGACGAGGAGCCAACGACGTGATGCACCGGCTCAAGCGGATCCGCCGCGAGGCGCTGGCCCGATGACGACCGCCGTCGCCGACACCGTCACGCACTACGCGCGACCGTCGCCGCACTGCACGCCGAGCTCACCCGCTACGGGCTCGTTGCCTGGACGGCGGCCACGTGTCCGCGCGCGTGCCGGGGGAGCAGCTCATGGTGATCAAGCCGAGTGGGCTCTCCTACGACGACCTGAGCCCCGACTGCATGATCCTCTGCGACCTCGACGGCGAAGTCGTCGAGGGCACCTTCGCTCCGTCGAGCGACACCGCCGCGCACGCCTACGTCTACCGGTCGATGCCGCACGTCGGTGGCGTGGTGCACACGCACTCGGCCTACGCCTCGGCGTGGGCGGCCCGCGGCGAGTCGATCCCCTGCGTGCTCACGGCGATGGCCGACGAGTTCGGCGGCGAGATCCCGGTCGGGCCCTTCGCGCTGATCGGCAACGACGACATCGGCAAGGGCATCGTCGAGACGCTGCACGGCTCCCGCTCGCCCGCGGTGCTGATGCGCAACCACGGCGTCTTCACGATCGGGCCGACGGCGAGGGCCGCGGTCAAGGCCGCCGTCATGTGTGAGGACGTCGCGCGTACCGTGCACGTCGCGTGCCAGCTCGGCGACCCGCTGCCGATCGAGCAGCGCGACATCGACGCGCTCCACGACCGCTACCAGAACGTCTACGGCCAGCGGGAAGGGGTGAGGTACGCCGGTCGGCTGCCGTAGGGTGAGCGCCGACGCGGCGCAGACCGAGCCGGTGGCAACCGCAGGCGCCGCGAGGGCGGAGGTTTCCGTGCGGTGACGGCGCACGACTCCCGGGCACGCCCCGCGGTCATGGCCGACGTCGCGTCCCGCGCCGGTGTGTCGCACATGACGGTCTCGCGCGTCCTCAACGGCTCGCCGAGCGTGAGTGACCCGACGCGTCAGCGTGTGCTCGCCGCCATGGCGGAGCTCGACTACCGTCCCAACGTCGCCGCCCGCGCCCTGGTCACCGGGCGCTCGCGCATCGTGGGTGTCATCAGCTTCGACACGACGCTGTACGGCCCCGCGTCGACGCTCTTCGGCATCGAGCGCGCTGCTCGTGCTGCGGGTTACTTCGTCAGCATCTCCAGCGTCGGAGCCCTCGACCTCCGCTCGATCAGCGACGCCGTGGACAACCTGCGGGCGCAGGCGGCTGCCGGAATCATCGTCATCGCGCCGTACGCCTCGACCGCCGAGGCGCTCGGGGACCTCTCGGTCGACGTCCCCATGGTGGCGGTGGAGGGTGGCGCGCCCGGACCGCTGCCCGCCGTGGCGGTGGACCAGTACGGCGGGGCGCGCGCGGCGGTCGAGCACCTGCTCGCTCTGGGCCACGACACCGTCCGGCACGTGGCAGGGTCGCTGGACTGGCTCGAGGCGAGGGCGCGGGAGGACGGCTGGCGCGCCACGCTCGAGGACGCGGGCGCTGCCGTGCCGGAGCTGCTCGTCGGGGACTGGAGTGCCCGGTCAGGCTTCGAGCTCGGCCGCCGGATCATGACCGAGGGCGGCACCACGGCGATCTTCGCGGGCAACGATTCGATGGCGCTCGGCGTGCTCCGGGCACTGCACGAGGCGGGCGTCGACGTGCCGGGGCAGGTGAGCGTCGTGGGCTTCGACGACGTCCCGGAGGCTGCCTACCTGACGCCGCCGCTCACCACGGTCCGGCAGGACTTCGCTGAGGTGGGGCGGCGATCCCTGCAGGTCCTGGTGGAGCAGATGGAGTCCTCCGGGGAGGTCGAGGAGATGCAGGTGGTCGTCGGGGCGGAGCTCGTCGTGCGGGCCAGCAGCGGCCCGGCGCCGGGCCGTGCCGGGGGCGGGCACCAACGCCGCAGGAAGTGACCCGCCGCGGCCGATACGGAATCGATGCACGGACACCGTGCCCGCAGCGCTGTCGCGACCTACCCTTCCCGGCTCAGGGCTTGTCGGGGGAGGGCTCGGCTGCCGCGACTCCGGCGAGGCCGCCGAGCTGCTCACCGCCATCGCGGCCGGCCAGATCGAGCTCTTCTACCAGCCGCAGGTCCGGCTCAGTGACGGCGGAGTGTTCGGCGTGGAGGCCCTCGTCCGATGGCGCCATCCGGAGCGCGGGCTGGTCGGCCCGAACGACTTCGTGCCACTTGCCGAGGAGACCGGGATCATCCGACCGCTCATCGAGCACACCCTCGCCCTCGCGGTCGAGCAGACGGCCGCCTGGCGCGCGCAGGGGCTGCGAGTCGTGACGAGTGTGAACCTCTCGGGCCGGGTGCTCGACGACGACGGCCTCGCCGCCGAGGTGCGCGCGCTGCTCGACCACTTCGACCTGCCCGCCGACCACCTGCGGGTCGAGGTCACGGAGACCCAGATGCTGGCCCGCCCGGACCACACCTACGCCCTTCTGGAGGAGCTGCGCGGCTACGGCGTGCGGGTCGACCTCGACGACTTCGGCACTGGCTACGCCTCCTTCGGCTACCGCGCTCCCTGCCGCTGGACGGCGTGAAGATCGACCGCACCTTCACGGAGCTCTTCGGCGAGGTCGTCGCCGAGTCGGTGCTCGTGTCCACGGTGGAGGTCGCCCACCGCTTCGGCCTCACCGTCGTCGCGGAGGGCGTCGACAGTGCCGAGTCGCTGGCGCTGGTGCGCTCGGCGGGCTGCGACGCGGCGCAGGGCTACCTGTTCGGCCGGGCGCTGTCGGTGGACGAGGCGACGAGCTACCTGGTGCACCGCTTCACCGACATCGCCCACGCCGCCGCACGCGGGTAGCCGGTGCGTGCGGGGCGGGGGCTCCGGGTACGCCTGCTCGCGTGGAGGCCGGGCTGCGTCGAGGAAGGGCTGCACCGATGCCCGGGTGCGTAGCCGGCGGGCCAGAGGTCCGGCGATGACGCTGACCGAGCGGCTCGACCGCTTCCAGCAGTCCCATCCGTGGGCGGGATTCCCGCTCGCGGTCATCTACAAGTTCGTCGACGACCAGGGCACCTTCCTCGCGGCGCTGATCACCTACTACGGCTTCCTGTCCTCGTTTCCACTCCTGCTGCTCCTGACCTCCGCGCTCGGTGCGGTCCTCCGGGGTGACCCCGGCCTGCGTGACCGGGTCGTGGACTCGGCGCTGAGCCAGTTCCCGATCATCGGCGACCAGCTCGGCAACCCGGCGGGCCTCGGTGGCACGAAGCTGGGCGTCATCCTCGGCATCGCGGGATGCGTGTACGGCGGGCTCGGCATCGGCCAGGCGATCCAGAACGCGATGAACGTCGTATGGGCCGTCCCGCGCCATCGGCGGCCCAACCCGTTGCGCTCGCGCGCCCGGGGACTGCTGCTGCTCGCGACGGTGGGTGCCGCCGTCCTCGCCACCACGGTGCTGTCGGCACTCGGAACCAGCGCTGAGCAGTTCGGCGCGAGCGTCGGGCTGTGGGCGAAGATCCTGCTCACGCTCGCGTCCGTGGCGGTCAACGCCGTGGTCTTCGTCGTCGGGTTCCGCATCACCACCGCCAGACGCCTGCCGCTGCGGGACATCGTGCCGGGGGCGCTCGCAGCAGCCGTCGTGTGGCAGGTCCTGCAGTCCGTCGGCGCCGTCTACGTCGGCCACGTCGTCAAGGGAGCGAGCGCGACCAACGGCGTGTTCGCCGTGGTCCTCGGGCTCGTCGCGTGGATCTACCTCGAAGCGGTCACGATCGTGCTCTGCGCGGAGGTGAACGCCGTACGCGCGCAGCGGCTCTATCCGCGGGCGTTGCTGAGCGCGTTCACCGACGACGCGGACCTCACCTCGGCCGACCAGCGCTCCTACGCGCAGTCCGCGACAGCCCAACGAGCCACCGAGCAGGAGGACGTCGACGTGCGCTTCGACCGGGAAACGCGCAACTGAGCGGGCCGGCGGGCGGCGGGCGCCTGCGCCCGCCAGGATGACGCCGTGCCGCTGACCGACGAGCTCGCCGCCGCGGGCGTGCGCCGGGGAACCCCACTCGCGATCGCCGTCGCGGGCGGCACCGGGCTGGCGCTGGCCTGGCCGCAGGGCGTACGCACGGTCCCGACCGTCGCGCCGGACGCCGTGGTCGCGCAGGTGGCGACCCTCGACCCGCGGTGGACGTGGTGGGCGGCGCGCGAGACCGCCGCGCCACTCGTCGCGGCCGGTGTGCGGCCCCGTACGTGCTGGGACGTCGGCGCGGTCGGTCGCCTCGTGCACGGGCTACGCCGCGATGACGCCGGGGCGGTGTGGGCGGCGTCGCTCGGGCTCCCCGAGCCGCCGGAGCCCGTCGGGCCCCCGGACCTGCTCGAGCTCGACGGCGAGGACGGCGAGCCGGTACGTCCGGACGGCCGGCTCAGCGCGGACTGGCTGCGCGGGCGGTGGGCGCAGGACCTGAGCAGCGCGGCGCGATGGGCCCAGCTCGTGCTCGACGTACGGCTGCGTCAGGAGACGGTGCTGCGCGGGCTCTCGGATCCCCGAGGCGCCTCCGGTGGACCGCCGCTGGCGTTGCTCACGGCCCTGGCCGAGTCCGCCGCGGCGCTGCTGGCGGTCGAGCTCGCCCATGACGGGCTTCCGGTCGACCGGCGCGTGGCCGCGGACCTGCTCCTGTCCTGGGTCGGTCAGCGACCCAGGGACGTCGCCGAGGAGAGGTTCCGCCGCACGGCCCGAGACGCCGAGGTCCTGCGGCACTTCCCCGGCCCGCCGACGGACCTGCGCAACGCCTCCCACGTCCGCGAGATGCTCGCGCGGGTCGGGCTGGACGTGCC